>CAYFNI010000017.1:0-29625 GCA_964344495.1 uncultured Methylococcus sp.
TAAAAAGACCGGCGATATCTGCGCGGGGTATGGTCCGAACTGTCACGCAGAGTCTCGCCCAACAACCGGTGCCGCCCGTTGAGTCGGGATCCGGTCATTCCCGGGCTGCCAGGAAGCGTCCTTTGTTCAGCATGAGCCACTGCAGGGCAAGCGCCGGAACCACCGAATCAATCACCCCCGAGGACAGCCAGGCCCACGCCTCATCGAATCCGAGAACGATGGCGCGGATATCTTCGTGCTCCTCGTGCAGTCCAAACAGGCCCTCTTGCAGATCGCCCGCGACAATCCCGCAGAAAAGCGTGACCTTTTCCGAAGTACCGCCCGGGGAGGTGAAAAACTCGCCAATTCGAATCAATTGTCCTAACTCGCACCCGGCCTCTTCGAGCGACTCGCGGCGTGCCACCTCTTCCGCCGTTTCTCCGGCCTCGACGGCACCGGCCACGGTTTCGATTAGCCAGGGTGGCTGTTGGGTGCCCACTGCACCGATCCGGAACTGCTCGATCAACACCAGACGGTCGGTCACCGGATCGTAGGGTAGCACCGCCACGCACTGGCCCCGGTGGAACAGTTCCCGGGTAATGGGCTGGGTCCAGCCACCACCATATAACGTATGACGCAGCCGGTAGCGGGTCAGGTTGAAGAAACCCCGATAGGCCGGGGTTTCTTCAAGAATTTCATACTCCTTGCTCATCCGGCCAGGATTATCCTGCCATCACAGATGGGCGGCATTGGCCGTCACTGCTTCCATCATCACGCGCCCCACAGAGGCGCCGATCCGGCGACCGAGGCGGTCGAGAACATTTTCCTCGGGGTTGAAACTACTCATTTTTTTGGCGCCGATGATGTCTTCGGCGACATGCCGGTCATCACCCACATCATCGGCAAGGCCCAGTTTGATGCCTTCCGCTCCGGTCCAGATCAGCCCCGAGAACATGTCAGGCGTCTCTTTCAGCCGTGCGCCCCGGCCTTGTTTGACCGCGTCGATGAATTGCTTGTGGACATCGCCCAGCACTCCTTGCATGTGGATCCGGGCGACCTCATCGACCGGCGCAAACGGATCAAGCAGTGCCTTATGTTCACCTGCGGTCATGATGCGGCGTTCGACACCCAGCATCTTCATGGTATCGACAAAACCGAAACCGCCCATGATGACGCCAATCGAACCGACCACGCTGGCGCTATTGACGTAGATTTTGTCCGCAGCGGAGGCAATGTAATAACAACCAGACGCGCACATGTCCTCTACCACCGCGTAAATCGGCAACTCTGGCTTCAGCTTTTTCAGGCGGCGAATTTCGTCATAGACGTAAGCCGATTGAACCGGACTGCCACCGGGACTGTTCATGCGCAGCAGAACGCCCTTGGTGTTCTTGTTTTCCACCGCATCGCGCAGACCTTCGATGATATTGTCAGCACTGGCGGGCTGGCCTGGCGCAATCACGCCCGCGACATCCACCACGGCCGTATGCCCTTCACCATCCTCACGGCTCCGCCCACCAAAAGGCTTGGCCGCCATCAGGAGTGCCGCGCCCAGATAGGCTACGAAAATCAGTTTGAAGAAAATCCCCCAGCGACGCGCTCGACGCTGCTCTTCAAGGGACGCCAGCAGTACCTTTTCCAAGGTCTGCTGCTCCCAGCCCGCAGCGTGTGACTGATTGGCTTGGGGCGCGGACTCATGTTCATTTGCATTCGATGACATTCAGACTCCTCGGGTCAGCAATGGCAATAGATCGACCGGATGTTCGATGATGGCTTGCGGATGGAGTTCCGCCAGTTCTGCATGGGTGTTGGCGCCGCAAGTCACCGCCAGCACATCCACTCCGGCCCTGTGGCCCATGCGCAGATCATGCAGCGAATCGCCGATCAGCAGGGTGCGCTCTGCGGCCACGCCCAACTCATCCAGAATCTCGAACACCATGCGCGGATCCGGCTTGGATGCCGTTTCGCAGGCGCAGCGAGTCGCGTGAAACAGGCCATCCAGCCGGGTCTGTGCCAGTGCCGGATCCAGACCCGAACGCGCCTTGCCCGTCGCCACCGCCAGTTGATATCCCTGCTCGCGCAGGGTCGACAAGACTTCCGGCACCTGTGCGAACACGCCCAAATCGGAAGACTGGGTGTGATAGAACGTCCGGTAATGCCGCGCCAGCGCTTGCGCCTGTGCTTCGCTGGAGCCGGGATAGAGTTGCTGCATGGCCTGCTGCAGACTCAGGCCGATCACCGACCGGGCCTGATGCTCAGAGGGTATTTCAAGCCCGCAGCAGTCCGCCGCATGCCGAAGACAGTCGACAATCCAGCCGATGGAATCGAACAGGGTGCCATCCCAGTCAAAGATCAGCAGATCGTAGCGCTGGTTCATGCCGACAACCGCGACAAAAGCTCATCCAGCTCCTCGTCCAGCGGCGCCCGAATGACGACCGTCTCACCACTGCGGGGGTGCCGAAAACGTGTTTCGGCGGCGTGCAGGAAAAGTCGCTTCAGACCCAGTTGCCGAAATTGGCGATTGGCCTCGGCCTGGCCGTAACGGTCATCACCCAGTAGCGGATGCCCCATGTGCTGGGCATGCACGCGAATCTGGTGCGTGCGCCCGCTGATCGGCCGCGCTTCGACCAATGTGGCGGCAGCGAAACTGCGCGTGCGTCTGAACAATGTCGATGACGGCTTGCCATCCCGCGCCACCCGGACCAGCCGCTCGCCGCTCTGCAACACGTTCTTTTTCAGGGGTGCATCCACCAGCCACTCTTTTCTGGCCCACCGTCCCGTGAGCAATGCCAGGTAGACTTTGTTGACGTCATCATCGCGGAACTGCTCATGCAAGCTCTTCAAGGCCGAGCGCCGTTTGGCGATCAGCAGACAGCCTGACGTGTCGCGATCCAGCCGATGCACCAACTCCAGAAAGCGGCTCTGTGGGCGGAGTTCACGCAGCGCTTCAATCACGCCGAAGCTTAGGCCGCTGCCACCGTGCACGGCCAGACCCGAGGGCTTATTCAGCACCAACAGGTCATCGTCCTCCAGGAGAATGCGGGGCTCAATGCGCGCGCGCACCCCATTCAGCGGCATCGCGATGGCTTCGCGCTCGGCCACCCGAACCGGAGGTACCCGAATCACATCACCCTGGGCCAGCCGATCCTGTGCCCGTACCCGGCCACCGTTCCGACGCACTTCGCCGGTTCGGAGAATCCGATAGACATGGCTTTTAGGGACGCCCTTGAGGCGGGTCAACAGAAAGTTGTCAATGCGCTGCCCGGCATGCTCTTCATCGACCTCAATCCATTGCACGGCAGCAGAAGACGGGGTTGAATTCATTCAGGCATGATAGCAGCATGCAGTATTAAATTGATGATTTGACCGGCCGTTGTTATAGTTGCGCGCGTTGGGTTATGCCGTCACACTGCGCCACGACGCACGACCCTGATCAGGCAAACGACACAAAGAAGAACGCCTAGGCTGCATACGCGGGATGAAGCACAGGCTGCCTGACCAGGATAACCCCACGTCCACCTATTTCATAAGGATCACCCAAGGGGTGTCCTTTTCATATGTGAGCATCTGTTTGTATCCCGCCAGTCCCTGGATTTGCACACCCCGGAGCGGAAGACCCTCTGGACGCGTGGCGGATTGCCGGGACGCATCAAGGGTTTTTACGCTCGACCCATGACGAGCGAATCGCACGCGACCCGAGTGGTAACACGTGTATCCACCGATGGACGGAGTTCGTTCCAAGGTGACGCTACCCGGATGACAGAATTTGAACGCAGCCGCCTGATCCGGAATGGTTCAGACGCAAACGACTAAAGACTCCGCTGCGCGCGACCGGTAGGAAACGGTTGCCTCGGGCCGCTAAAGGATTAGTGAATGAAGAGAATGTTAATCAATGCCACCCAACCGGAGGAGCTACGCGTTGCTCTGGTGGATGGTCAGAAACTGTACGATTTCGATATTGAAGTCCCCTCACGGGAACAGAAGAAAGCCAACATCTACAAAGGCATCATCAGCCGGGTTGAGCCCAGTCTGGAAGCCGTATTTGTCAACTTCGGCTCTGAACGCCACGGCTTTCTGCCCTTCAAGGAAATCCTGCCGCAATACCTCGGCCTGCCGCCCGATCAGGAAGTCAGCCGCCGCGACATCAAGGAATACCTCAAGGAAGGCCAGGAGCTGCTGATTCAGGTCGAAAAAGAGGAACGCGGCACCAAGGGAGCCGCCCTGACCACTTACATCAGCCTCGCCGGCAGCTACCTGGTCCTGATGCCCAATAACCCGCGTGCGGGCGGCATCTCGCGCCGCATCGAAGGCGATACGCGGACCGACATGCGTGAAGTCATGGCGGCGCTGCAGGTGCCAGAGGGCATGGGCCTGATCATCCGTACCGCCGGCGGCGGCAAATCGGTCGAAGAACTCCAGTGGGATCTCAACTACCTGCTGCAACTCTGGGAAGCCATCGACCGTTCGGCCAACGAAAAACCCGCCCCGCTGCTGGTCTTTCAGGAGAGCAATGTCATCATCCGGGCCTTGCGCGATCACTTGCGTGGCGACATCGACGAAATCCTGATCGATCATCCCGGCACCTTCAAGCTGGTCAAAAGCTTCCTGCAGCAGGTCATGCCGCAGTTCATCAACAAAGCCCGGCTCTATCAGGACAACGTCCCGCTCTTCAACCGCTACCAGATCGAAGGCCAGATCGAACTTGCCTATTGCCGCGAAGTACCGCTGCAATCCGGTGGCGCCATCGTCATTGACCACTCCGAAGCCCTGACCGCCATCGACATCAACTCGGCCCGGGCCACCAAGGGCGGCGATATCGAAGAAACGGCCCTCAACACGAATCTTGAGGCCGCCGATGAGATCGCCCGGCAACTGCGCCTGCGCGATCTTGGCGGCCTGTTCGTGATCGACTTCATCGACATGATGGCTGCCCGCAACCAGCGTGCGGTCGAAAACCGGCTACGCGACGCGGTTCGCATGGACCGTGCCCGCATCCAGATTGGCCGCATCTCCCGCTTCGGCCTGCTGGAAATGTCCCGGCAACGACTGCGGCCATCGCTGGGCGAGTCGAGCCAGCTAACCTGCCCGCGCTGCAACGGCCAAGGCTCGATCCGCAGCGTCGAATCTCTGGCGTTGTCGGTCTTGCGCATGATCGAAGAAGAAGCGATCAAGAAAAACTCCAGCAAAATCATCGCCTATCTGCCGGTCGATTCAGCCACCTACCTGCTGAACGAGAAGCGGGCGACGGTCAACGACATCGAAACGCGTCACGGGGTCTCTGTACTGATCATCCCCAGCAAGCATCTGGAAACGCCGGCCTATGAAATCCAGCGCGTGCGGACCACGGATATCAGCGAAGATGCCGAGAAACCCGCCAGCTACCAGATCACACGACCGCAGACTGGCGACATGGATCGCTACGCCCGGCAATCCACCGGCAGCCATGCCGAGCCGGCCGTCAAGGAGTTCATGCCCGACCAGCCTGTTCCCCAGCGCAGCATGGCTCCAGTGGCACCCAGCAAGAACAGCGGTCTGTTCAAGCGCTTCTTCACCCTGCTGACCGGAACCAAAAGCGAGGGCGAAGTCCAGCAGAAGGAGGAAACGCAGGCACCGGAACCCCGCCCGGCGAGCCGGACGCCAGCCCCCACCAACGGGGGCTCATCGCGCCGCTCGAACGCCGATCGGCGCGGTCGTCGCAACGAGCAGGGATCACCCCGGCCGGCTGCAGCGACCGAAGTCCGCCAACCGGTCGTTGCAGCCCCGGTGGTAGATCAGGAACCCTCACTGACAGCCGAAGGTACGGATGCCGAGCGCCGGCCACGCGGCGAGGGCCGACGTGGCAAGCGCCGCCGCCGGGGTGGACGTCGCGGCGATGGCGAAGCTGCGCGTACGACCGAGCAGACGGTCAACAGCCTCGACACGCAACCTATCGACGCGTTTGAGGGCGAAGTTCCAGCCGCGCCTGTCAGCGCTGATCTCCCGCCCGTGGACCTGCCGCCTGAGGCGGTAGCGGAACCCGTTGAGGCAACTCCCGTTGCTGAAGCGTCCCCCAACAAGCCCGAGTGGCAGCGCAGTGTTCGCACCTCGCGGTCACCCCGCCACCGGGGACTCCGACCTGCCGGCCATGATCGGGTCGAGACCGATCACGAAGCAGACAGCCCGAAGGCGGCCGTAACGCCTGAGCCGGTTCCACAACCCGAGCCCGTGTTCGCGGCACCCGCGCCGGAACCGGTGCTACCGTTTGCCACTGCTGAAGCGACTCCGCCGGAGACGGCCATCGACCTGCCTGAACCGTCCTCGGATGAGGCGGCTGAGGATGATCAGGCGACGACTGACAAACCGCGGCGTAGTCCACGGCGCCGGACGCGCACGCGGAGGGATCGGCGGATACCGCTGAGAAGTGGTCAGGCGACCGAATCGAGCGGCTGGTCCGCCGAATCCAGCCCCACCGCCAGCGCTCCCCCGGCGGAACCCGGCAACAACCACACGGAGTCAACGGACGGCGACTAGTTGGCTCCGGTCAGACCTGACCCGTGCACAATGCAAAGGGGCGTCCGGTATCACGATACCGGACGCCCCTTTTGACTGTCAGACGGACGCGTGCAAGAACCAACTGCTGCTAGCGCCGCACCCACTCCGAGCCGACGATCTTGGGTGTAATGAACACCAGCAGTTCACGTTTGTTGTCCCGCGTCAGGTTCTTGCGAAACATGAAACCGACCCCCGGCAAATCGCCCAGAAACGGTACCTTATCGGTCCGATCTTCCTTATCACCTTCGTAGACGCCCCCCAGCACCATGGTTTCGCCGTTGGACACCTGGGCGCTGGTGAGGATTTCGCGCTTTTCGATACCGACATTCCCGTTCGAGTATTGGCGCGCACCGGGAGCGTCCTTCTTGACCGAGAGATCCATCAGGATGTTGTGATCAGCCGTGATGTGTGGCGTCACCTTGAGTTCTAGCACGGCATCCTTGAACTGGGTATTGGAGGCACCGAGGGCATTGTTCTGCGAATACGGAATCTGTTCACCTTGCAGGATATAGGCTTCGGCCCCATCGGTCGTCACCACCTTCGGGGTGGAGATGATCTCGGTCCGGCCTTCCACCTGCGCAGCGGACAGCTCCAGATCCAGCAGGTATTCACCCACCTTGAGGAAGGTTACCCCGAAATAGCCGCCACTGGCGGAGGCCGCCGTCGCCGCCAGATCGACCAGCGCATTGCCGTTGACTCCACTGGAGCCATCGCCGGCCGGCGGAGTCATCGGGTACGCGGCATTGGGCACCTGCACCCCTTGATAGGAATTCGCCTGCCGATTTACGGTACCCGCCCGGTTCAGTGATAACCGCGATCCCAGCTCGCGGGTGAAATCGTTGGTGGCGATGACGATGCGCGACTCGACCAACACCTGACGGACGGGCTTGTCCAACTGCGCGATCAGGTCACGGATGCGCTCCAGATTGCGGGAGGTCTCATGCACGATCAGCTGGTTAGTCCTGGGATCGGTGGTCACATTGCCGCGACTGGACAACAGCGACTGGGCCGCATCCATGGAACTGGTCTTGGATGAGGTCTTCCTGCCGTTGATGTTGTCCACATCCGTCACCTGCTTATCGGTCCGCTCGCTCACACCCAGCAGGATTTTCTTCAAATCCTCGGCCTTGGTGTAATTGATCTGGATGATCTCGGTCCGCAAGGGTTCGAGTTCTTCCACTGCCTGCCGTGCTTCCAGCTCGTCCTGTTCCTGCTTGTTGAGTTCGTCCAGCGGCGCCACGCGGATGATATTACCTTCCTGACGCTTGCCCAGCCCCTTGGATTTCAACACCAAATCCAGCGCCTGATCCCACGGCACATCCTGCAGCCGCAAGGTCACATTGCCCTCGACGGTGTCGCTGGCAACGATGTTGACATTGGTAAAGTCGGCCAGAATCTGCAAAACCGAACGCACGGAGATATCCTGGAAGTTCAGGGTCAGCTTGTGGCCGTCATAGACGACCGGCCGGTTGCGTCCGGCCGCCGCGCGCGGGTCCGGCTGGGGCTTGAAATCCACCGCCAGCAGCCCGCCCGACTGATAGGACGACAACTCAAAGCGGTCGGACACCGGCGACACGACAATCCGGGTACCGCCGGCCTCGGGGGTTGCCTCGATGAAATGTACCGGGGTGGCAAAATCGATGACATCAAGTCGCCGTGCCAGACGGGCGGGCAGCGGAACATCCGGCAGACTGATAACCACCCGCCGCCCCTCGCGCCGGATATCGGCGATCGCGCGGGGATTGTTCAGCGTGATCAATACCCGCCCTTCGCCATGTTCACCGCGTCTGAAATCGACATTCCCCAGTTCCCGAGACGCTCCTGCATACGTCGCCGGGCGCTGCGCCGGGGCCGACGACGACGCTGCTGAACCCGGGCCCGGACGTGGATTCGATGCCCCCAGACTCAGCATGACCCGATTGCCCGCCGAGCGCACGGCATAGACCTGAGCACGATCAAGATTGAACACCACGCGCGTACGCCCGCCGGATTCGACCAACTGCAACGTGGTAACGCCACCCCGCTGAACCGGCACGCTGCGCTGGCCGGTAGCATTGGTCACACCCGGCAGATCCAGCACGATGCGCTGCGGGAGTTCGGTCTGGAAATCCTTCGGAGCCACGCCCGGCGCATCCAGCGTCAGAGTAAATTCCAGCCGCTCGCCCGGCAACTGCGCAAACTCGACCGACTGCAGGTGCGTCGCAGCCTCGGCCGTCCAACCCCAGCCTATCGACAGGGCCAGGATCAGCATCTGCACCAGCGCCGGACGATCAGGGCCGCACCTTTTCGGGATCTTCACGATCATGGGGTTTTGTCTCCCTCTACCATCATTAACATGGCCTTGCGCTCGCGCCAGACGCCCGTACTGTCGGCATAGATTTCCACCAGCTCGACCTGATTATCGAGAATATTCAGCACCCGGCCGTAATTCTTGCCAATGTAATTATTGACCTTCACCCGATGGATCGTCCCCTGCTGGGTTCGGACCAAGGCCCAGACCGTCCCGTCCTGACGGACAGTACCGACCATCCTCAGCGTATCGAGCTCGAAACCCTCCAGTTCCTCGCGCGCCCGCAAGGTATCCGGACGGACACCGGTCTCAACCTGAACTTCCAGCGGTTTCTGCAGGACTTCATCCGGCTCGAACGGATCCCGCCCCGCAGCCGGCTTGAAGATGAACGGCTCCACAATGCGAATGTCGGGCAACGGCGCCAGGGGCGGACTGGGTTGCGCCTTGGCGCGGGCGATGAATGCCTTGAGATCGCTCATGTCATCCTCGGCACAGCCCGTCAGCAGGGCGGTCAGCACCATTGCCCAGCAGGCCGGGCGAATTCGGAACCGAAACTGAGCCGCTCTGAAGGTTTTCATCATCGTTTGGGCTGCGGCTTGGGGGCTGGCTTGGCCGCATTGGCCGCCGCTTTTAACTCGTCATCGTCAAGATAGCGGTACGTCCGAACCAGCGCACTCATGACCAGGGGAAATTTCTCCAGCCGCGGGTTGTCCTTGGTCGGGTTGGGTGTGATCTTGATGTTGTGCACCGTCACGATTCGCGGCAACGAGGCCAAGCCGCTGACGAATCCGCCAAAATCACCATAACGCCCGAAGACCTTGACCTCGATCGGAAGCTCGGCATAGAAGTCATGAACCACCTCGGTTCCGGGCTTGAACAGTTCAAATTCCAGCCCGCTGGCCAGGCCCGTTTGCGAGACATCCACCAGCAGTTCCGGCACCTGGGTCTTGTTCGGCAACTGCAGGAGCAAATCGCCAAAGGTCTTTTCGATCTCCAGCAGTTGCTCCTTGTATTCCTCCAGCCGCCCGACCATCCGCTGCTTCTGCTCGAAGGCAGTGCGCAGTTCGGCTTCCTTGGCCTCGGCCGCTGCCAGCTGCTCTAGCTGACTGCTGGTATCGACGGAGTACCAGAGCGCCGCCAGCGACAGCCCGAGCAGGGTGATGACCGCCGCCTTGATCTGCAATGGCCAGGATCCGGCATTTTCAAGATCCCAGCTGATCTCGGACAAATTCATGGCGCCCCCTTGGGCACCGCTGCCCCAGCGGGCAACGCCTCGGCAGCGCCTTCCGGACTGCTGTCACTGCTCTGGATGACATGCAGCGAAAAGCGGCTCATCTGGCTCTCCTTCTTGTTCTTGCTTTCGGGCTTGGCCTCAATGACGAGCAACGAAGGCTGCTGCAGCCAGGGCGAAACCTCAAGGTTACGCATGTAGACCGAAATGCGCGCATTCGACTGGGCGATGCCATTGATGGCGATGGTCCGATCACGCTGCTCCATATCCAGCAACTGCAGCCCCTCTGGCACGGTCTTGCGCAGTTCTTCAAACAGATGCACCACGGCCGGCCGACTGACCTGCAATTGCTGGATGACATCCATGCGCGAGATCAGGTTCTTTTTCTTCTTCTCGAGATCCTGAATTTCCCGGACCTTGAAGGTCAGGATGTCGAGCTCCTTGGTGAGAAACTGATTGCGTGCCTGCTGCACCTCCAGCCGCTGACTGATCGTCATGTGAACGCCCGTCATCAGCAGGGCCGTCCCCAGCAGCCCGGCGCCCATCATCAGCAGGAAGTTGCGCTGCTGACGCTTGCGGCGCGCCTCACGCCAGGGCAGAAGGTTGATTCTGGCCATGGCTATGCGTCCAAGCCGTGCAGGGCGAGCCCGGTGGCAATCAGCAAGGACGGAGCGTCCTGGACGAAACTGGGCTTGGCCGCCGAAGGCCCGACCGACATGCCGGCGAAAGGATCGACCCGGCTCACCGGGCAGCCCGTCGCGGCCGCTACGGCGCGATCCAGTCCCGGCAACGCAGAATTGCCCCCGCTCAGGAAGATGCGATTGACCGTCACCTGTGGCTGAGACACGTTGAAGAGGCGCAGCCCACGGTGTACCTGCTGCCCCAGCGTGTCGATAAACGGTGCCAGGATGTCGGCCTCGTAGTTTTCCAGCAAGCGTCCGGTTTTCTTGGCCGCCTCGGCATCCTCAAACGTCAGCCCGAACCGCTGCTGGATGTCCGTTGTCAGCTGCCGCCCACCGAAAGCCTGCTCACGGTTGTAAATCACCTGCTCATCCCGAATCACGATCAACGCATTGGTCGCAGCGCCCATGTCGCAAACGGCGTAAACCGGGCTGGCATAGGCCGGTTCTGTGCGCATGAACCAGTCACAACCGCGCATCAGTGCGAAGGATTCCACATCCACCGCCTCGGCCTTGAGTCCCGCCCATTCGAGCGCAGCCGCCCGATCCTCGACGAACTCCCTGCGGGAAGCGACCACCTGCACGTCGACCGACTGAGGGTAACCCTGGGTCGGCCCAACGACAAAAAAATCGAGACTGACATCCTCTAGCGGGAAGGGGATGTAGCGTTCAGCCTCCAGCTCGATTTGGGCTTCGATCTCATCCTCGTTGAGTGTCGCAGGAAAGCTGACCGTTTTGGTGATGACCGCGGAAATCGGCACAGCCGTGACTGCTTGCGTCACCTTGGTTCCCAACTGCCGGATGCCCTTGCGAATGGCCGCCCCCATCACCTGAATACGCGACTGGCTTTCCGTCGCAGCCTCCATGGGCGATAGCATGACAATCGCGTAACGCTCCAGCTGGACTCCCCCGGCATCGCGCACCAATTCAACCAGCTTCACTGAAGAAGGGCTGATGTCGATACCGAGAAAGGCTGTTTTTTTAGGACGGAGTGAAAACATCAATCATGCCGGAAGGGAATCGGTTATAGCGCTATCAGATGCCCGTATTGATTGGCCTGCAGCGGTTTTTGAGCACCTCGATCAGATGGACTTGCTCACAGTCTTGTCACGTTCCGCTGCGTGCCTGAACGCTGTCAGCAAACTCGCATAGCCATTCTACCTGATGGGGTGATGGCCGCCCTCCGCCTCCACCTGACCATATTGACCACCGCCATCCTGACACTTTTCATTTCGAAAATCCGGGCCCAGTGCAGCCCTGTCCCAGAATGAGCGGGACGCCCCCGGGGAGGGTCTTTCTTTTTTCTTCTGAAAGGGTCGCTCGGAAGCAAGAACGTGCCCTTTTCAATTTCGTTTGATTCCACCTGACTGTGAGGTACAGAACTCTGTTACAGACTGGATGTGGGCCTACAATCACGAACCCTCCAACATGAGGCTCGGCGGCATGCCCCCGAAACAGAAGTTGGCTCTTTTAACCCGCTCTACTTCTGACCAACCCCGCTAACACGCGGGGATTACCCTACGAAGTTTGAATCCTCTCACCCAGACTATATTGAATCAAGACATCAAAGAACGCGGTCGAAGTCCGTAATCAGACATTTGTGTTTTCGGGATAACTTTTCCAAGCGCCATCCATTGCTGAGTCTGCGGCCCATTTCCCGCCGCACATATACCTTGGGCTTAAATCGCCCCAATGAAACAGACCGATCCAGATCAATTCGACGCACTTCATGCACAGCCATCTACCTCTGCAAGCGGGGGCAGAGCCTCCATTTGCTCATAACTCAAAACCCTCAAACAGAGAGGCATGAGCGTGATGAAAAACTACAAAGGATTAATCTTAGGCTGATCAGAGGAGCCCCTAATTGCTCTCTTTTCGTTTATTGAAAGTCGGTTTGTTTCGATAAAGTGTTTCAGCGTGATGAACCCATCCTTAGGTACCTGCAGATCGCCGTTGTATGGGTTTGAGAACAAGAATGCGAGATAGAGGTTCAGGGAGACGAGCAATGTCACCATCGCGGTCATGATTGCCTGCCCAAGGGTGTACTCAGATGTAAAAAACATGGTGAAGAGGATTGTCATAATCCCCCCGATGATCAAAGAAAACCACTCGATATCTGGTATTTGGTTATGGGAATAAATGAGCCGGTCACGACGACTCTCACCCGCGTTAATGACTGAGTTCACCATGGTCGCATAAAGCGTCTTCTGGTTTTCAGTGACAGGCTCTACCTCTCGGACCTCAAGAATAATTTGATCGAAAAGCGCCAGCCCCTCGGTATCTCGCTCACCAATCTGCATGTGCTGCCAACCTTGTTTAAGCGTCTCCTCGGTATAATTCCGGATGCTCCCTCTGATGCTGGACCGATAGGGTTCTGGCATTTTTTCCGCTATCAGATAAACCTCTTCCAGAGAATGAGCCTCGGTTTCAAGGTGTTGTTTAGCCTCATTGAAATGACTCAAGGAGTCAACAACGACCATACCGAGAATGACCGCGTAAAGCGTTCCGGCAACAGACATGTAGTATCCACCGACTTCATGGAAACTCTTGATTGTCTCCTTCCCGAGGCGGTGTTTGAGCCAAACCTGCAACGCTACTGTTACGAGGATGACCGTTATGATCACCGCGCTACCAACTGAATACTTGTTGAGGTCAAGAATCATGATTATTGCCCATGCGGTTCGCAGTGCATTCAGGCGCTCTGGGTTTGGACGTCAAAAGCATAGGGGGTCTCCTGAGAAAATGATCCTGGGCGAGCTCATGTTCAAACCCTACGACATGCTCCCTGACTTCAGGTGAGTATTCGTTTGTCTTGCTCGTGGCTCCTTTCTGTCAGGCAATGGAGCCTCCTCATTTCCCCGGGCACTCAGCCTGCAGGCATCATCAGGCGCCCGTCTGCTTTCCGTGAGTCATGAGGCGATGGGTGGCCAGATCAGAATAGGTACGGGGCTCCTTCAAGTCCCCGCGCCGTCATGTGTAGTATAGTAACGCTACTTGTTTAACATGTTCCTTAATCGCTGAAGGACCGCCACTCCGACAGCCACCTCACCCGGAACATCCACCGACGCGCCAGTCCACCGTCCTTGAAAACCCCAAGCTCACATTCGTCCGCGGGCAGCTACCTGCTCCGCTCACTGACGCGTCTTCTGCTGGGTCTTGTCACCGGCCTCATGACCCTCGGCGTCATGCTGTTTGGCGTTTACATCTATCTCCAGTCCGATCTGCCCGACCTTGAAGCCCTCAAGGACTTGCGTTATCAGAGCCCCCTCAAGATTTACAGCCGGGATGGGCTACTGATCGGTCAGTATGGCGAGAAAGTCCGCTACCCGCTGACGCTGGATGCCATTCCCGAAAGGATGCGCCAAGCCTTCATGGCCGCCGAGGACTATCGCTTTTACGAGCACCCCGGTGTTGATTATCAAGGCCTGTTGCGGGCCTCATTCTCTTTTTTGAGCACCGGCCAGAAACGCCAGGGCGGCAGCACCATCACCATGCAGGTGGCGCGCAATTTCTTTCTGAGCAACGAAAAGACCGTTCTGAGAAAGGTCAAGGAAATCATTCTGGCAATGAAGATCGAGGCGGAACTGCCCAAGGACAAGATTCTTGAGCTGTACCTCAACAAGATCTACCTGGGCAACCATGCCTACGGCGTCAATGCAGCAGCCAAGATCTACTACAACAAACGCATCGACGATCTGGAACTGGCTGAAATTGCCACCATCGCCGGCCTGCCCAAGGCGCCCTCCACATTCAATCCGATCGTCAACCCGGAGCGCGCACTGATCCGCCGCAACTACGTGCTGGAGCGCATGCGCTCGCTGGACTTCATCAGCGAAGCGGACTACCGGACGGCCTTGGCGGCACCCAACACCGCCGCCTTGCGGGAACATCTGGTGGATGTGGACTTCCCCTACGTGGCCGAGATCGTGCGCAACCAGATGTACGAGCAGTACGGTGAATTTGCCTACGAGGACGGCTATCAGGTCAGAACCACCATTGACTCGCGGCTGCAACTGCTGGCCGAAGAGGCCCTGCGCACCAGTCAGCATCAGTTCGACGAGCGCCGCCGCTTCCGCGCCATCAAGGAGCATGTCGACCTCAGCCAGTACAACACCGAAGCCGACTGGGACAAGCAACTGGCCCGCTTCGGCAAGATCGGCCTCACCGAACCCGCCCTGATCCTGACGCTCAAGAATGGCGCCGCCGAAGTCTATCGCGGGAACGGCAAACGGTTGACGCTCAGCGCCGCCGACCTGAGTTGGGCACACCGCTGGCTGACGGAGCGCAAACCCCGCACCAAGGGCGGTGAAAGCAACAAAGCCCTGGAGGCTGGTGATGTCATCCGCCTGCGGCAGAATGGCGACCGACTGAAGCTGACCCAGATTCCCGAGGTCGGTGCAGCCCTGGTGTCCGTGCTACCCCAGGATGGTCAGGTCGTCGCCATCGCCGGAGGCTATGATTTCCATTACAGCAAATTCAATCGCGCCATTCAGTCGAAGCGCCAGCCGGGCTCCGGTTTCAAACCGGTGGTCTATTCCGCCGCACTCGCCGATGGCATGACCCCGTCCAGCATCGTCGTCGATTCACCGATCAGCATCCGCGGCTGGACGCCGATGAATGCCTCGCGCCGCTACTACGGCCCGACACCGCTGCGAACCGCCCTTACCTATTCCCGCAATGTCGTCGCGGTCAAGCTGGCCCAGAAGGTCGGCATCGACAAAGTCATCCGGCTGGCCGAAAGCATGGGCTTTGAACGGGAGGAATTGCCCCGCGTGTTGCCCCTGGCCCTGGGCAGCGGCTCCGCGAGTCCGCTGCGCATGGCGCAGATGTATTCGGTGTTCGCCAACGGCGGCTTCCGGGTCGATCCATACTTCATTGCCCGGGTCGATACTGACAGCGGCAAAACGGTTTATCAGGCCACCCCACCCACGGCCTGCTTCGCCTGCGAGGACACCAAAAATCCACCCCAAAGTCTTGCCAGACGTGTGATTTCCGCCAAGGTCCAGTACATGATGAATTCCATGCTGCAGGATGTGGTGCGCATGGGCACGGCGCGCAAGGCGCTGGCACTGGGCCGAAGCGATGTCGCCGGCAAGACCGGCACGACCAACAAGTCATTTGACGCCTGGTTCAACGGCTACACCCCGGCGCTGGTGGCGGTCTCCTGGTTCGGGTATGACAGCTACAAATCCCTCGGTCATGGTGTCATGGGAGGTGATGTGGCATTACCCCTGTGGATCAAATACATGGAAAAAGCGCTGGAAGGGATACCGGAATACAAGTTTCCCACCCCGGCAGAGCTTCAGAGTAAAACGGGCGCCAAGCCGGACACCGCCGCGCCAATCATGACGAACTTTGACTACTACCCGAGCAGCAAGAACGGCTTTTTCGAGAACGCCACCCCGGCAGCCGCCGAAGGGGAAAAGTCAGGGCCCAGCGACAAGGCCGCATCCGTGCCGGCAGTGAAAGCGGAACCGGGCGCGAAACCCAAGGCAGCCAGAAAAAAACCCGCGCAGCCGGCGGATGCGCTGTTCTAGGCGAGGTTGAAGGTCAGTCGGGGAAGATTCACACGCCCGGCCAGCCATCGGGCCAAAATCAGGCAACGACCACCGGCGGTGAACGGCACACGTAGCTTGTACAGAACGTACGGCACGAAAAAACCGGCTCCGGAACAGTCTCTGTCCGGCGCCGGTTCGGAAACGGAACGATCAGCGGCTGTAGCGGCGGCGGAACTTGTCGACGCGGCCCGCCGTGTCGACGACTCTCTGCTTGCCCGTATAGAATGGGTGGCAAGCCGCGCAGACTTCAACGTGTAAATCCTTGCCCAGCGTTGAACGGGTTTCGAAGGAGTTACCGCAGCTGCAGTTGACCGTCAGCGGTTGGTAGTTGGGATGTGTGTCCGACTTCATGAGTGCATTTCCTGGAAAGCTAGGCGGTTCAAAACAAACCGGAAATCCTACAGCCAACCACTCCGATTGGCAAGACAGCAATCCTTTTTTTACTTGCCCGTCACTCAGAAACCCATTGACACCGCCCACCCCACACCCTCAGACACACTCCCTTGCATGCGTATCGTCTCGCTTAACGCCAATGGCATCCGCTCGGCGGCCCGGAAAGGATTCTTCGAATGGATGGCCCAACACGATGCAGACATCGTCTGCGTTCAGGAAACCAAAGCCCACACGCATCAGCTGACAGACCCTCTGTTCTGGCCGACCGGCTATCAGGCCTATTACCTGGACGCGGAGAAAAAAGGCTACAGCGGCGTAGCCATCTACACGCGTCAGGAACCGGATAGTGTGATTGAAGGCCTGGGTTGGCCGGAGATGGATGCCGAAGGCCGCTATCTGGAGGCCCGCTTCGGCAACCTGAGCATCGTCTCCCTGTATATCCCGTCCGGCTCATCCAGCCCGGAGCGGCAAGCGGTCAAGTTTGACTTCCTCGAACGCTTTCTGCCGTATCTGAGATCCTGTGCCGATTCGGGGCGCGACTACATTTTCTGCGGTGACTGGAACATCGCCCACAAGCCCATCGACCTCAAAAACTGGCGTGGCAACCAGAAGAATTCCGGCTTCCTGCCGGAAGAACGTGCCTGGCTGGATACCCTTTTCGATGAGGACGGCTGGGTCGACGCCTTCCGCACGCTGAATGGCGAACCCGATCAATACACCTGGTGGTCCAACCGCGGACAGGCCTGGACAAAAAATGTCGGCTGGCGAATCGATTACCACGTGATCAGCCCACGCCTGAAGCCGATGCTCCGCTCAGCGGCCATCTACAAGGATCAGCGCTTTTCCGATCACGCTCCATTGACCATCGACTATGACTACTCCTTCCCGACGTGAGCGATTGCTGAACCGCCGCATTCTCCTGTGCGTCATCACCGGCTTCACCTCCGGCCTGCCGCTGTTCGTCCTCATCAGCCTGCTCTCGGCCTGGCTGCGGGAAGGCGGCGTCGACCTCAAGGCCATCGGCCTGCTCGCGCTGGTGCAGTTTCCCTACATCTGGAAATTTGCCTGGGCACCCCTGTGCGACCGCTACGGTCTGGGGCTGGGTCGACGCCGGACCTGGATGCTGTTCAGCCAGCTGGCCCTGCTGATCACCTTACCGCTGTTCGGCTGGCTGTCGCCGCAAGCCGATCTGCCGAGCATCAGTCTGCTGGCGGTGATCATCGCCTTTTTCTCGGCGACCCAGGACATCGCCATCGACGCCTACCGACGCGAATTGCTGCACGATGAAGAACTCGGGCTCGGCAACGTAGTCCACGTCAACGCTTACAAGATCGCCGGCCTCATCCCCGGCTCGCTGTCCCTGATCCTGGCCGACCACCTCGCCTGGTCAACGGTTTACCTGATCACCGCCCTGTTCATGCTGCCGGGCCTGATCATGACCCTCCTCATCAAGGAACCACCGACCAAGGTTAGCGCGCCGGCCACCCTGCGTCAGGCCGTCGTGGAACCCTTCCGGGAGTTCATCCGCCGCAAGGGCTGGCTGAACGCGCTGGCCATTCTCGCCTTCATCTTCTTTTACAAACTCGGTGACAGCATGGCGACCTCGCTGGCTACACCGTTCTACCTCGACCTCGGCTATACCAAGACCGAAATCGGCATGATCGCCAAGAATGCCGGACTCTGGCCAAATGTCATCGGCGGGATTCTGGGCGGGCTGTGGATGCTGCGACTGGGACTGAACCGGGCACTCTGGGTATTTGGTCTTCTGCAGGCGCTGGTGATTCTCGGCTTCGCCTGGCTGGTGACGGCAGGACACACCCTCACCGGGCTTGCCGGCGTCATTGGTGCGGAAGCCTTTGGCGTCGGACTCGGCACAGCGGCTTTTGTCGCCTTCACCGCCCATGCCACGCACCCGGCCTACACGGCAACCCAGTTCGCCCTGTTTACCAGTCTGGCAGCAACACCGCGCACCCTTGCCAATGCCCTCACGGGGTTTCTGATTGAGGGCGGGGACCTACAGCTGGGCGGACTGCATCTCGGCCATATCGATGCGCTCGGCTGGGAACGCTTTTTCTACCTGTGCTTCGCCGCCGCGCTGCCGGGCATGCTGCTGCTGTTCAAGGTGGCGCCCTGGCGGGAACTGCCCCGCCCGGCGGTTGGATGAAGGTATCGGCACGGAACACGGCAGGTATAGACAACACCCCTTCCATGTCGGCCTGAAAACCCGGCTGGCCACCTTGGCCAGCAGGCTTCGTTCGGACCAGCCCGGCTACTTCTTCTTGATATAGAGATCGGTGATGGTCCCTTCGACCATCTCGGCCGCAAAGGCGAAGGTTTCGGACAAGGTCGGGTGGGGATGGATGCTCAGCGCCACATCCGACACATCCGCCCCCATCTCCAGAGCCAGCACGGCCTCGGCGATGAGTTCACCCGCATTCGGGCCGATCATGCCGGCGCCGAGAATACGGTGCGTTTCCTTGTCGACGATGATCTTGGTCAGACCTTCGCGCCGGCCGATGCCAAGCGCACGGCCGCTGGCCGCCCACGGGAAGGTCGCCTTTTCAATGGCAATCCCCTGCGCCTTTGCCTGGGTTTCGGTCAGCCCCATCCAGGCCAGTTCAGGATCGGTGTACGCCACGGATGGAATCGTCAGCGCCTGGAAAGCGGACTTGTGACCGGCGATGACCTCTGCGGCCACCTTGGCTTCGTGGGTGGCCTTGTGCGCCAGCATCGGGTTACCGACAACATCACCGATGGCGAAGATATGCGGAATATTGGTGCGCTGACTGGCGTCGACCGGGATAAAGCCGCGCTCATCGACCGTCACCCCGGCGGCTTCGGCGCCGATCTTGGCCCCGTTCGGGCGCCGCCCCACGGCCACCAGCACCTTGTCGAACAACTCGGACGCCGGTGCCCCCTCACCCTCGAAAAAGACCTGCAAGCCTTCGGCCTTGGCCTCAATGCGGCTGACCTTGGTCTTCAGATAAATGTTGTCGTACCACTTGTTGACCCGCTGGTGCAGCGGCTTGACGAGATCCGCGTCGCAGCCGGGGATCAACTGGTCCATCAACTCGACGACGGTGATACGTGAACCGAGTGCGTGGTAAACGGTCGCCATTTCAAGACCAATGATGCCGCCGCCAACAATCAGCAGGCGCGGGGGTATATTGGCCAACTCCAGTGCGCCGGTCGAATCGAGCAGGCGTGGATCGTCATTCGGGAAACCGGGAATCTTCACCGCTTGCGAGCCGACGGCAATGATCGCGTAATCGAAGCTGATCGAGCGCTGGCCATCCGGCGTGGACACACTCAGGGAGCGGTCGGAGGTGAAATGCCCAAGCCCCTGCACCACGGTCACCCCGCGTTGCTTGGCCATGGAGGCAAGTCCCATGGTCAGCGTCTTGACGACTTTGTTCTTGTGCTCGCGCACCTGGTCGATATCGATCTGCGGCGCGCCAAACTTGACCCCGGTGCTGCCAGTCTCGGCCGCCTCATGGATAATCTGGGCCGAATGCAGCAACGCTTTTGATGGAATGCAGCCGACGTTCAGACACACACCGCCCAGCGTGGGATAACGCTCCACCAACACGACATTCTTGCCCAGATCGGCCGCGCGGAAAGCCGCGGTATAACCGCCCGGACCGCCGCCCAGAACGAGAACTTCGGCATGCAGGGCTGCGTTTTCGGTCATCTTCACAATCCTTGGTTGGGTTTATCGGGAACGGGACGGGCCTGTGCTTACAGCAGAACCCGGCGCAGGTCGGCCAGCGCATTGCCGAGGTGCACAATGAAGCGCGCCCCCTGAGCGCCATCAATGACGCGATGGTCATAGGACAATGACAGCGGCAGCATCAGGCGCGGTACGAACGTCCCGTTCTGATACACCGGTTTCATCTGGCTTTTCGACAACCCCAGAATGGCGACTTCCGGAGCATTGATGATCGGCGTAAACGCCGTACCGCCGATACCGCCGAGGCTGGAAATGGTGAAACATCCACCTTCTAGGTCCGCCCCGCGCAACTTTTTGTTGCGCGCCCGCTGGCTGACATCCGCCAGCTCGGCCGCGAGATCAAACAGGCTTTTCTGATCCACATCGCGGATGACCGGCACCACCAGACCTTCGGGCGTATCCACAGCCACGCCGATATGGAAATACTTTTTCAGGATCAGCGTGTCGCCCGAAGGGGCCAGCGAGGCATTGAAACTCGGGAATGCCTTGAGCGAGGCGGCCACTGCTTTCAGCACGAAGGGCAGGAACGACAGCTTGATGCCACGTTTTTCAGCCTCCCCGCGCAATGACTGGCGGAAGGCCTCCAACTCCGTGATATCAGCATCATCATGCTGGGTGATGTGCGGAATCGATACCCAGTTCCGATGCAGATTGGGTCCGGACAATTTCTGGATCCGGGTCAACGCCAGTGTCTCGATGTCGCCGAACTTGCTGAAATCCACTTCAGGCGCGGCGGATACGGCCAGGCCACCGGTGGGCGCGGAAGCGGCCTTGGCAAGACTGTGCTTGACGAACTGCTGGACATCTTCGCGGGTAATGCGGCCCTTGGGACCGGTCCCGCCCACCAGAACCAGATCCACGCCCAACTCGCGGGCAAATTTGCGGATGGTCGGGCTGGCATGGGGTGGGACACCGGGTCGGGGCGAGGCAGGCGCCGCACTGACGGCCGCCGGCGTAACCGCCTGAGGCGCCCCGGTGGTGGACGGGGCTGCACTGGCAGGCGTGGCAACCGGAGCCGATACCGCCGCCACCGGAGCGGCCGAAACCACCTCCAGCTGCAGGATCGCCGAGCCCTTGCTGACCCGGTCGCCGGGCTTGACCTGCACCGACTTGACCGTCCCGGTAAACGGGGACGGTACTTCCATCGCCGCCTTGTCGCTTTCCAGCGTGATCAGCGAATCCTCGGCCTTCACCTCGTCGCCGGGCTTGACCAGGACCTCAATCACTTCGATGTCCTTGAAATCGCCGATATCGGGGACGCAGACCTGTTCCTCGGACCGCGTCTGGGGTGCGGGCGCCGCCGGGGCGGACGCGGGTGTCACGGGCTGCGGTTCGACAGCCACCTTGACGGGTTCGGGTGCCGTGGCGGCCGGAGCCGCAGGCGCCTGCGCGGGGGCCGCATCTGTAGCCGGCTCGGCCGATTCCAGCAACAGAATGAGGGAGCCCTTGCTGACCCGATCTCCCGGCTTGACCTGGACCGTCTTCACGGTGCCGTTGAATGGCGATGGCACTTCCATCGCCGCCTTGTCACTTTCCAGCGTGATGAGGGAATCTTCGGCCTTTACCTCGTCGCCGGGCTTGACCAGCACCTCGATGACCTCGATGTCCTTGAAATCGCCGATGTCAGGGACATGAACTTCTTTTTGAACTGCAGCCATTCGGGTTCCTCAGACGGTCAACGGATTGGGCTTTTCAGGATCGATACCCAGCTTGGCCACGGCCTTGGCAACCACCTTGGCCGAAATCTCGCCCTGATCCGCCAGCGACTTCAGGGCGGCCAGCGTGATGTAGTTGCGGTCGACTTCGAAGAAACGCCGCAGTTCGGAACGTCGGTCGCTGCGACCAAAGCCGTCGGTGCCCAGCACCGTAAAGGCCCGCGGCACATAGGGGCGAATCTGGTCAGCCACGATGCGCATGTAATCCGAGGCGGCGACAATCGGACCCTGGCTGTCGGCCAGCTGCTGCTCGACGTAGCTGATTCGCCGCGGCTTGTCGGGATGCAAAAGGTTCCAGCGTTCGCAGTCAATGCCGTCGCGCCGCAGTTCGTTGAAGCTGGTCACGCTCCAGACCGAGGCTTCGATGCCGTAATCCGCCTTGAGCATGTCGGCAGCGGCCAGCGTTTCGCGCAGGATGGTTCCGCTGCCAAGCAGCTGGACCTTGGCCGTCTTGCCCGCATCGCGGAGCAGATACATGCCTTTGACAATACCTTCCTGACTGCCTTCCGGCATGGCCGGATGGGCATAATTTTCGTTCATCACCGTGAGGTAGTAGAAGACCGGCTCGCCTTCCTGATACATGCGGCGCAAACCATCCTGAATGATCACGGCCAGCTCGTAGGCATAGCACGGATCATAGGCAACACAGTTGGGGATGGCCGACATGGCCAGCAGGCTGTGGCCGTCCTGATGCTGCAGGCCCTCGCCCGCCAGCGTCGTCCGACCGGCGGTGCCGCCCAGCAGGAAGCCCTTGGCTCGCATGTCGCCGGCTGCCCACATCAGGTCGCCAACGCGCTGGAACCCGAACATCGAGTAATAGATGTAGAACGGAATCATCTGCACGTTGTGATTGCTGTAGGCGGTGCCTGCCGCAATCCAAGAGCACATCGATCCAGACTCGTTGATGCCCTCTTCCAGAATTTGACCGGACTTGTCCTCACGGTAGTACATCACGCTGTCCGAATCCTCAGGTTCATACAGCTGACCGACCGATGAGTAGATGCGGTACTGGCGGAACAGGCTGTCCATGCCGAAGGTACGTGCCTCATCGGGCACGATCGGCACTACATATCGGCCCACTTTGTTGTCGCGCAGCAGCAGCGTCAGCATGCGGACGAAGGCCATGGTGGTGGACATGTCGCGATCCTCGCTGCTCTTGAGCATGCTCTCGAACAGTTGCAGATCCGGCACCTGCAGATGCGGCGCCTCGCGCCGACGCTGTGGCAGCGGGCCACCCAGGGCCTTGCGCCGTTCCAGCATGTACTGCATTTCCGGACTGTCCTCCGGCGGCCGGTAATAGGGCACGCTGGCCAGCTGATCGTCGGGCAGCGGGATCTTGAAGCGATCCCGGAAGGCCTTGATCGAAGCGTCGTCCATCTTCTTCTGCTGGTGCGTGGACATGCGGCCTTCGCCCACCGGCCCCATGCCATAGCCCTTGACCGTCTTGGCCAGGATGACGGTCGGCTGGCCGGTGTGGGCAGTCGCCGCCTGATAGGCGGCATACACCTTGTGCGCATCATGGCCGCCGCGGTTCAGACGCCAGATGTCCTCGTCCGTCATGTTGGCGACCATTTCCAGCAATTCCGGGTATTTGCCGAAGAAATGCTCGCGCGTATAGGCGCCGCCCTTGGCCTTGTAGGCCTGGAATTCACCATCGACTGCCTCTTCCATGCGTTTCCGGAGCAGCCCCTTGGTGTCCTTGGCCAGCAGCGGATCCCAGTAGGAGCCCCAGATGACCTTGATGACGTTCCAGCCGGCGCCGCGGAAGTTGGCCTCCAGTTCCTGAATGATCTTGCCATCGCCACGGACCGGGCCATCAAGCCGCTGCAAATTGCAGTTCACGACAAAGATCAGGTTGTCGAGCTTTTCGCGCCCCGCCAGACCGATGGCGCCCAGGGATTCGGGCTCATCCATCTCGCCATCGCCGCAGTAACACCAGATCTTGCGCCCGGCGGTATTGAGGATGCCCCGATCTTCCAGATACTTCATGAAGCGGGCGTGGTAAATCGACATGATCGGACCGAGGCCCATGGACACGGTCGGGAATTGCCAGAAGTCCGGCATCAGCCAGGGATGCGGGTAAGAGCTGAGGCCCTTGCCCTGCCCTTCGATCTCGGCGCGGAAGTGATCGAGTTGCTCCTCGGTCAGGCGGCCCTCCATGAAGGCACGGGCGTAAATGCCCGGCGCGGCGTGACCCTGAAAATAGACCAGATCGCCGCCGAAATCCTTGGTCGGCGCACGAAAGAAGTGATTGAAGCCCACATCGTACAGCGTCGCGGCGGAGGCAAAGCTGGCAATGTGGCCGCCATATTCGGTCGACTTGCGGTTGGCGCGCACCACCATGGCCATGGCGTTCCAGCGAATGAGAGAACGGATCCGATGCTCGATGCTGGCATCACCCGGCAGGCGGGCCTCCATGTGCGTCGGGATCGTGTTGATGTAGGCGGTGTTGGCCTTGTATGGCAGATTGGCGCCCGCCCGCCGAGCCTGATCCACCAGGTTTTCGATCAGGAAGTGGGCCCGCTCGATACCCTCGGTGCTGATGACGGCCTGAAGGGCTTCAAGCCACTCGCGGGTCTCGTCGGGATCAGCATCATGGGCAAGATTGAGGTTCTGGATCAATTGCGAAGTTGTACCAACCGCCATATATCAGGTTTCCTTGGACGTGGACGTTCATCCGAACATGAGGCGCGATTATAGACAAGCCACCGGCCCATGTTCCATTCAATTCGACACGCATGAGCCCCTGCGCCCGGCGCGAAGCCGCCCGCCCGACTTTCCGCCTTGACTTCCGCCACAGGCCCGGCGAGGACCGATTTCGGCCCGTGTGATTACTTACCTTGCCCCCAAACGGGCCTAAAAACTTGCATTCCCGGGCCGTCTCTTCGACGATGCGATCGGGGTGGATTCCGCCTCACCTGACCGATATTAAAAACAATCGATTAACAAAACATCACAACAGAGGGCGTAGACCATGAACATGTTTCAACGAACATCCGCTGAATTGATGGGTACCTTCTGGCTGGTCTTCGGAGGTTGCGGCAGTGCCGTCCTGTCGGCGGCCTTCCCTGCCGTCGGCATCGGTCTGCTGGGCGTCGCGCTGGCCTTCGGTCTGACGGTGTTGACCATGGCGTATGCCATCGGTCACATCTCCGGCTGCCACCTGAACCCGGCCGTCTCCATCGGCCTGTGGGCCAGCGGCCGCTTTGCCGGCAAGGATCTGCTGCCCTACATCGTGGCGCAGGTCGCGGGCGCCTTGCTCGGCGCGGGAATGCTGTACCTGATCGCCAGCGGCAAGGCCGGCTTTGACGTCAGCGCCGGTTTCGCCGCCAACGGCTATGGCGAACACTCCCCGGGCCAGTATGGGCTGCTGTCGGCGCTGGTCGCGGAAACCGTGCTGAGCTTCATGTTTCTGATGATCATCCTGGGCGCCACCGACGGGCGGGCACCGGCCGGGTTTGCCCCGCTTGCGATTGGCCTCGGGCTGACCCTGATTCACCTGATCGGCATCCCGGTCACCAATTTGTCGGTCAATCCTGCCCGCAGCACCGGCCCGGCCCTGTGGGTCGGAGGCTGGGCGCTGGCCCAGTTGTGGCTGTTCTGGGTGGCGCCAATCCTCGGCGCCTGGCTGGCTGGAAAAACCTACCGCTGCTTCGGCTTGCCACGCTGAAACTTCTGTTCAGGCGGCGCTCACCTTGCCGCCTGAGCCTCCAGCACCCCCATTGCCCAGGCGCGGTAGCCGCGGCAATCATTCTTGACCCAGATGGCCGTCCACAGGTAGCCATGCCGCAGACATGGCGCCCGTTCGAGCTCGCGATTCTGCAACTCCGGGTAGGTGACCGCCGGTCGACGGTGGTGGTCCGCATGCCGCGTCAGCCCGAAAAACAGAAACAAGCTCACCGCTGAACCACAGCGCCAGGCCGTGGCCGTGGGCCGGCCGGCCATTTCGCCCAATCCGAAATGCTGGAAGTAATTGACCGCCTCCAGCAACCGCAGCGCTGCCCAGCTGACATACACCCACATGAACAGCGCCAGCCCACCGAACGCCAGCCCATAGGCGATGACGAGGGCCAGCTGCACGGCCAGCCCGAACAGTGCCGAGCGTGGCCGGGCCTGAAAGGCAATCTGCCACTGACGCCGCACAGACCGGCGGAAAAAGGACTCATAGCCCTCATCAACCGCAGCGGTCGAGGGATCCTCGGCCTGTCCGAGTCGGGCGTGATGACCCAGGCGGTGAGCGATGAAGAACGGATCGAGAAACACCGTCAGCAACAGCCAGCGGCCCAGACGACGTTGCCAGCGCGCGCGCCGATGGATCAGCTCGTGCGCCGGCGCTATCACCGAACAGCAGGCATTGGTGCCGGCGAGAATCCTCACGGCCAGCAGATTGACCAAGGCCGTCAGGACCGCATCGCCGCTGGACCACTGCAGCGCACTCACCATCTGCCCCATGGCGAGAAGATTCAGCGCCTGCAGCAACACTTCCCCATACAGCAACCCGTCGAAGAAGGCTTTCGGAGCGGTCTGGGGCACGACCCGCTCTTCAACCGGACTCCAGCGATCGGCTGCGATCAGGAGCCAGACCGGCAACGTCCAGGCCAGCGCCGCGCCGATGGGGTGCGGCCCGGTCAGCAGAAAGCCCAGCGTCGACACCGGCAATACCCACGATAACCCGTAACCCAACCACCACGGCACGCCCAAGCGACGCAGCCAGCGAACCGGTCCGGCGCGGACCGCGTTTCTCGTTAGAATAGCCAGCCCACGAACCGTCACGGCACCGATCCCGGATTCATGTGTCCATCCAGCATCCGGGACCACTTGCCAGCCCGACGGTCAACCGGATGACCACGGCCCCACGGATGTACGGCGGCAGGCCGGAGCAACCCGCGGGCAATCTGCCGGCGGGTTGCACCGGCCGGGGGTTGGCTTTTGACAAGGTGATTCATGCATTCCATCTCCAAACACCGCACAGTGTACCTTGGCCTCTGCAATACCTACCACGATCCTGCGCTGGCGCTGGTCGATGAGAGTGGCGAGGTGCTGTTTGCGGAAGCCACCGAGCGGCCGTTGCAATACAAGCGCGCCCTCAACTGCGAAGCGGACAACCCCTTCATCCTGCCGGCCCTGCTGCAGACGTACGCCCCTGCCGCCGAGCGTCTGGTCATCGCCGGCAACTGGCGCCGCGAGCGGCCGTTTTATGAACGGCTGGCCCGAGCTCTGCATTGGCTGAGCCCGCAGGGCATCCTCAAGTACCGCGGCCGGCAACTGACGACCTGCCTCGAGACGTGGGAACTGAATCACATGCAGGCCTGCCAGCATCACGCACTGCGCCGCGCCGGCCTCAATCTGGCCCGCACTCTGCGCCAGCACTATCCCGATGCGACGGTCGAATTCCGCCATTACGACCATCACCTGGCCCACGCGGCCCTGGCCTCCTTCAGCAGCCCTTTCGAGGACGCCGCCAGTGCCGTGATCGACTCCTACGGCGAGCGCGGCTCGCTGGCGTTTTTCCGCTATCGGCCGGGTCAGTTGCAACCGCTGTTTGCCTCCCGCGGACCGCAAAGTCTCGGCTTCTTCTACATGAAGCTGACCGAACTCTGTGGCTTCGATTGGCTCGGCGGGGAGGAATGGAAGGTCATGGGACTGGCCTCCTACGGCCGCATCGATCCTGAAATGCTTGGCTGGATGCGAACAATGATGCAGGTCGATGGGCTGGATATCCGCCAACATCGCGCCACCTTTTTCGACGCCCTGCGCCGTCTGGAAAGTCGCCGCCGACCCGCTGGCGCCCCGCCCGAGGCGGCCGCCGATCTGGCGCATACCGGTCAGGCGTTTTTCACCGAAATCGTCCATCAACTGCTGCGCAACCTGCAGGCAATTACCGGAACCCGACAGCTGACGCTGGCCGGCGGTTGCGCACTGAACTCGGTCTGCAATGGCCAGCTGCTGGCCGCGACCCCGTTCGAAGCCCTGCATGTCCCGTCCGCACCGGCGGATGACGGCACCGCTCTGGGCGCCGCCTTGCTGGCCTGGCAGCAGGATCATCCCGATCGACCGCGTCCCGCCGCCACCCTGACCCCCTACCTCGGTACAGAGGTGAGTGCCGCAGCAGCGCAGCGGTTCGCGCATTACGCCGGACTGCCCGTGCAACAACTGGCGCCGGACGCCATGACCGAGGCCGCGGCCCAGTTGCTGAGCGAAGGCAAGATCCTCGGCTGGATGCAGGGACGGGCCGAATTCGGTCCGCGCGCGCTCGGCAATCGCTCCATCCTTGCCGACCCGCGCTCACCGGCCATGATGGAGCGGGTCAATGCCCGGGTGAAATTCCGTGAGCAGTTTCGACCCTATGCGCCGTCGATCCTGCATGAATACGGCCCGACCTATTTCGAGGATTATCAGCAGACGCCCTACATGGATCGCACCCTGACCTTCAAACCCGACGTGCGCGAGCGGGTCCCGGCGGTGGTGCATGTCGACGGCACCGGCCGCCTGCAATCGGTCACGGCGGAGTCGAACCCCCGCTTTCACAAACTTATCGCAGCGTTCCAGCGCCGCACCGGCGTCCCGTTGCTGCTCAACACCAGCTTCAATGTCATGGGCAAACCCATCGTCCATCAGGTCGAGGATGCCTTCGGCGTATTCATGGGCTCGGGACTGGATGCGCTGGCGGTCGGTGATTACCTGTTCACCAAGCCGGCCACGGACGCATGAGTACCCTGCGCGCCCAGTGTCAGCGCTGGCTGAACGGCCCCTGCACGGATGCGGATCTGGCCGCGGCCGACCGCTATCTGGAAGACGCACTCGCAGCCATCCCCGCAGTTGTTGATGTCTGCCAACCCTGGTCGCCACCCGCCGAGGGGCTGCAGGCCTTTTCGAGCTTCGACCGTCCCCGCCAGCTCCGCGCCCTGGCGCCGGCCGGGCTATTGGACGGCCTCTGGCTGAGCCACATCGCCCGCCCGGCTACCGGACATTGGCCACTGCCGAACCTGTTATTGCTCCTGCTGACCGAAACACTGGGTCTGGAGGATCCCACCCGGGCACCGCCAATCCGCTTTCGGGCGGCACTGGTCGCGGCGGGCGTTGCGCTCCCGCGGCTGGATGAGGCGGATTTCTTCGAACACCCTGCCCTCACCGAGAGCGGGGTACGCTTTGCCGCCCTCACGCTGGCCCTGAAGCATCGCCCCGTCCAACGCTTCGCCGAATGTCTGGGATTTTCCCTGGCGCACCTGGGGCGCACCGCCGCTGACTGGGACGATCCCGACAGCGCCCGCCTGCGTGCGACGCAGCACGCACGGCTGGTGATGGCGCTGAAGGCGGAACCGCTCGACGAGGCCCGGGTTCAGGCCGGCTTTGCCCTCTATGTCGGTGCCTTCAACAACCTGCTGAGCGATCCGGAACTGAACGTGCCCGAAGCCGCGCCGACCTCACGGATGGCCGCGCTGATTACCGCCAAGCTGCCCCACGCCATCGGCTACCATGGTCAGGTGCAACTGCGGGGGCAATCGCTGGATGCGTGGC
>CAYFNI010000017.1:29635-29880 GCA_964344495.1 uncultured Methylococcus sp.
CGCAGCAGCCCGATGCCCTGCCCGCCGCTCTGCGGCATTCGGCGTGGGTCAACCCGGCCTGCCCCGCCGGCAGCCGGCTGCTCAAGGCTCTCAGGTTCGGCGGCCCGATGTTTGGCGTCTTCAACGAAGCCGAGCAGCAGGTCATGCACGACTGGATCGAGGCCACAGACGACCACGACGCTCGACAAACTCTCCCGCCCGCCCCGGCGCCGACCGTGCCGACCGGCCCGGGTGCGTTCAAACCG
>CAYFNI010000018.1:0-29584 GCA_964344495.1 uncultured Methylococcus sp.
CCACCATACTGGCCTGCTCCTGCCCCCTCCCAAAATCTCACTCGCCCCTCCCAATCCTGATTAAAACCACCAGAGAATTCAGCGTCCGCGGCTATTTCCGCATCGACGGCACCATCCGCGGCTGCGTCAGCTGCTAAATCTGCCGCGACCCCTGCAGCCGCCTCCTCTGGCGCACCAAACGTCAAGAACGAGATACCAATCACGGCCACAGCCGCGGCAATGCCCTCGACCCATTTCGCCCAGCCTGGTTGGCCTGCAAACCAGTTCCCAAACGAGGTATTCATGGCAAACACACACCCATTCGGGTACTTGCTAGGGTTTATAGATGTGGGCATGTTTGATACCTGCGGGCTGTCCAGGAATCCATTCCACCCTGTGGCTTGATCGTAGACAGATAAAGTCCAAGTCTGACCCGGCGCCATGGACTGACCCGGCGTCGGATTCAGGGTGCTGCAGGACGTGCCGTTTACCCCCGCACTCCAGTCTGGCAGATACTTAGCGCAACCATTACTCGCATCCACACAATTGCCACCAGCTTTCTGCACATAAAATCCCATGCTGTTCCAGCTACTCGGGGCTACATAGGTCACCGTCTGGCTCTGGGATGGATTCACGGTCACAGATTTTTCGGAATAAGTACACTCAGTGGTGGTTGGGTCACATCCATTCGTTGGGAAATTGGTAACCCAAAAGGTTAGCGGGGATTCCATCTTGCCTTCGATCTTGAGCGTGACAAGGTCTGTGCCCACAAGGTTGGTCTGCCCAATAATGTAGGACTTTACTGCGGCGGTGGCGGTATTGAGCGGTGGATCGTTGGCGACCACCACGCTGCCGATGCCTAGGTTATTGTTGTTTGGAAGAGTGATACTCGAGAGAGTCTTTCCTGTTGGGATCTTGTGAGTGTATCCATAGGTGTAAGTAGCCAGGTTGACCCTATTACCCATCTGGTTGATTCTAATGGGCTGCTCCAAAATCACCGCCTCACCTGCAAAGGGTTGGGGTTTGGCTTGATTGCCATTGTTGCCCCAATCGGTGAAGGATTGCGTCCACGTCTCAGTGGAGCCATCGCTGAAATTCAGCGTAATATTTTGGTTTAACTGGTTGCCGTTCGCTCCGGCACCAGTCAGGAAGAGCCACTTGAAGCTGCCAGACGGCGTATTGATGGTCTGGTTTGCGGCGTGGACGATGTTCTTTGGGCCATCTTTTCCACCCACCTGTTTGTTGGAGGTGGGGACCGGGCCTACCGGGAAGGTGATTCCCTGCCAGACGATTGGGGTGCCATCCACGGGGTTGGATGTTTCGCCCCCTTGATAATCGGAATAGTAGTAGTTGCCGTTGTTGTCAAAACCTTGGTTGTTTGCGACCTGCCACGGCGGCGTGGTGATTGCGAAGGTATTGAACGGCATATCACTGGTCGGCACTGGAACACCGTTCATGCTGGTGCCAATTGCATTCGCTCCCAGAGAGCGTGCCATTGCCTTTCTCCCCGAAGCGGCGGGGGCTGCCACTTCAAGCCTCGCTCGTACGGACTGCAAGCCCCGAACGACCTGCATATCCTGGGAGAATCGGCCATTGCGATCAGGCTGAAGCCTATAGATGCTGTGCCATGGACCCAGCGTGCCATTGGAAAGGGTCTGTGCCTCTTCAACCACGATGGTAGACCGCTTTCGAACGCTTGGAGCTACTCTTCCGGCAAGGTTGAGCGTTTCACCAGACTGAAAGGTAATGCTGCTCTGATTTTCGCGCGAAATGGTTCCATTTTCGCTACCAGGAAAAAGGTGTGAGGTCCATTTTGGTATCCTTGACAGCTCAGAACGATGCTTCTTGGCGAGCTTCGAGGACTCTGATGAAACTAGCAATGGTGTTCCAGCCTTTAAGCCTTTAGCAGCCTCACTGCTGTCGGGGACTGGTTTCCAGTTGGCACTAGCCAGCCCCCCAGCCTTACCCATGGATAGAACCTTAGCATGTCGAGGCTGCGTCGGTGACCCCTTGAGTAAGGCCTTGACATACATGTCCTTTAGCTGATCGTATCCTCCAGCCAAGATGGTTGCATTCACAAATCTGCCTAACGCGTAATCCGATTTTTGTGCGGGCGTAAGATGAATAGCCCGCCCACTTACGCCCGCCACAGCAAACGACATCCCTTGAATTATCATCACCAAGGCCAGTAGGAATCTTATCAAAGCCTTCATATTTACCTCCGTCGTTAAAATTAACTGGACGACGATTCGCCCTTTTATCAACAAACAGTTATGAGTTATGCCCTAAGGATTAACTGAAATCAGTTGGATGGTTGCGCGCTAAATAGGCCATTGATTGTTCCCTGATACAGCACACCCCCGGGAGCGATGGTCCCCACCATCTGCAACGTATTGTCGCTTGATGAGTTTCCAACCAAGGTACTACTGATGGGCAATCCCGTCGCAGGATCAACCGTAACCAGGCTGTATGCACCGGTATTTTGGTTTACAACCACCGTGTAAATCAGATTGTCCTTGGCCGATAACCGCGGAACTGATGTCGATGGCAACGTCGGATTTGACCAGACTGTGGTAAGCCCAACCCCACCCGGGAGAACATCGACGCGTTGCATCCCGCCTACAAAAGGCGCAGAGGCTGGCTCGCTTGGGCCACTCGTTGCTGAGGGAGGATACACATAGCCATACGTGCTTGGAACAAAAATGCTATTGCCCATAGCGATCGCTGAGTCCTCGGTTCCGCTGTTCACGTTGGCCGTAAGAAAGGGAAGCGAGCCGATAAGATTCCCGGAGCGAGCGTTATAGACCAGGATATTCTCCTGGGGAGACGCGTTATCGGTGATGGTGAGATATTCATACCCGGTAATGGGACCAAAAAAGGTCGGCGTAGCGCCGGTGCCCCAACTTAATTGCCCAGGTTTGCGAGCAGGCCCCCGATCGTAAGTTTGACGCCAGACTTGCGATACGGCCCCACCCTCGGCCCGAAAGAGATAGAGCGCGTATGTAGAAGCCACTGCAACACCATCTGGTGCCGATGAAATGCTGTTAGCGACCTCTTCCCCATCGGGCAATGCAAAGGAGGCGATCTGGCCATTAGATGGATCGTAATATCCTACGACGGCGCCCGTATTCGCACTCGCACCCTGTGCGGTCGCAAACCAAACACGACCTTGGTAATCAGGAACCAACCCGACCACATCGGGATACCCGATGTTGATGGACTCAGTTACTGTAAGCGCCCAAGATCCATTGGTTTGTTGCGCATGAGAGATTCGTTGCAGATAGCCGGAGGCGTTAACCAAAACAAGTCTGTTCTGGGCATCGAGATAGGAATAAATCCCACCTGCAAGATCACTCGTCGTTGATTTCACCAATTTCATACTGGCAAGGACGGCCAGAGACTTTGGATCCAAAAGGTAAACGTAGGGTGTTTGATTCAGGTAACGGGTTCCAACAGCCACCAGAAGTCCATCGCTACCCATCAAAATGGTCGGAAAGACGGCTGATTGACTGGTTTGGTTGATCGTCAGAGAACCGGTGCCTGGACCCGAATTGTAGGTGGCGTCAGAGGAAGCGGCATTCCCGTGCATGGTCGATGTCCCCTCAGGTCCCATGTAAGGATTTCCTGGGGGAAGCGGCTTGAAAGCTAACTGGTTGGAGGTGTAGCGGAGATTCAAAAGGTCTTCCGCGAGGGTTTCACCGGAATTCTTTAGGAAGAATTTCTTTCCATCGTTCACAACTTTCAGGATTGCTGTTTCAGGGATGAAATGAGCCCCATTTACGTCCACGGCTCCGGGTCGAATCTTGAAGGTGCCTTTGGGTAACGACTTTATATGGAGGCGACTGGATGCATCCAACCCCAGATTTGCTTTGACTCCAAGGCCATTGATCTTAACGCCAACCTGAGCGTCTTTCGGCAAACCAATCACATTGATATCCAGACTACCGGCGGGGTTGACCGTTACTGGTGCGAGCAGAACGCCAAAAAGAATTATTATTTTTGTTTTCATCAATTCAGCCCATATCTCTAGTGAACCATTCGATGGAACCGTCCGCGATAGCCAAGTATTGCACCGCAGTTTCCATGATCGTCCCATGCAAATACCACCTCAACCGTATATTTATGGTTGAGCCTTTCGGGGCTTGCCTTAGATTCCAACCCACGTGAAGATCAGCAGCGCAAGTGACGCGAGTTATAAAGAGCCCCGAAACACCAGTATCGAGTCAGCAGCAGAGGACAAATCCCCTATTAAAAACCCGCTTTATCTGTAATCTCCCATCAGGAAACACTTACTTGTGGACCGGTTGTGCCAGCAGGACCAATCGGTTCTTGGGCACCAGTAAGACCCTAAGTACCCACTGGTAGCGGCACCCCTGTTTCACCCTCCTTGCATACTTCATTGATTGCAAGTCTGACAGTGGCATTCTTGCAACTGCACAATATGTTCGCAACTCACTGTTCAGACAACAATCCACAAGATTTGAGGGAAACCAAAGTAATACGATTGTATTCCACGACAAACCCCCAATGAACAAGACCTTTACTGAATGTACTACTCATTCAACAGGTTGGGAAGTGAGTGTCAGAAACTGTAAGTTGTCCCCCACGGACCCCGTCTAGGACACGCGTAGAGGATTGACCGAATCAGACGCAGACCACCCTGAGAATGACTCATTGGGATGGGGTGAAAGCATGGGGTGAAAAAGAAAAAGGGCGATCCTTCAAGTCATTGAATAACTTGAAAGATCACCCTTATCTTAGATATGGCGTCCCCAGGGGGATTCGAACCCCCGTCGCCGCCGTGAAAGGGCGGTGTCCTGGGCCTCTAGACGATGGGGACAGAACGCAATCTTGTTGCTTTGGTGGAGCCAGCGAGGATCGAACTCGCGACCTCTACAATGCCATTGTAGCGCTCTCCCAGCTGAGCTATGGCCCCGCAACATTGAGCCGCGAATGTTAAAGTAGACGGGTATTTCTGTCTAGTCTTTTTTTCCAATCCAGCTCAACGCACGGTCAATGCGGCTCAAGGTAGCGGTTTGTCCGAGAATCTCGAGCGTCAGGTCAATTGGCGGTGACACTGTCGTGCCACAAACGGCTACGCGCAAGGGTTGAGCCACCCCGCCCATTTTAAGATCCATGGCTTCGGCAGTAGCTGCGATCAGATCATGGATGCTCTCTCTGCCCCAAGGGCGCAAGGCTGCTAATGTCTCGCGCAGCATCTGCAGCACAGGCACAACAGCCGGCGTCAGATTTTTCGTCGCTGCCTTTTCATCATACTGTTCGAAATCCCGGTAGAAGAAGGCGCTGCCGGCAGCCATGTCGACCAGCGTCTTGTTTCGTTCGCGCTGGGCTTTGACAACCTCCACCAGATCGGGACCCCCACTCGGATCGATTCCCAACTGTCCGAGGTGCCACCGGAGATGATGGGCAACATGCAAAGGGTCGCCGTGCATGATGTAGTGATGGTTGAGCCAGAGGAGCTTGTCTGGATTGAAGGTGGAGGCGGAATGATTGATATCGGGCACATCGAAGTATTCAATCATTTCATCAATACTGAAGATTTCCTGATCACCATGGGACCATCCGAGCCGAACCAGATAGTTCAGCACGGCTTCAGGGAGATAGCCGTCATCGCGGTACTGCATCACGCTGACCGCTCCATGCCGTTTCGACAGCCGTGCACCGTCCGCCCCGAGAATCATAGGAACGTGGGCATAGTGAGGCAAATCAGCACCGAGCGCTTTGAGGATATTGATTTGTCGCGGCGTATTGTTGACATGGTCATCACCCCTGACGACGTGCGTGATGCGCATATCGAGGTCATCGACCACAACGGTAAAGTTATAGGTGGGTGAACCGTCCGATCGGGCAATGATCAGATCATCAAGCTCGCTGTTGCGGACAACGATGCGCCCCTTGACCAGATCGTCAATCACGACCTCGCCGTCGTCAGGATTCAGGAACCGGACAACCGGCGACACTCCGGGACGTGGCTCAGCCCGATGACGGCAACGGCCATCGTAGCGAGGCTTTTCCTTGCGAGCCATTTGCTCTTCGCGCATGTGATCCAGCTCTTCCTTGCTGCAATAACAGTGGTACGCCTTGCCCTCAGAAAGCAATTGCTGGATCAATTCCTTGTAACGATCAAACCGATGTGTCTGATAGAAAGGACCCTCGTCGTAATCCAAACCCAGCCACGCCATCCCCTCAAGAATGGCATTGACCGACTCTGCCGTGGATCGCTCCAGATCAGTATCCTCGATTCTGAGCACAAACGTGCCACCGTGCTTCCGGGCAAACAGCCAGGAGAAAAGAGCTGTCCGGCCCCCACCGACATGGAGATAGCCGGTCGGGCTGGGAGCGAAACGCGTACGTATGGTCGTCATGCAGGCATCCATCCAAATAAAAAAGCGTCCGGGCGGGACGCTGTGATCAAAAGGCCACGCAGTCGCGTGCGTCGTGGTCGGCCTAGTTTACCAAAGCCGCGCTACCCCCGAGGAATCAGGCCACCTTCTTGGATGCGGGTGTTGCGCGGGTCTGGGACCACTGTCGCAACTGCTTGATTTGCTCCTCCATCGTGCGCGACAGCGGAACCATGCGGGCCGAGGTGTACGTGATGTCTTTCTCATCGAACACGCGCCCTTCCTGATAGGCATGAATTGAAGCGGATTTCACCGCCTGCTCGATTTCCGCACCGCTCCACCCTTTGGTCACGATGGACAGAAGATTCATATTGAACGTGTCCGGATTCGCGCCATAAGCCTGAATGTGGATCTTGAAGATAGCCTTTCGCTCATCGTCCGAGGGCAGATCGAGGAAAAACAATTGGTCAAAACGCCCTTTCCGAATCACTTCCGCGGGCAGTTTTTCGATGCGGTTCGCGGTGGCAACCACAAACACCTGGGGTGGCTTTTCCTGCATCCAGGTCAGAAAGCTCGAAAAAATGCTACTGCTGCCGGTTGAACCGGTCATGCTGTCATAACCGAAGCTGTTCTCCATCTCATCAATCCATAGCACCAGCGGGGAAATATTCTCAGCCGTCCGCAGGGCATGGTCGAAGGCATATTCAGGCGAACCGTAGGCACCAGACATCACCAGGTTCATGTCCAGTCGCACCAGCGGCAAATTCCACGCACTGGCAATCACCTTGGCTGCCATGCTCTTGCCGCATCCGCTGATGCCCATAAACAAGATGCCGGCCGGTAGCGGGATACCCGTCTGGAAGGATTGACGACTGAAGAGCGATCGCCGAGTGAGCACCCATTCCTTCAGGTTCTCGAGACCTCCTACCTGATCGACATCAACGGCTTTGGGGATGAACTGTAGGCAGCCTTCTTTCTGCAGGGCTGCGGTCTTGTCGGCATAAATGTCTTGCAAGGATGCATTCAGATCGAATCGCGCGTCATGAATCCAGCCATAGACGAGATGGCGGACTTCCTCCAGCGTCAGTCCTTTCATCGCAGTTGCGCACTGCTGATACCAGTCATCGTCGACATGGGCGGGCAACGGGACTGTCGCCAGTCCCTGCCGAAGTGAGGCCATGATCTCGCGTTCGGTCGGCATGCCGAGATCCACCAGCCAGGTCTGGCTTTTGAGCTCATCCGGCAATTCAAGCTTCGGGTAGGACATGAATACGAACCGGTTCTGTCCCAGCCATTCCTGGTAAAGATCACGCAACGCACGAATCAACACCGGTTGCCCCATCAATAGCGCTGGAAGGTCGTGCAGCAGATAGAAACACTCCTGACCCGATTGACGCAGCGTCTCGACCAATTCAAGCGGGTCGGCGAGGGCCCGATCGCCCGCCAATCCTCGGGCAGCGCTCCAGGTCATCACCCGCCGGTCATCGCCGTAATGCTGCCGGGATAGTGCCACCAGTTGGCGCTCCAGCCGTTGCTCCTCCCGCGTTTGCACATAAATGAGCGGGTACTGGTTAATCAAACCCTTTTGCAAGCGCGGTAGCGAGAATTCATTCATGTTCTGAAGAGGGGGGTCTGGTATGAGCCTAAGGTGGAACTACGCTGGCCATTATAATGATCAAACACGCGACGCCGCCCTTGATCATGCCCTTATGCCTGACGCCGAATCTACCACCCAATTTGATATCCCGGCCTTCCTGGCCTCTCTGACCACTCGGCCGGGTGTGTACCGCATGCTCGATGATCGAGGTGACGTAATTTACGTCGGCAAGGCCAAAAACCTCAAAAAGCGGGTATCCAGCTATTTCAGCAGCAAAGAGTGTTCGCCAAAACAACAGGCCATGGTTACCCGCATCCACTCGATTGACGTACGGGTCACGCACACCGAAGGTGAGGCTCTGCTGCTCGAAAGTCAGCTCATCAAGCAACACCGGCCGCGCTACAACATCACCTTGCGCGACGACAAGAGCTACCCCTCCATCTATGTATCCACACAGCAGCCGTTCCCAAGACTCTCGTTCCACCGGGGCGCGAAACACCGCTTGGGGCGCTATTTTGGGCCTTACCCCAGTGCCAGCGCCGTTCGGGAAAGCCTGAAGTTGCTACAGAAAATTTTTCCCGTCCGTCAATGCCGCGACTCCTACTTCGAAAACCGCTCAAGGCCGTGCCTCGAATATCAGATTGAACGCTGCACAGCGCCGTGTGTCGGTTTCATCGATGAAGCGTCCTATGCCCAGGATGTGAATGACACGCTTATGTTTCTCGAAGGTGACGGTCGCCAACTGATTGATCAACTGATCAAGCGCATGGACCACGCGGCAGTGGGGCTCCAGTTTGAAAAGGCAGCCCGCTATCGCGACCAGATCGCCAGCCTGCGTGTTGTTCTCGAGAAACAGGCCGTTCATGGGGAACATGGTGATGTTGATCTCATTGCCTGCGTGATGCAGGGGACAATCGCCTGCATTCAGATGGTTTTCATCCGCGGCGGACAACAGCTGGGTGACCGCGCATTTTTTCCGACCATGCAGGAATCGTTTTCACCCGGCAGCGTCCTGCATGCCTTCATTGCCCAGTATTACCCGGGCAAACCGATCCCACGCGAAATTCTGGTCAGCCACGCCGTCGATGATTCCGAGCTGCTGGAAGAAGTGCTGACAGCCCAGGCGACACATGCGGTCAAAATCACCGCCCGTGTCCGGGGCGAGCGCGCGCGACGGCTGCAATTAGCCATCACCAATGCTGAGAGCACCCTCGCCGCCCGGCTGGCCAACCGACAAAATCTACATGCACGGTTTCTTGCTCTGGCTGAGGCCCTCCATTGCCCCGAGCCACCCAAGCGACTGGAATGCTTTGACATCAGCCATACTCAGGGCGAGTTGACGGTAGCCTCCTGTGTCGTCTTCGACCATCAGGGGCCGGTCAAATCCGCTTACCGCCGCTTCAATATTGAAGGGATCACACCGGGTGACGATTATGCGGCTCTGGCCCAGGCCGTCACGCGCCGATTCCAAAGGATTCGATCTGGCGAAATCGAACCGCCCGACATCCTCTTTATTGATGGTGGCGCCGGACAGGTTCATGCCGTTCAGACCGCCTTACTGGCCTTGGGCATTTCGGATGTCCGCTTGCTTGGCATCGCCAAGGGTCCAGACCGCAAGCCGGGGATGGAAGTCCTGATCCCGGCAGAATCCGGTAGCCCATTCATGCTACCCTCTCACTCCCCTGCGCTCCTGCTGATCCAGCAGATCAGGGACGAGGCGCACCGGTTCGCGATCACCGGTCATCGACAGCGCCGGGCCAAGGCCCGAAAACAGTCTGCGCTGGAGGGGATCCAAGGCCTCGGACCCAAACGACGTCAGCAACTCCTTAAACAGTTTGGTGGCTTACGGGAGATCAGCCGGGCCGGTGTCGATGCCTTGGCCAATATTGACGGCATCAGCGTCCAACTGGCACAACGAATCTACGAAACCTTTCATGAGCAGGAAACCTGAGTTATGGAGTTAAATCTCCCCACCTACCTGACCTTGCTAAGAATCGTCCTGATTCCGGTGTTAGCGGTCCTGTTCTATCTGCCCTGGCCACATGCCCACCTCGCCTGTGCGCTGGTGTTCAGCCTGGCGGGCGTCACGGATTGGCTGGATGGCTTCCTGGCACGCCGCCTGAATCTGACAACCCGTTTCGGTGCTTTTCTCGACCCCGTAGCAGACAAGTTGATGGTGGCCGTTACCCTGGTCCTGATTGTCCAGGCCGACCCGAATCCCGCCGTGGCCGTTTCAGCCGCCATCATCATCGGCCGTGAAATTACCATCGCATCCTTGCGGGAATGGATGGCAGAAATTGGCGAGCGCAAGAAGGTGGCCGTCTCCGCCTTGGGCAAGTGGAAAACCATGACACAGATGCTTTCGATCACCCTGCTGTTACTGGGTATGGACATCTGGAAGGAAGATCTACAGCGTCTCGGACAGTACCTACTCATGCTCGCCGCCGGTCTTACGCTGTGGTCGATGGTCCTATACCTGCGGGCAGCCATGCCTTCTTTCTCCCGGAATAAAACCATCTGAAGTATTGACAGAGCCTCAATAGCCCCTTAATATTCACGGCTTCAAGCGATGCGGGAATAGCTCAGTTGGTAGAGCACAACCTTGCCAAGGTTGGGGTCGCGAGTTCGAGTCTCGTTTCCCGCTCCAAATTCTTCAACCGCCATTAGTGCGGTATCGGTAAAAACCGATTCTCGATAGTGACCTAGGATATATCTTATCCGTTAAATCAGGTTCACGAACCCATTGGCGCGTTAGCAAAGCGGTTATGCAGTGGATTGCAAATCCATCTAGGGCGGTTCGACTCCGCCACGCGCCTCCATTAAATACCCTTCCGCGTCCCGGTCTGCTGAATGACCGACATGATCGACCCACCTGTCCGTGCAGGCCTAAAGTAACCAGCGCATGCATCGGCATTCACTCTTTTAACAAATCGGTTTACGCCAAACCCACCGCCGGTCAGGGGCTCAGCGCCGAGTTTGATACCTGACGGAGTGCCGTGACAACGCCCACCCTAAGGAACTTACGCGCAAAATTCCGTCGAATTCAAGTCCGAGTCAGTGGACCGGCTGCTCCCGCCCTGCCGAAAATGGATTGAAAAACGCATTTCAGGCAGACTCACGAGTTAACCCCTCCTTCCAACCTGTGCGCGATACCCCAAACCTCCGGAGCCGATGCCGTATGAAGGACAGACTTGATGCTCGCTATCCAACCCTGATCTCGTCAGAGGCCCGCCAGCCGCCCGAAGTCAGGCACATGACCGATGATTCATTGGTCGCCCCGGTCATTGAAGCCTCCACCTTTAGCTCCATTGAGGTCGACAAACTGTTCGACAGCGTCAACTACGCCCGGACGCGACTGGGTCAGGCAACGCTTTACCGCTCCTTGCGCGACCCGTTGTCCGATTTCGACCTGTTGAAGAGCAAGCAGGATGCCGTACGAGAACTCGAGCACCAACCCGCCTTGCGTCAGCAATTGGAAGCGCTGGTCAAACGCGCTCAGGCACGGGAACAAGACCTCTACCATCTGCTGTATGGCAGCTTCATGGGGATGTTCAGCTCACGTGCTCACGAGCTGGAACTGGAGGGCTACGGGTATGGTGCCTACATCAGCGGCACGCAATGCCTGCTGGATCTGGTCGAAGGGGCGGATCACATCCAGGGTACGCAGAGTGCCTATCTGACCGCTGTACTCGACCGCATCAGGGACTTTCGGTCGTCGCGCGCCTACTCCTTGGCCAAAGGCCCGGCCTATCGAACCGAGAAAGGCATCATAACGAGGGAGGAAAAACGCTGGTATACCCCGGCGATTCGCTTCAACCCCTCCCTGTTCAAGCCGGTCGGGCTGACGCTGTTCATCCTTGCACTCCTGCTGGCAGTCGAATTCGTGCCGCTGCTGCTGGATATGCTCGCCTCGTTTGCCTCGGCCCTCTGGCTGTTTCTGCTGCCCCTGGGCATGCTCTACATCCCCGTGGTTGGTGGCTTTGACCGAGACGGCTGCATCTACCCCCTCCGAGAGATCTTCCGCAGCTCGCCGGAATTGCAACGCGCCCTGGACGGTCTCGGCCAACTGGATGAGTTGCTTAGCTTCATTCATGTGCGGGAAGCCTTCCCCCACCCGATGTGCCTGCCCGAACTACTGGACCTGCCCCACCATCGCCTCAAGGTGAGTGAGGCACGCAATCCGATTCTCGCCAAGGAGAACGCGAACTATGTCGGCAACGACATCGACTTGACTGAAGCGCGCCTGACACTGATCACCGGTCCGAACAGCGGCGGCAAGACTGCTTTCTGCAAAACCCTCGCACAAGTTCAACTGCTAGCCCAAATCGGCGGTTACGTTCCGGCCGCTGCCGCGCAGATAACGGTTGCCGATCGGATTGACTATCAGATGCCGGAAATCAGCCATCTGAACGATGGCGAGGGTCGCTTCGGTACCGAGTTGCGCCGTACCAAGGAGATTTTCCTTGCCACGACTCCCCGCAGCTTCGTCATCATGGACGAACTGTCCGAAGGCACCACTCATGAAGAAAAGATCGAAATCTCCATGGCGATCCTCGAGGGGTTCCACCAGAAGGGCAACAACACACTGCTGATTACCCACAATCACGAACTGGTCGACCAGATGCTCGGCAAAGGCATCGGCATCGCGCGTCAGGTGGAATTCCTGAATGACCAGCCGACCTATCGCGTTATTGAGGGAATCTCTCGCGTCAGTCACGCCGATCGCGTCGCCCGCAAGATCGGTTTTTCCAAGGACGACATTGCCCGTTATCTTGCTGAAGATCGCCAGGGCTAGAATGAACCAAGGTTCACCACGTGCAGCACACTGTGTTTTGACCTAGCCAGATCCAGGGCCGCTCAGTCGAACAGGTCCAGCTGACGAGGGGCTATTCGGTCGCCGAGGCGAATAGGGCCGCCATCGATGACCTGCGCCGTAAACCCGCCATGTCCGCGCATTGCCCGAAACCCTGGCTCGCCCAAGGCGTCCAGCATGCGGCGACAGGGCGCGCAGGGGCCGGTCAAACGCAGAATCGCCGCACCTATGTGATAGGCATGCCCGATGTGCAAGCGGGACGGATCACAACGCAGCAGCAGATTACGGCGCAGCACGAAGGGCTCCGGGGAGTGTCCCATGGCCTCGGCGATGAAGCTCAAATCCGTCTCGGTGATCAGCGTGACTTCCCGCAGCGGATGGCGGCCAGCTGCATGATCGCCGACCAGCCCGATCCCCGCCTGCACCTCACACTGGTCGACTGACTGCACTCGCCCACGATGGCGGGTTCGCAGCCCAATCCAGACCAGGGCGCCCTCATCTGCCTTACACCCGCTGATCACCCCGGCCATGCCGACCAGCCGGGATCAGTCACGCACCCTGGTGACGCGTTCAGTGCGAAGTTCAGCTTCAAGTTCCTCGATCCGCTCCAGCAATCGGAAGCCCAGGGCCAGTGCATGTAGATCAAGGTTAAGATCAAGATCTTCCCGCAAGCGCCTCAGCCGACTCGCCAGCCCCATGCTGTGCTGATTGAACAACCATTCCTGGGCAACTGATCCGGCGGGCCGCAGGATCCCCAGTTCCACCAACTCCACCACCTGAGCGGACGAGAGCCCGGAAACCTCCGAAAACTCGCTCAACGTGAGCCAGATCAGTTCAGCCTGAATTACATTACCGGTCGTTTGCATCATGAAAAACCTCGTCTCACTCGGCTGCAGGCCCGCGGGTCCAATGCGCTCGCGGTTTGAAGGTCGACACGTCAGCCAGTTCCTGCAGCAGCGATTTTTCACGCTCGCTCAACGCTGTCGGGGTCACGACCTGAACCATCACCAACAAATCGCCGTGTCCGTCGCGAGGTTTAGGCAACCCCTTCCCGGCGAGTCGCAATTTGCGCCCGGACGTTATACCGGCCGGGATCTTCAGGCTAACCGGCCCCGCCAATGTCGGCACCTCGATGGTCGCACCCAAGGCTGCTTCCCAGGGCGCCACGGGCACGTCCAGATACAGGTCATGCTCGCTGGGCCGAAACAACGGGTGCGGCTTGAGGCTGATATTGAGGTAGAGATCGCCGTTGCGACCACCGTGCAAACCCTGACCGCCCTTGCCCGGCAAGCGCAGCTTTTGTCCATCGGTGGCGCCCTTGGGAATCCGCGCCTTGAATGAGCGGGGCACACGGCGCACATGGCCCCCCGCATCGTATTCGGGCATGTCGAGGTGAAGCTCAAGAGTCGTCCCCTCTGCGGCCTGTTCCAGCGTCACGGCGGCCGTGACTTCGAAATCCTGACCCGGCTGCGGAAAGGGGTGTCCATGCTTTTGCTGACCTGCGCGGAAACCACTCCGGGCACCCCGCGCCCGGGCCAACTCCTCGAACAGATCGGCCAGATCAATTCCCTCGAATCCGCCCGCCGTGGCGAAGTCGGCCGTATTGAAGCCACCCTGACCCGCCTGTGCGAAATGGCTGGCCCAATCGGGCGGAGGCTGAAACTGCTCGCCGCTCGAATGACGGCCGAGTTCATCATAGGCCTTGCGTAGCTCGGCATCCTTGAGCGTCTTGTAGGCTTCATTCACCTCCTTGAATTTCTCCTCCCCGTCGGGATCCTTGGAAATATCCGGGTGATATTGATGCGCCAGCTTACGGTAAGCCTTCTTGATCTCATCGGTGCTCGCATCACGCGCCACACCGAGTGTTGCGTAATAATCCTTGAATTTCATGTCCCCATCCTTCGCCCCTGATCGTTGAACTCACTGCTGCATCGAGGGATCATCCCCTCTCACCTTGAAACTGCCCGTGCAGCGGCACAGCATGCCGAATCGACTCCCCGCTCCAAACAGCCGAGAGCCTGACTATACCGCAGAGATGAGCAGTCCAATCGACCGATTCAAGGGGCGCTGCCCTCAGGCAACAAAGGCATGTTCGACCGGAAGACCCAAAACTTCGCCCAAATCGCTCAGAAACACGCGTTCACCGTCACTGATCGGCTCTCCGCCAAACCCCATGAAGCCACCTTCGCGTGCCGCGGCCGCTACGCGCAGGGCCAGATCCATGAGAAACGCCGCATAACCCGCTGCATCCTCTGCATGCCCCTTGGCCTTGATCACCGTCATCGCCTCCTGGGCGCGTGTCACCGCCTGGCGATGATAGTAGGCCTGGGTCTCGTTAAACTCCGTCTGGTCAGCCGCCTCCCTGATCTCGCTCACGGCGGCGCGCCACTCGGCCGGATCGCAGACATCCCGCAACAACGTGTTATCCCCCTGTATCGCGGCCAGCATGGCGGCGGCAGGGGCAACAGCCTCTTTCAGACTACCGATCAGGCCGCTGGCCGTGGCCGAAGCCGCGGCAACCACAACCAGATGCGGAACCTCGCGCACAACATGCCATTCGGCATCGGTAAAGTCGGTCTTGCTGATCATGCTGCAGTTCGTGCCATTTGGGTCAAAATGCGAACGACCCCACATACGGTGGATCCCATTTGGCAGCCCACGCATACAGGGTCTCATTTCCAGTGAGGATACCGAATCGTGGGGATCTCGTGCAGTCGGGCTGGGCGCTAATGCCACTACCTGTCGCGCTGGTCCCTCCGTGCAGGTCGTGAATGCGCCCGCCAGCCGACAACCGCAAAGATATCCCCCGCCCGGCCGCGGGGCTTTGCTAAAATGGCCTCCATTTGAGTGTGTCCTTTTGAACCGCCGTAGCCAGCTATTTGTGACCCCACCCCGCTGGCGGCCAACCCGCAAGGGCACCACTCCCTTTGCCCGTGGCCTGCTGGGGAGTTGGCTTTACGAACCCGGATCGCTCACCCAGCGCTTGCAGGGTTTGTATGGAGCTCGATTCCGGGTCGTGCTCGTAAACCAGACTTGGGCCAAACCCTGGATTGAGGAATCCCGCGCACTGGGATTGACGGGGGGGCAACAGGCGCTGGTCCGGGAAGTTCTGCTGCAGAATGGGGATGAGCCGGTGATTGCGGCGCGCAGCGTTATTCCGAAGGCGACCCTGCAGGGCGCCGACCGGCGGCTTTCGCGATTGGGCACTCGTCCCCTGGGTCAAATCCTGTTTGCAAACCCAAGGCTGCAAAAGTGCCGGCTGGATATCACCCAAGTCCCGCCGGCCTACTGGCGCGAGCAATCAGCCATGCAGCCGGTCTCCGACCGGACCGTCTGGGGCCGTCGCTCGTTGTACCAGCTCGGGCATGAACATCGCCTGCTGGTCGCCGAATTTTTTCTGCCGTCACTGTTAACCCACGCCTGATAGCCGTACCATGCCCGCATCCACCCGTTCTGCTGCGTTCAAGGACACCCTGTCTGCCTACTGGCGCCTGATGCGCTTTGACAAACCGATCGGGATCCTCCTTTTGTTGTGGCCCGGCCTGTGGGCATTGTGGATCGCCGGAGAAGGCCACCCCGATCCGCTGATCGTCACCATCATCGTGCTCGGAACGCTGGTCATGCGCGCGGCCGGATGCGTCATCAATGACTATGCGGACCGCAACTTTGACCCCTATGTCGAACGGACCCGACTGCGTCCGATTGCCGCGGGCCAGATCAGCCCCCGGGCAGCGCTGATCCTGTTCGTGGTGCTGTGTCTGATGGCCCTCGGTCTGGTGTTGACCCTCAATCGGCTCACCATCGCCCTGTCCGTTCCGGGGGCTTTTCTGGCCGCCACCTACCCCTTCACCAAACGCTACACCCAGCTCCCGCAGGCTTATCTCGGCATCGCCTTTGGCTGGGCGATTCCGATGAGCTTTGCGGCGCAGACCAATAGTCTCCCCGCCGTCTGCTGGGTCGTGTTTCTGGCCACGGCACTCTGGGCGCTGATCTATGACACCCAATATGCCATGGTAGACCGGGATGACGACCTGAAGATCGGCGTCAAGTCGACCGCGATCCTGTTCGGGAAGCACGATCGCCTGATCATTGGCGGCTTGCAACTGACCATGCTGGCTCTGTTGCTGGTGGCCGGGCACATGGCCCAGCGGGGCCTCCCCTATCATTTGGGATTGGCGGTAGGTGCCAGCCTGTTTGGCTATCAGCAATGGTTGATCCGTGATCGTGCCAAACCCGAATGCTTCCGGGCTTTTCTGAACAATCACTGGTTTGGCGCCGCGGTCTTTGCCGGGTTGGCGCTGGACTATGCCATCCGCTGACATTGGCGCGAATCCGCCCGGACGCCACATTCACCCGACTTCCATCATGCCTTCGGCACCGCCAGCCCGGCTGTATTTTCCCTATCTGGACGCCCTGCGCGGGCTGCTGGCGTTGTCGGTCGTGCTGTCGCATTACATCAAGGCCTATGGCTTGCCCTGCGCGGGATCCGTGTGTCAAGCCTTGCACGGCGAGGCGCTGCACTTCTTCATGGAGGGCGATGCAGCAGTCTGCTTCTTCTTTGTCTTGAGCGGCTTTGTGTTGTCTGTCAACGCCTTCCGGTCCGAACCTGGCTTTGTCCCCCGCTTCTGGCCCGGCTTTTACATCGCCCGCGTATTTCGGATCTTTCCGGCCTATGCGATGACGCTGTTAATCGGTGGCCTGCTGTTTGCCTGGCATCAATCGCATCCACCGGGGGATACGCCGACCATTCCGCCTCAGGACGACTGGATCGCCGGCTTGTGGCAGTACCGCGTTTCGTTCCTCCATGTGCTCGCGGAACTGAACCTGTTCTGGATGCCGGATCTGGTTGTGATTGTCCCGCAGGCCTGGAGTCTCGCGGTCGAAATCATCCTTTCGATGGCCGTGCCGATCGGCATACGGCTGGCATCCCGACACGCGCTGTTGCTCCTGTTACTGGTCATCGGATTGATCATCTTCCCGGGCCTGAACCGGTTCAGCTTTCACTTTGCGCTCGGGATCCTGCTGGCCCGGTACCTGCGGCCATTTATCCGAATCCTCGGGCGGTGGCCACAGCTGAAGAGTGTGCTGGCCCTGACCGGAGGCGGACTCTACCTGTGCGGGGAATACGCGCTGAACATCGTCGGCGTGGAATTCAACGGCATGGTCACAGCCATCGGCTGTGTCGAATTGCTGGGTGTGGTCCTCGCAACCGCTGGGTTGCAACGGGTCCTGAACAGCCGGGGCATGGTGTTTCTGGGCAAGATCTCCTACAGCGTGTACCTGACCCATTTCATGGTGATCATCGCCATCACGCCCCGCTTCCTGGCCTGGTGGGCGGCCTCGCCGGCCAACGTGCAAAGTGCCTGGGTGGCGGGCCTGCTTTTCACCTTGAGCGTGACGACCCTGCTGTCGGTGCCAATGTATCGGTGGATCGAACAACCCGGCATACGACTCGGCAAGACCTTGGCAACGCGCTGGAACGCAACCCGGATTTCACACCCTCATTGACGGTAGTCAGTCCGTCGCCAGCGTCTTGGGCACCGCCAAGACCAGCGTCAGCGTTGACAGCAACACCGCCCCGAACAGCCAGCCGGCCGGGGCAAGCGGGGTATGCGTGGTATTGATCAACCAGGCCGCAATCATCGGGGTCGTACCGCCAAACAGGCTCGCGGCATTGTAGGCAAACGCCAGTCCGGTACAGCGCACCGGGTGTGGAATGAGTGACGTATTCAAGCCAATGACACCGCTGCTGGCCATACCCACCAGCAGGGCAAATGCGACCTCCCCGATCAGGATCGACTCGGCATGGGGGGAGTGAAGCAGTTGAAACAGGGGAATGGCCAGCACGGTCAGCAGCCCCAGAGCGACATTCAGCATCCCGCGACTGCCATAGCGGTCAGCCAGCCAGGCCGAGATCGGCAGGACCAGCAACAGCACCAGCATGGATAGCGTATTCAATTCCAGCGCCAGAGATTCCGGCAACCGGTCGATGCTCCGGATATAACTTACGGCGTAAATGAAGGTCGTGTAGAACGCCACACTGATGCCGCTATTGAGCAAGGCCACCCGTAACACGGCACCGCGGTGACGGCTGAATAACACTTTGACCGGGCTTTCGCTGCGGGCGATCGGAATTTCCACCCGCAGATGACGCCGGACCCACCAACCCACCATCGCCACCACGCCGCCTAAGGCAAACGGGATGCGCCAACCCCAGGCCTCCAGTTGGGCTTCGGTCAGATTGCCCGACACCAGCAAGCCAACGCCGGAGCCCAATAAAATACCCGCCGTCGCGCCCCAGTTACCCCAAATGGCAATGAACGAGCGATGTTTCGGCGGCGCCTGTTCCGACAGAAAAATCATCGAACTTGTGAACTCGCCCCCCACTGACAAGCCCTGTACGATGCGAAGCGCGATTAACAAAACCGGAGCAACGATGCCGACACTCTGATAGGTGGGCAACAGACACATCAACAATGTCGGGATGGCCATCGCCAATACGGACACCATCATGGCCCGCTCCCGCCCGACTCGATCGCCGATCCGACCGAACAACAGACCGCCCAAGGGTCGCGCCACGAAACCCGCGGCAAAGGCACCAAAGGAAGCCACCAGCGACATGGCTGGATTCTCTGCGGGAAAGAACAGCTGGCCGATGACCGTGGCGAAATAACCGTAGACGGCAAAGTCATACCATTCCATGACATTGCCGACCAGACCGCTCAATACGATGCCGACCAGTCTCGGCGTGATTCGACGTTGATCGTCCATCACCGATGGCGGCCGACTCATGACGCCCTCCGCAGATACCAGTGTGACGGGCCGTTACCGTGAATTGCAGCCATTCGTCTCAACCCTGATCCGTTCTCAGTGTCGATCGGGCCGTCTGAACAGGCCGGCCATCCAGCCCGCAGCCACGACCTTTGCCCGATGCACCTGCCCAGACCAGTTGGTGGCCGCCAGCCAGTCCCCCCACTGTTGTGTGATGACGTAAAACACCGGGACAAACGGAATAGCCAGAATCGTGGACGCCAGCATGCCGCCAAATACGACCGTGCCGATGGCCTGCTGACTGGCCGCGCCTGCACCGCCTGCCTTCAACAGAGGAACGACCCCCAGAATGAAGGCAAACGAGGTCATGATGATGGGCCGGAACCGGCGCCGCGTCGCCTCGACCGCCGCCTCGCGGACCGCCATGCCCTCGGCCTGCAACTCGCGGGCAAACTCGACCACCAGGATGGCGTTTTTGCTCGCCAGCGCAATCATCAGCACCAGCCCCACCTGAGTGTAGAGGTTGGTATCGAAATGACGCGCAATCAGGGCCAGGATGACGCCTACCAGCGCCATCGGCACGACCATGATCACGGCCAGCGGGCTGATCCAGTTTTCGTACTGCGCCGCCAGTACCAGGAAAACGAGGAGGATCGACAACCCATAAACGAGGTAGGCGGTATTGCCGAGTTGCTTCTGCTGGAAAGCCGTGGCCGTCCAGTCGAAACTCATGCCCTGCGGCAGGACACTGCCCACCATCTGCTCCATCAGTTGAATAGCATCGCCACCGCTGAATCCCGGGGCGGGGGCGCCGAACAGCGGCGCGGCCGGATAGAGATTGTAACGCGACACCAGTTCGGAACCGACCCGCCGATCAATGTTCAGCATCGTCCCCAGCGGAATCATCTCCTGCCGGGTGTTGCGGACGTAGAGATTCTTGATGTCATCAATGCTCTGCCGATAGGGTGCATCGGCCTGCACGTAGACCTGGAACGACTGATCGAATTTGGTAAACAAATTGACATAGGAGGAGCCGAGATAAGCCTGCAAGGTTCCGAACACAGTGTCGAGCGGCACCTGCAGCGATTGCGCCTTGACCCGGTCGATGTCCAGAAACAGCTGCGGGCTCAGCGCGCTGAAGGTCGAACCAATGAAACCCAGCCCGCTTTGCGTGGACCCGGCCCGCTGGATTTCCTGCATCACCTGCTGCAGCTCCGGCAGGCCAAGACTGCGGCGATCCTCGATCATCATCTGCAGACCGCCGGCCTGCCCCAGCCCGGCAATGGGCGGCGGTGTGACGACTGCAATTCTGGCTTCCTGGATGCCATCCAGCTGTTGCTTGAGGTGGGCAAGGATAGCCTTCTGATCCAGCGATTCGCCCCGCTTCTCCCAGGAATCGTAGACGGTGAAGATACTGAAGGCGTTGGACAGATTGGCTGCATCCAGCATCGAGAAACCACCGATGGTGACCGAGGCGGCCACGCCCGGCGTCTGCTCGAGTATCGCGTCAACCTGTTTCACCACTGCACGCACGCGTGGCTGCGAACTGCCTTCTGGCAGCTTGCCGACGATAATGGCGTACCCCTGATCCTCGATCGGCAAAAACCCCGTCTGATGATGAACGAACAACCAGCCGCCCATGACAATGACAGCCAGGAATAGCAGCGACATCTGGCCAGTGCGGTCCACCATCCACTGCACGATGGCGGCATAGCCCGCCTCAATGCGGGCATAGACCTGATTGAACCCCCGATAGAAGGCGTTGGGACGGTAGTCAGGCGGGCGGGGTCGCAGATACTGTGCACACTGCGCCGGCTTCAGGGTCAACGCATTGATGGCACTGATGATGGCGGTCGAAGCAATCACCAGGGCAAACTGACGAAACAGCTGCCCGGTAATGCCCGGGAGGAAGGCAGCCGGCAGGAACACAGCCGAGAGTACCAGTGTGATACCGATCACCGGTCCGGTCATCTGGCTCATGGCCTTGATGGCCGCGTCCTTGGGCGTCATGCCCTGCTCAATGTGATGCGAGGCATTTTCGACAATCACGATGGCATCATCCACGACAATACCGATGGCCAGAATCAGGGCGAACAGGGTCATCAGGTTGACCGAAAAGCCCAGCATCGCCATGGCCGCAAAGGCGCCGATGATGGTCACCGGCACTGTGGTGGCCGGCACCAGCGTGGCACGCCAGTTCTGCAGGAACAGAATGACGACGGCCAGCACCAGAAATCCGGCTTCGTACAGCGTCTCGTAGACGGCATTGATCGATTCCTGAATGAAATCGGTGGTGTCGTAGTGGATGGCGTATTTCAGGCCCTCGGGGAAATCGCGGCTCATCCGTTCCACTTCGTCCCGGACCCGCTGGCCAAGGTCGATGGCATTGGCGCCCGGCAAGGCGTAGACCAGAATCTGCGCAGCCTTGTGGCCGCTCACCTCGGCAAAATTGCTGTAGGTCTGCTGACTCAACTCGACCCGTGCGACATCCTTCACCCGCACAATCTGGGCCGTCTGGCCATTCTGCGCCAGCGTCGTCTTGATGATGATGTTTTCAAATTCCGCCACTTCGGCCAGTCGGCCAACCGCATTTACGGTGAGTTGGTAGGACTGTGTATCGGGCACCGGTGCCCCCCCCAACTGGCCAGCAACTACCTGAGTGTTTTGCTGGCGGACGGCATCGGCGACGTCCATGGTGGTCATGCCGTAATACTTGAGCCGCTCCGGGTTCATCCAGATCCGCATGCTGTAGGAGCCGGCACCCAGAATCTTGATCTGTCCCACACCCGACAGGCGCCCAAGCGGATATTGCAGGTTAATCAGCGCATAGTTGGACAAAAAGGTTTCGTCGAAACGCTCATCCTCGGAATACAGGCTCACGGCCTGCAGGATGTTGGTCGAAACTTTCTTGATGCCGATACCCTGTTTCTGGACGGCATCGGGAAGCTGCGACAGTTGTCCGTTGACCAGGTTTTGGACCAGACTCAGAGCCGCATTCAGGTCGGTACCGACTGCAAAGGTAATGGTCAGTACATAGCTGCCGTCCGACCCGCTGGTCGATGACATGTAAATCGATTTCTCAACGCCGTTGACGCCCTCCTCGATGGGAATGCCGACGGTCTTGGCGACGACTTCGGCACTGGCGCCGGGGTAACGGGTGGTCACCTGAATCGTGGGCGGCACGATATTCGGATACTGGGCAATGGGCAGATTGGCCAGACTGACCAACCCCAGAATGATCGTCACGATGGCGATGACATTCGCAAAGATGGGGCGCTCAATGAAAAAACGCGAGATCATGGTGCGGCCTGTCCGACGTCTGCCGTCGCCTCGACCGGTTTTACCGTACGGCCAGGAATCGCCCGCATCATGCCGTTGATGATGACCCGATCGCTGGCATCCAAACCTGCCTCGATGGCGTACTGATGATTGATCAGGGAGCCTGGCGTCACGCTGCGACGAACGACGGCATTCTTGTCATCCACCAACAACACATACGGGCCGCCCTGATCATAGGCAACCGCCGCCTCGGGCACCATCAGTGCCGGATGGGTGCCGGGTCGCTCGCCACGAATCCGGACAAACAGGCCCGGCAGGATCTTCAGGTCGGGATTTGGAACCGTCGCTCGCAACTGGAGGGTCCCGGTGGCGCTGTCCACCTGAATGTCCGCATAGTCCAGGGTACCCTGGTGCGGAAACCCCTCTTCGTTCGCCAACCCCACGAATACCGGCACGTTCGGAGAATCCAGGTGCGTTTCTCCCATCTCTTCGCGACTGCGTCGGATCCGTAACAGGTCACGTTCACTGATGGTGAAATACACATAAATCGGGTCAATCTTGTTGATTTCCGCCAGCACTGTCTCCTCACCGGCGCCGACCACGTTGCCCGGATCCTTGTAGCGGCGGCTGACACGGCCACGAAACGGCGCTTTCACCGTGGTATAGCCCAGGTTGAGGCGGGCCAGATCCACCTGCGCCTCTGCCGCCATGACCGAGGCCTGATTGGAGTCGCGGTCATAGTGCCAGCGATCCACATCGGTCTGCGCCGCCGCGTCTTCCTTGAGCAGGCCGGAAAAGCGGCGATACTCCGTTTCGGCATGCGAGAGTCGGGCTTTGGCCGACAACAACTGCGCCTGCGCTTCCTTGAGCTTGGCCTCGTAGGTATTCTGCTGGATCATGAACAGTACCTTGCCGGCATCAACGATCTCGCCGTCCCGGAACAGCACCTTCTCCAGATAGCCTTCGACCCGGGCCCGTAGTTGCACGGTAAACAACGGCTGGGTATTGCCAGTAAATTCGATGGCATCGACCACCTCCCCCATGACCGGATGGCTGACCGTGACGGTTGGCGGCGGCGGCGGCTTATAAGCGTTGTCGTTATTGCAGCCGACCCCTGCCAGCCACGGCAGGAACGCGGCAAACACCAGCGTGCGGAGGGAGTGTAGGGTCGTTGGACTCATATCGTTCTACGTTCCACGGAGTTCGAACTGACGGAATGAAACAGGTGGCGGGTACCCGGCCTTACCACTGTGGCGCCCGGACGGTTCCCTTGGCGGGACCCGTCGGCACCGGCATGGCGTTGAGAAGTTCGCCCCAGTCGGTGCGCTTCGCCATGGCGTCCTTGATCGGCTGAGGCACAAAGTCATGCCCTTCGCGGATCTGCCAGCCACCGCCCATGCCACGGTAGACCGTCACCAGACTGGTGGCCACGTCACCCAAGGTCGAGGCAAAGTTATCCTGCTGAGCCAACAGTGACTGTTCGGCCGTAAGGACGGTAGTGAAATCGGCAATGCCCTCGCGGTACTGCAGGGTGGCAAGATCCAGCGAGCGCTTGGCCGCTGCCGTACTTTTGGCCAGAAACTCCGCCGCATCCTGAGTCTTGAGGAAGGTAATCAGGCCATCCTCCACCTCCCGCTGCGCCTTCAGTACCGTGTTCTGGTAATCAATGACCAGCGACTGGAAGCGTGCGTCCTGTGCCCGGACCTGATTCGTAATCTGGCCATAGTTGAACAGATTCCACTGGAACGCCGGACCGAAGCGGTAGAACTGATTGCCCCAGGCGAAGATATCGCTGAGGCTGTGGCCGTTGGCATTGGAGGACACAAACGCAAAACTGCCGCTGAGCGAAAACGCCGGATACAGATTGGCCTTGGCGACACCAATGCTGGCCGACTGCGACTGCGCCAGATACTCGGCCTGACGGATATCGGGCCGGCGCCGCAGCAGATCGAGCGGGATGCCAACCGCCACCTGTACCGGCGGGGTCGGAATCATGGCATAGCGCGACTGTCCACCAAGCGGCTTATCAAGGTCGCCGGGCGGGAGGCCCAGCAGGACCGACAGCGCATTTTTGGCCCGGCGCAACTGGCTTTCCAGAATCGGGATCGAGGCTTGAGTACCACCCAGAACGGTTCGCGCCTGCTCGACGTCGCGCAGGGAGGAACTGCCGCCCCGGTGTTTGGCTTCGGCAATCCGCAGGTTGGTCAACTGCGCCTCGACGTTGTTGTGGGCAATCTCGATTTTCTTTTCAAGCGTACGGAGATTGATGTACGTGTTCGCTACGTCTGCCGTCAAGGTCACCAGCGCATTATCGTAGCCGGCAATCGCGGCCAGCAGTTCGGCATCAGCGGATTCGATGGCACGTCGGAACTTGCCCCACAGGTCAAGCTCCCAGCTGACGGTCGGACCGATACGGTCATACCACAGGGTTTTGACCATGCCATCACCGCTCGGCAGCCGCTCGCTGAGGCCGGACATGGGCAGATGAAATTTTTCCACGAGGCCGGAAAGATGCTGTTTTTGCGGGTAGAACTCACCGATGGCGATACCCAACTGCGCTTGCGCTTCGAGGACACGCAAACCGGCAGTCTTGAGCGGGAGATTCTGCTCGTAGGCCATGCGGACCAGTCGGTCGAGGATCGGGTCATTGAACAGCCGCCACCACTCGCGGTGTTCATCCGAGCGCTGGCTGAGGCGGTGATCGCCCTGTTCCATCCAGCCCTTGGCCTTGTCGCTGGCCGGGGTTTCGAAGTCTGGCCCGATCATCGCGCAACCACCGAGCAGCAGCAGCCCGAGGCCAACCAGACGTCGTGACAAATTGGTCGCCCTGCCCCGACCACTGTTCGTCATGGGATCACTCTGTTTCACAAGCGTTGTCCATCATCTGGCCCCCTCGCTGGGATGACACGCCATCCTCAGCACACCCGATGTCGGGTTTTGGCCTCGGCATGCCGGCGCCTGGGCTGATCGATATCCAGCCGCTTGAGGGCATTTTCGACATCGGTGGCAAACAGGTCGGCCATGTCGCGGCTGAAGTTTTCCTTGACGACCACCCGCATGACCGTGACTTCCTGAGCATCCGGCGGAAGGCTATAGGCGGGAACCGCCCAGCCGCGTTCGCGCAGAATCTCACACAATTGATAAACGGTGTACGCGCTGTCGTCCTTGAGCCTCACCACGACCACCGGCAGGTAATTGGCGTCAGTCAGCAATTCAAACCGGTGTGACATGAGCAGGCGTTCTTCCAGATAACGCGCGTTGCTCATGATGTTGGTCATGATACGGGTGTAGCCGGCCCGGCCCAGACGCAGGAAGTTGTAGTACTGGAGCACGATCTGCGAGGCAGAGCGGGAGAAGTTGAGGCTGTAATTCAGCATCTCCCCGCCCAGATAATTGATGTTGAAGACCAGTTCTTCGGGCACACATTGTGCGTCACGAAAGATGACGCAGCCCATGCCGGGATAGACCAATCCGTACTTGTGATTGCTGATGTTGATCGAACGGACCTGCTCCAGACGAAAATCCCAGGCCACGTCCGGATGGGCGAAAGCCATGATGAAGCCGCCCGAGGCGCCATCGACATGGATGGGGATGTCCCAGCCCTGCTCCGCCTTGACCTTGAGCAGCAACTGGTTGATCCCGGCAAAATCGTCATTCTGACCGGTGAAGGTGGTTCCGATGACCACACCCACGGCGATGGTGTTTTCATCGATCAGCGGAGCGACATCGTCGGGCCCGATGGTGTACTTGCCGGGCTTCAGCGGGATGATGCGTGCCTCCACGTCGAAGTAGAGCGCAAACTTTTCCCAGCAGGAGTGGACATCCCCGCCGAAAATCACGTTCGGCCGGTGGGTATCGCGCCCGGCCGCAGACTGCCGTTTCTTCCAGGTCCACTTGTGCGCCAGAAGACCCAGCATGATGGCTTCGGAAGAACCGATGGTGGAGGTGCCGATGGCGGGTTCGGTCTGGCCATCGTCCTCCGGAGCATGCAGAAGGTCGGCCATCATGTTGATGACCCGCTGGTGAATCGCCTGAGTGGTGGGATATTCGTGGAAGTCGATGAAATTGATATTGCTGGTTTTCAGTAGCAGTTCATCGGCTTCCGGCTCCATCCAGGTGGTAACGAAGCTGGCCGTGTTCAGCAGGGGATTGCCGTTGAGGTTGAGCTCGTCAAGGATGATCCGCTGAGCCGTGTCGGCCGCCATCCCCTCGGCCGGGATGTCGAATTTCGGCACTCCCTCACGCATCTGGCGACTGGCGTAGATGGCATCGGAGTGCGCCAGACGTTGCTGGGCTTTCTGCATACGGACTCCCGGTCGGTGAGGATATGGAAGCGGGTTATTTCGGTTGATCCGGATAGTGGCACGTCTGGCCGGTCACCGGATCCTGATAGGTCTGCGCCGTCAGGGCACCGTAGAGCGACGGCCGCCGATCACTCAGATAGTGGGTGGCCGCCAGGCGGTCATGGATCAGCGTCTCGGGATGTGTCGGGCCGTATAAAGACGGTACACAGTCGGCAATCAGCAGCATGGACTCGTTCCAGCCCGAACCGGGCTTGTCGCTGCGCGCGGGCGGAAGCGGAATTTCTGGCAACAGAAACTGCCCGTGCGGATCGACCAGACAGCTGTTGCCCAGATAGTGACCGACGACCTGTCCATCCTGCATTTCGATGCCGCGCCGGTTGCTGTAGGCGCAAAACAGTTCGTTCTGGTAGGCATTGGCCCGAATCAGAAAATCGACATTGGGATAGGGCGTACGGGTTTTTTCTCCCGTTCTGAGAACCATGAATTCATCCGCGGCGGTCGGAATGACCACCAGTTGCGCACCCTTCAGCGCCAGTATTCGGGTCAGTTCAGGTAACTCGGCTTCATAGCAATTCAGGACCCCGACGCCGATGCCGTTGACGCGGAACACGGTAAAGGCCTCGCCCTCCTCAGGGTGGACATAGCCGAACGACCAGTTGTTGCGCTCGTCACCGCCCCAGAGGTGGCTTTTGCGGTAATTCTTGAGTACTTCGCCATCGGCTCCGTAGACCAGAATGCTGTCGTAATATCGCCGCTCTCCGGCCACGGTCGCGGCTTCCGGATAGGGACAAATGATGGCCACCTGATGGGTTCTGGCGGCGGCGGCCACCTGCTCGAGAATGCCCTCGCGCAGGATATCTTCGGCCAGCGCATGCGCGAGACGGGCATCGGTAACGTTGTAGCCGGACAGGAATAATTCCGGAAAGCTCAACAGATGCACACCCAGGTTCCGGGCCTTGGCTGCAGCGTTCTGCAGTGTCGCCAGGTTCTCCCGCACGGCATCCATGTCGCCGGCGTTGCCAAACCCTTGATACAGCCCGAGACGAATGTGCGGCAGATCAGCCGGAATGCTGTCGCTGACGAAACTCTGAATAATCATGAGGGGTTAAAGCAATGCATGGATGACTGGGTTAAAGGATCGGGTGCCCGGTCATGGCGCAGCCCCGTGGGGACCGATCAACCGCCAATTGACCTCTGAAGTCGGATGGTAAAGGGATTAGGTGATGCTTTCCATCCCGGCGTGCGCCTCAGGGCCAGTCCTCAAGGCCCGACGGAGGGGGTTTCAGGCGTAGTGCACCTCGACCCGATCAGTGCCCAACAGGTTGGAGAGTTGCTGCAGCAGGCCACTTTCGGGCCGAATATGCCAGGCTTCGCCCAGCTGCAGAACGGCCTCGGCGTCGGGCTTTTGCAGCCGCACAAAGACCGGGCAGTGGCCATCGCGATACGGCAGCATGGCCTGCTTGAGCGCCTCCAGCAATGCGGCCGAGCCGGACTCGGGCCAGCCCAGCGTCACGCGTTTGGCAAATACCGTCCGGGCTTGTTCGATACTCATCAGGTGTTCGGCACTCAGGCGCAATTGGCCGGCAAAATCATCCCAGGCCAACCCACCCTCGGCGACCAGCAGCGTGTCCTTGGCCAGAAATTCCCGGAACCGGTCAAACACCTCAGAAAATACCGCCACCTCCAGCCGCCCGGTGCGATCATCGAGTGTGACAAAGGCCATGCGCTTGCCGTTCTTGTTCTGCTTGGTCCGCAGATCGACGATCAAACCGGCCACGACCGCCCTCACCTCCTGCCGGCGACCGAATCCCATCTCTGGCTGGCTGCTGCGGTCATGCCGCTCAGCCAACGGCCCGAGCCGGTCAGTGATGAAGTGGACGATATCCTTCTCGTACAGGGAAATCGGATGACCGGTGAGGTAGAGACCAAGAGTGGCCTTTTCCTGCGCCAGTCGCTCCTGCTCGGGCCAGGGTTCGACCGTGGTGATGGATTGTGGATCCAGCGACTGCGGGCTCGTTTCGGTCAGCCCGAACAGATCGTCCTGCCCGCTGGCCGCCATGGCGCCGTGCTGTTCTGCAGCTTTCAGGGCATCGCCGAGTTCGGCCAGATGCCGGGCACGGTTCGGATCCAGACTGTCCAGCGCACCGGCGCGGATCAGGGCCTCGATCACCCGCCGGTTGAGCTTGCGCCCGCCGACCCGGCGGCAGAAGTCGGCCAGGCTGGTGAAGGCGCCTTCACGGCGCCGTTCATCGATCAGATCCGCGACGGCACTCTCGCCGACCCCCTTGATGGCACCCAGACCGTACTGGATGGCACCATTGTCCAAGGCCGTGAAGCGGAACTCGGACTGATTGATGTCGGGTGGCCGCACGTCGATCTTCATCTGCCGGCACTCTTCGATAAAGACGACCACCTTGTCGGTCTTGTCCATATCCGATGACAGCACGGCAGCCATGAAGGCGGAGGGGAAATGCGCCTT
>CAYFNI010000019.1:0-28487 GCA_964344495.1 uncultured Methylococcus sp.
GCATGGGGATGAAAAGCCGTTGTGAGGCCGGCAACGACTGCAGGAAGGCGGGACTCCGGCCTCGGGTTTCCGGCCCGAAGACCAGAGCGTCACCCGCCTCGAACCCGACATCGGTATAGGCTCGCCCGCCCTTGGTCGAGAGCGCAAAAACTCTGGTGGGCGCCACGGACTCCCGGAAGTGCTCGAAGCTGTCATGCTCGCGCAGTTCGGCATATTCATGGTAATCCAACCCTGCGCGTCGGAGCCGGACGTCGTCCAGCTCGAACCCGAGCGGACGGATCAGGTGCAGCCGGGCACCGGCGTTGGCACAAAGCCGGATGATATTGCCGGTGTTCGGCGGTATCTCCGGCTCCTGCAGAACCACATGAAACACGGCTCAGGCGATCGGCTGAACTGACTTGAGTTTCCAGATATCGCGGTTGTATTCGCCGATGGTGCGATCGGAGGAGAATTTCCCGGCCGCCGCCGTATTGAGAATGCTCATCCGGGTCCAACTGTCCTGATCGCTATAGGCATCAGCCGCCTGGCGTTGCGCGGCCACATACCCCGCAAAGTCGGCGGCGGTCATCCACGGATCCCAGGACCCCTTGATGGAATCGATGATGGTATCGAAGATACCCGGCTCATCCGGATTGAAGTAACCCGACTCCAGCAACGCCATCACCCGCCGCAGGTCCTCGTTGCCCTGAATGATTCCAACCGGATCATAATGCGCACGGGTGGTTTCGACCTCCTCGGCGGTCAGGCCGAACAGGAAGAAATGCTCCGCCCCGACCTCCTCGCGGATTTCGATGTTGGCGCCATCCAGCGTGCCGATGGTCAAGGCGCCGTTGAGCATGAACTTCATGTTGCCGGTCCCCGAGGCTTCTTTGCCGGCGGTGGAGATTTGCTCTGACAAATCGGTGCCGGGACAGATGATTTCCATCGCCGTCACCCGATAATTCGGCAGGAAGACCACCTTGAGACGCTCCCCGAGGAGCGGATCGCGATTGATTACCCGCGCGACATTATTGGCCAGCTTGATGATCCGCTTGGCCATCTGGTAACCCGGCGCCGCCTTGCCGCCAATGATGACGACACGCGGCACCCAGTGGGCATCCTCGCCCCGCCGCAGCCGGTCGTAGAGGTGGATGACATGCAGGATGTTGAGCAACTGGCGCTTGTATTCGTGAATGCGCTTCACCTGCGTGTCGAACAGCGCAGCAGCATCGACAGTGACCCCGACCTCGGCTTCGATGTATGCGGCCAGTTTCTGTTTGTTGGCCAGCTTGATCGCGCGCCAGCGCTTTCGGAAGGCCGGATCTTCAGCATAGGGCGCCAGCTTGGACAGCTCGGACAGTTCACGCGTCCAGCCATCGCCGATGGTTTTGCTAATCAGCGCCGCCAGCTCCGGATTGCAACCCGCCAGCCAGCGCCGCGGCGTGATGCCGTTGGTCTTGTTGTTGAATTTCTCCGGCCAGAGCGCGTAGAAGTCCTTGAACATGCCTTGCACCAGCAGATCCGAATGCAGGGCGGCGACACCATTGACCGAGAAACTGCCGACTATCGCCAGATAGGCCATCCGCACCTGCTGCTCCCACCCCTCCTCGATCAGCGACATTCGCGTCAATCGTTCCTCGTCGCCCGGCCAGCGCGCTGCGACTTCCTTGAGAAAACCGGCGTTGATTTCGAAAATGATTTCCAGCAGGCGCGGCAGCAACTGGCGGAACAGGCGCACCGGCCACTTTTCCAGCGCTTCTGGCAACAAGGTGTGATTGGTATAGGCCATGGTCTGGCGGGTAATGTCCCAGGCCTTGTCCCAAGGCACGCCATGCTCGTCAACCAGCAACCGCATCAGTTCGGCCACGGCGATGGTCGGATGGGTGTCGTTGAGCTGGAACACGTTCTTTTTGGCGAACTGGCTGAAGTTGCTGCCATGTACCGCCACCCAGTCGCGGATGACATCCTGCAGACTGGCCGAGGCCAGAAAGTATTGCTGGCGCAGGCGCAGTTCCTTGCCGTTCTCGCTGGCATCATTCGGGTACAGCACCATGGTGATGTTCTCGGCCATGTTCTTGGACCGCACCGCCTCGGTGTAATCACCGGCATTGAATTCGCTCAAGCCGAATTCGTCCGTCGCCGCCGCCTTCCACAGCCGCAGGGTGTTGACGGTGCCATTCTGATAGCCGGGAACCGGCACATCGTAGGGCACGGCCAGTACATCCTGGGTATTGACCCAATGGACACGACCATGGGCATCAATTTCCGTATGCCCGCCAAAACGGACCCGGGTGGTCAATTCGGGCCGCTCGAGTTCCCAGACGTGGCCATTGCGCAGCCAGTGGTCGGGCTCCTCGAGCTGGTAGCCGTTCTCCACGATCTGCCGGAACATGCCGTACTCATACCGGATACCGTAACCGGTTACCGGAAGCTGCAGCGTCGCGCAGCTGTCCACGAAGCAGGCCGCCAGCCGCCCCAATCCGCCGTTGCCCAGCCCCGCGTCGGCTTCGATGTCGGCCAGTTCCTCCAACTCCAGCCCCAGCGTCTGCAAGGCCTTGTCGGCAGCGGACTCGATGCCCAGATTGAGCATGGCGTTCCCCAGTGTTCTGCCCATGAGGAACTCGAGCGAGAGGTAATAGGCGCGCTTGCAACCCGTTTCTTGATAGGTCTGCTGGGTATTCTTCCAGCGCTCCATCAGTCGGTCACGCACCGACAGCGCCAGCGACAGATAGCTGTAATGGGTCGACTTGCAGGATTTGCCGCGACCGAGGGTGACGTTAAAGTGATGGGCGATGTCCTTGGAGAGATCCTTGGGCTTCATGCCCAGAGGGGTAATCTCGCAGAGCTTGGCGGTGGGGTTGCTTTTGTTGAGCTGACGAATTGGCATGCAGTTATTCCATGACTGAATCATGCCGGTGGATCGAGAGGCGAGCCCCATGACCCACAGACATTGGGTTTGATTAGAAATCCGGTGTAACGAAAACGTTGGCAAACAGGGAGGGGGGCCGCCCGTGGCATCCCATCCAAAACCGAATTATCGCATCACTGGCTCGATTGATCGCCCCCAAGGGCGAGGCCGGATGACATTCACTGGCCGCGAAACTAGACGTCAAGGTTCAGTTCGGCAATTTTTCGGGTCAAGGTGTTGCGACCATACCCCAGCAGCTTCGCCGCTTCCTGCCGCCGGCCACGGGTCGCGCCCAGCGCCGTGGTAATGAGGATGCCCTCGGCGGATTCGATGGCGTCCTTGGCAATGTTGACATGCCCCAGCTTCAGCTGATCATCGACCCACTGCCGGAGCGCTTCCTGCCAGTCCTCCCCAATCGGCATCGGCGCGACATCGCGCGTCGGCTGCAGCAGCAGCTCGGGCGGGAGATCGTCCAGATGCACATCCTTGCCGGCCGCCATGACCGTGATCCAGCGGCAGGTGTTTTCCAGCTGGCGAACATTGCCGGGCCACTCCAGCCCGCACAGGTAGGCTTCCACGTCGGGCCGCAGGATTTTGGTTTCGGACTTGATTTCGCGGCTGGCTTCCTTGAGAAAATGCTTGAGCAGCAGCGGAACATCCTGCCGTCGTTCGCGCAAGGGCGGCAGGTGAATGCGGATGACATTCAAGCGGTGGTAGAGATCCTCGCGGAAGCGGCCCTCAGCCACCAGCGCATCAAGATTCTGGTGCGTCGCGGCGATGATGCGGACGTCGACTTTGACCGGCGCGTGCGCACCCACCGGGAAAAACTCGCCGTCTGCCAGGACGCGCAAGAGGCGGGTCTGCAATTCGGCCGGCATGTCGCCGATTTCGTCCAGAAACAGCGTGCCGCCATCCGCCTGCTCGAAGCGTCCCGCGCGTCGGGCCTGAGCACCGGTGAAGGCGCCGCGTTCATGGCCAAACAGTTCGGACTCGAGCAGATCCCGAGGAATGGCAGCCATGTTCAGGGCAATGAACGGTTTATCGGCCCTCGGGCTGTGTCGATGCAGGGCCTTGGCCACCAGTTCCTTGCCGGTTCCGGATTCACCATTGATGAGCACGGTGATGTGCGAACGCGCCAGTCGGGCGATGGCACGAAAGACTTCCTGCATGGTCGGCGCTGCACCGATGATCTCGGGCGTTGCCTCGGGCAGCGGCGCAGGCTCGCGCTCTGCGCGCAGGTTACGCGCCTGAGCGCAGGCCCGTCGGACACGGTCCACGGCCTCATCAACATCGAACGGTTTGGGCAGATATTCAAACGCCCCGCCATGAAAGGCGGAGACTGCGCTTTCGAGGTCCGAATGAGCGGTCATGACGATGACCGGCAATTCGGGGCAGCGGTCCTGCAGCCGCTTCAGCAGAGCCAGACCATCAATGCCCGGCATGCGGATATCGGTAACGATGGCATCCGGAAGTTCCTGACCGAGACTGTCGAGCAAGGCCGTGCCACTGGAAAAGCTCCGGGTATCCAGACCCGCCTTCTGCAGCGCCTTCTCCAGCACCCAGCGAATGGAGCGATCATCATCCACGATCCAGACTTGCTCAGGTTTACTCATGACCCAACTCCAACGGCAGGTATATCGAAAAAACGGTCTGGCCCGGGGTGCTGGCACACTCGATCAGGCCACCGTGCTGGTTGATGAGAGACTGGGCGATGGATAACCCCAGGCCTGTTCCCTCGGCGCGACCGGTCACCATCGGATAGAAAATCTGGCCCATCAGTTCAGGCGGAATACCCGGCCCGTCATCCTGAATCTCGATCTTCACCGCCATGCGGTTGCGGCGGTTGCCAATCGTCATCTGACGGTGGATGCGGGTGCGGATGATGATGCGACCCCTGGCCCCGACCGCTTGTGCCGCATTCCTGACGATGTTCAGGATGGCCTGGATGAGGAGGTCGCCATCGCCCTGCACCTGCGGGATGCTCGGATCATAATCGCGCTCGATCATCACACCGGCGGGAGCTTCGACCTGCACCAGCTGCCGCACGCGCTCAAGCACCTTGTGGATGTTGATGGGCTCCATGATGAGCGGCTTGTTCGGGCCCAGCATACGATCCACCAGCGATTGCAGGCGATCCGATTCGTCCATGATGATTTGCGTGTACTCGCGCAAATCCTCCTCCACCAACTCGCGCTGCAGGAGTTGCGCCGCCCCGCGAATGCCACCGAGGGGGTTCTTGATCTCATGCGCCAGCCCCCGGAGCAGCATGCGCGCTGCATTCTGCTGGGCCAGAATCTGCTCTTCCATGGAAATGCGGAGGTGCCGGTCGACCTGCTCGATCTGGACCAGCACCGACTCCGACTTTTCCTTCTCCAGAATCGGCACGATGGTCAGATTGACCGTAATCGGCTGCGAAGGCGTACCCAGCGTCAGGTTGCGTTTGGTCAGCGTCTCGCCCTGCTGGAGCGCCCGCCTGAAGTCGGACTCGATACGGCGGTCCGTCAACCCGAACATCTCGCGAGCTCGCAACCCCATTACCTGCCGGGCACTGACGGCGAAGAGCATTTCACCAGCCAGGTTGATGTATTCCAGACGGCAGGCCGCGTCGAACAGCAGCACCGCGTCGGTGAGGTGATCGAGAATGCGCGGGCTGGAGGTTTCGGTGTCTTGTTGCATCATGGTCACGATTCAAGCAATTAGAAGGCCAACCATGGACAGACGGCGATCATCCGCTCTCAGCCGCCCATCGGTACGCCCCTACGCACCAGTATGGGGCGTTTTTGGCTCACAAAAAAGCCCCATGATGGGGCGTGACTCCTCTGTTGGCCAAACAGCGGGACGTTCAGGTGGAAACTACTCGGCCAACAATGCTTCGCGCCTGCAGCGATGCCAGCAATTCGACACCAAATGCCTCCAGTGCGGTCGGGTTGCAGGCGGGCAGACGTTCCGCCAATGCTTGCAGGTGGGCTCGCGGTGTTAACTCGGGCAGCGTTTCGAGCTGCTCCAACAGCAACAGAGTGACCGGGTTGGCCTCCATGAAACGGACCCGGTCTTCGCGATCGCGGTAAACCACGAGACAGGTCGGTTCGGGGGGCGCCTCCCGGGGCTGATATTCAGGACCGATTCGATGCACCGGGAAGCGGTATACCAGTCGCCAGGCCAGCGGGGACCAGTCAAGAGGTGTGTCGAGCAGTTCGGACGCTGCCCAGGGGCCTGGCTGCGGTGCCTCGGCCGGGTCTACGGCCAGCGCCAGCTCGACCCATTCGTAGTGCGCCAACTCCTGCAGAAAGGCCGGATCCTGCGGTTCAGCCTCGCGTTCTTCGGTCACGTAGGCCACGAATTCGCGCGCAATTTCAACAAACAAAGGCGTTCTGCACCGATGCCGAGCATAGAAATCCCGCACCAGCGCCCGCCAGTCGGCTTCGGGCAACGTGCTTTTCAGGACCGGAAAACCGGTGGCGATGAAGTTTTCGATGTTGTTGAAGAAGAGATCACGGTAAGCCGCCATCCTGACGGGCGACACGCCGTCCGGCAGAGGCTGGCGGTCAGGGTCGCGGATATACGCGGCGAAGGCCTTCTGGGTCTGCTGAAAGCGGGGTTCAGCCATAGGATCGGGCCAGGGGCGCATGAGCCAGCTGCAAGCGGCGAATTTCGGCCGCTTCGAGCAGCAGTTCGGCCAGCGGGGGCAGGTTGAAGTCGCGTTCCAGCAGGGTCGGCAGAACGCCGAAGCGGGCATAGGTGAGATCAAGCAGTCGCCAGACCGGATCAACAATCGGCGCGCCATGCGTGTCGATCAGAAAGTCGTCAGCCTCGACATAGTGCCCCGCAACATGCAGGCTGGTGATGCGCTCGGCCGGCATCGCGGCGATGAACGCCTCGGCGTCGTAACCCTGATTGATGCTGTTCACATAGACGTTATTGACATCAAGCAGCAGATCGCAATCGGCCTCCTCCAGGACTGATCGGAGGAAATCGGTCTCGCTCAGCTCCTGGCCCGGCGCGGCGTAGTAAGAGATGTTTTCGATGGCAATCCGGCGCTCAAGGATATCCTGCGTGCGTCGAATGCGGTCGGCGACGTAATGGATCGCTTCCGCCGTGAAGGGAATCGGCATCAGGTCATACAGATGACCGTCATCACCACAATAGCTGAGGTGTTCGCTGTAGGAGCGAATCCGGTGCTGCTCAAGGAATGTCTTCAGTTCCTGCAGAAACGGCACGTCCAGCGGAGCGGGTCCGCCGAGCGAGAGAGACAGCCCGTGGCAGGAAAAGGAATGGGCTTCCGTCAGGCCCCGGAACTGCTTACCCAGTCGCCCGCCCAGCCGCATCCAGTTTTCGGGGGCGACCTCGAAGAAGTCGATGGCGTGCGGGGGTTGCTCGATTACTTCACCGAGCAGGGCCCGCCGCAAGCCCAGTCCGACACCCTGAATCAGTCCGTGGCTGGATTCAGGCATGCCGGACCCTCATCCGATCAGTTGGACGGCGTGGCGGCCGGTGCAGCCGGTGCGGCAGCAGGGGCATCCATCTTCATGCCGGCGGCGCACTTGCCTTCCATAGCCTTGGCTTCCTGTTCCGGTGTCTTCTTGGCCTGCTGCATCATGGCGCCACAGTTCATCTCCGGGCTATTCATCTTCTGTCCGCCGCACTTGCCTTCGCCACAGACCATTTCCTTGCTGTCCTTGCCAGCCTCGGCCACCTGCACATACCCCGAGGACAGTTCCTTGAGGGCAAACGGATTTTCGCCTGCCACCGCAATACCCGACAGGGAACCCGCAACCGCGACGCCCAGAACGGTCGATAACGTTTTTTTGCTCATGATCTAAAGCTCCTCAACAATCTTGAAATTGAAATGATGACCCTCAACCCGCAGGGGATGCCTTGCACGAGCGCACCATGCAGTTAGCCTATTCTCACATACTGCCCGAAAAAAGTGCACCGAGAGCTGGCGACCCATCGCGCATGGACTCATTTCCCAGCCTGATGGACCGACGATCCAAGCTCACGTTCCACAGGCGCGATGGGTGTGTGGAAAGCCTGACCCGCTTCGGCTATGCTCTCGAGCCAACACAGGCAGAGGACATCGGGCCTCGCCGTTCCCCGCCCAGTCAACCGAGGTCGAGCCATGTTTTGCCGTCATTGTGGAACTGAATTGAAGGATAAGGCGATCGTCTGCAGCCGGTGCGGCCACGCGGTCGTCGAGGGTGCTGAAAACATCCCGCTCACGGCCCCGCGCTGGAGCTGGTTCACCATGCTGGTGACCATCGGCGTCATTGCGCTGCTGCTGCTGATCGCTATCATTGCCGGCCTCTGAGCCCAGCAACGCCGAGAATGGTCGGTCAGATCTTCATGACCGTGCTGCGATAGAAGCGCAACTCGGCAATCGATTCATGTATGTCCGCCAACGCTTCATGCCGACTGACCTTGCTGAAGCCGGCCATGCATTCCGGCGCCCAGCGCGACACCAGCTCTTTCAGGGTGGACACATCCAGATTACGGTAATGAAAAAAGCGCTCCAGCGCTGGCATACCGGCAGCAAGAAAGCGGCGATCCTGACAGATGCTGTTGCCGCACATCGGCGATGCCCCGGAAGGCACCCATTGCTGCAGGAAAGCCAGGGTCAGCTGTTCAGCGAGTGCTTCATTCATGGAACTCTTGCGCACCCGTTCGATCAATCCGGATTCACCGTGGTGTTTCTGGTTCCAGGCGTCCATGCCGGCCATGATCTCGGCGGTCTGATGGACCGCCAGGACAGGGCCTTCGGCGAGCAGATTGAGATCCTTGTCGGTGACCACGGTGGCAATTTCGATGATGCGATCCTTGAGCGGATCGAGTCCGGTCATCTCAAGGTCGATCCAGATGAGGTGATGTGGATTGAGGGACATAGTGGTTTTAATAAGCGCCTTGCAAGATAAGGCTTGATGACGCGCCTTCCGGCGCAACCCCTACAGCAAGGCCTGAATGGCTGCCGAGGACATTAAAATGAATGATTTTACTGCACTGTTTCTAGTCGCCCTAACCGGATCGTTCGCGATCGAATACTGGCTCTCGCGCCGTCAGGCCGCCCATGTGCGCACCCATCGGGAACAGGTTCCCGAAGCGTTCCGGGAGACCGTCAGCGCAGAGGCACACCGCAAGGCCGCCGACTACACGCTGGACAAGATTCGCCTTGGGGATATCGACCGGGTACTTGGCATTGGTGTCTTGTTGCTGTTCACCCTCGGCGGCGGCATCGCCTGGATTGAAACCTTCTGGACCGGCCTGAGCCTGTCGCCGCTGCTGACCGGCGTGGGACTCATCCTGAGCGTGCTGCTGGCGATCCAGCTGATCGAATTGCCGCTGAGCCTGTATCAAACCTTTGTCATCGAACAACGGCACGGTTTCAACCGCAATACGCCGACCCAGTTCATCAAGGATCTGCTGCTGCAGACGGTACTGAGCTTCGCTATCGGCGCCCCCCTGCTGGCGCTGATCCTGTGGGTCATGGACTCAACCGGCCACGCCTGGTGGCTGCTGGCCTGGGCGATCGTGATGGGCTTTTCGATCTTCATGAGCTGGGCCTTTCCGACCTTCATCGCTCCGCTTTTCAATACCTTCACGCCATTACCCGATGCCACCTTGCGCGCGCGCATCGAAGCATTGCTGAAGCGTTGCGGCTTTGCCAGCAAGGGCATCTTCGTGATGGATGGTTCGCGCCGCTCAGGGCACGGCAATGCCTACTTCACCGGCATCGGTGACAGCAAGCGCATTGTGTTCTTCGATACCCTGGTCGGCTCACTCGAACATGATGAACTGGAAGCCGTACTGGCGCACGAGCTCGGTCACTTCAAGTGCCGGCATGTGATCAAGATGCTGCTCACCAGTGCGGTCATCAGCCTGATCGGCTTTGCGTTGCTCGGCTGGCTCAGCCAGCAAAGCTGGTTCTATGAAGGCCTCGGTGTGACGGAGCGCTCCAATGCCGCCGCCCTGCTGCTGTTCATGCTGGTAATGCCGGTGTTCACGGTGTTCCTCAAGCCGGTCATGGCCTTCTTCCAGCGCCGGTACGAATTCGAGGCCGATGCCTTTGCCGCCCGCCACAGCGAGGCCCGGCATCTGGTCAGCGCGCTGGTCAAGCTCTACCGCGAAAATGCCAGCACGCTCACGCCCGATCCCCTGTACGCTGCTTTCCACTACAGCCATCCACCGGCGGCGATCCGCATCGACCATCTCCTCAGCCAACATCATGGCTGAAGCGTGAGCCGCAGACCGGGGCCTGGCGCCCAGGGTGATGCCGAACCCGCCAGCGGCCTGCTCGAAGGGCAGGTACTCAGCCACCTCGGGCAGGGTCTGGCGGTCGAGGCGACCGACCAACGCGTTCTGATCTGTCACACCCGCCGCCAGCTCGGCGCTGTCACGGTTGGTGATCGGGTACTGTGGTCAGCGCAGGGCGCCGACAACGGCTGTGTGGAACAGATTCTGCCGCGGCGCAGTCTCCTGACCCGTCCGGCCCATGGCGGCCGGATCCGGCCGGTCGCTGCCAACCTCGACCAGATCGTCGTGGTCGTGGCGCCGGAACCCGAACCCGACTGGTTGCTGGTCGATCAATATGCCGCCGCCTGCGAACATCGCTCGCTGGAGGTCTGCATCGTCATCAACAAGATCGACCGCCTGCCGGCCGACGCCCGCCCGAGCCGAACATTGGAGGTCTACCGGGCCCTCGGCTACCCCTGTCACCTGGTCAGCGCAAAAACGGGCGAGGGACTGGCAGACTTGCGATCCACGCTGAAGCAGCGCTGCAGCATGCTCGCCGGCCAGTCAGGTGTAGGCAAATCGTCGCTGACCAATGCCCTCCTGCCGGGCAAGAACCTGCGCACCCGCGAATTGTCGGAGAAGGCCGGTCTGGGCCGCCACACCACTACCGCCGCCATGCTCTACCACCTGCCGGACGGCGGTGACCTGATCGACAGCCCGGGCGTGGCCGTGTTCGGTCTGGCCGAGATGAATGCAGCCGATGTCGCGAACGGTTTTCGTGAATTCCGCGCCTGGCTGCCACAGTGCCGCTTCAATGACTGCAGCCACATTCAGGACAAGGACTGCGCCATCCGCGAGGCTGTCGCCGAACAGCGCATCGACACCGGTCGCTATGAACGCTTCCTCAAACTACTGACCAAAATGCATCTGGGCTGACACCAAAAAGGCGCCCTCGGGCGCCTTTTTGGATTGCGGCCGGAAAGGCCCGCCGGGTTGGGCATCAACCCTGCTGCAAGAGGCTCCGGAGATCGATGGTGGCGGCGTTGGCGCGCGCGATGTAGTTGGCGAGCGTCAGCGAATAGTTCGCGAACAGACCGAAGCCACTGCCGTTGAGGATCACCGGGCTCAGGTAGGACTCCTGGCTGTTTTCCAGCTCCCGGACGATCTGTTGCAACGACACCAGCGCCGTCTTGTTACCCAGAATGTCCCGGAAATCAAACGCAATCGCCTTCAGTACCAGCATGGCTGCCCAGGTATAACCACGGGCCTCGAAGAACCGGTCGTCCAGTTTCATCCACGGCGTCCGGCCGAGCTCGCTGTGCCGCTCCTCCGCGCCTTCCTCAAGGCGATCGGCCGTGCTGGCGCTGAGGCGGTTGGAGTAGTCACCGAGACGCTTTTCCAATACCTCAAGGTACTGGCGCAGGTTGTCGGCTCGGGCGTAGAAGTTGGCATCCCGCCGAATGAGGCGCTCGCGGTAGGCCACGAGGGACTCGATGCCTTTCTCGTATTCCGATTCGGAGGAAGGCAGCTGCCAGGAGCGGTAGTCGAAATACAGGAACGGCTCGCCCTTGGACAGGTCAGGATCTTCCTGCGACTGGGTCTGGGAACGGGCGATGTTGTTACGCAAGGCCGTCGTCGCATCACGCAGAGCGATGAGTGCGCCCAGCTCCCAATTAGGAATGTTGTCCAGCATCACGCTGGGCGGAAACACGTCGTTCATCAGGAAGCCGCCCGGCTTGTGCAGCAGGGTCTCGGCGATTTCGATCAGCGTGGTGGCATAGGTGTAGCCGAGGGGCAATTCCTTCGGATTCTGCACGCTGGCAGACTTGGCGGCCTCCTCGACGACATCGAACGGTTCCGGCTCGCGGCTCCAGTACCAGGCGACTGCATACATGATCAGGCACACACCCAGAATACCGCCCAGCACCCGCAGCATCAGCCGATTCGCCAGCAAGGCTTCGACACTCAAACCCCGTTTCTTGGGTTTCGGAGACTCGTTGTCGTTCAGATCGGGTACTGACATTCTGCAAATCCTGTGACGGCCATAATGCGCGGAGTATACAACAACCGGTTTTGCGGTCGGTTGGTTCAGCCCTGAGGGTCCGAACCGACGGGTCGGGCCTCGTCATCCTCCACCGGATGCTGGCGCGCGCGCGGATGGGCGCGATCATAGACACTGGCCAGATGCTGAAAATCGAGGTGGGTATAAATCTGCGTCGTGCTCAAATTGGCATGCCCCAGCAGTTCCTGAACGGCGCGCAGATCGCCGCTGGATTCCAGCAGGTGACTGGCAAAGGAATGTCGCAGGCGGTGAGGATGCAGCCGCTCGGCCACACCCAGCTTGCGCTGCCAGTGCTCCAGACGCATCTGCACGGTGCGCGGCGCAATCCGCTTGCCCTGACGACTCAGGAACACCGCCTCCGCCTCGTCCCCCACTAGGCCGCCGCGCACCGCCAGCCAGCGCTCGATTGCCTGCCGGGCACAGGTTCCAAGAGGGACATGGCGGGTTTTGCGGCCCTTGCCGTGCCGAACCAGTACCGAGCCCTCGCGCAGATCAAGATCGGTCAGGTCCAGCCCGGTCAATTCGGACAGTCGCAGGCCGGACGAATAGAACAGCTCCCACATGGCGAGATCCCGCAGTTCCAGTCCAGCCTCCGGGGCAGCGTCCAGGATACCGATGACCTGATCCACATCCAGCACCCGCGGCAGTGACCGGGGCGCTTTCGGCGCGCGCAGTCCGGTAGCGGGATTGCGCTGAATCTCGCCCTGACGCACCAGATGATCGAAAAACCCGCGAATCGCTGACAAGGTGCGTTGAAGACTGCGGCTGCCGAGGCCGTCGCGGTGACGGTCCGCAATGTGCTCGCGCAGATCGGCGGGCTGCAGGTCCTGCCACAGCGCTAACTGGCGCGACTCGCAAAACCGGGCCAGTGTGCCGAGATCGCGCCCGTAGGCAGCCAGCGTGTGATCCGAAGCGCGCCGCTGAAACCGCAACTCGTCCAGATAGGCCGTGAGCTGCTGGTGCGCGAGAGCCTCCACGGCAGTCAGGGCACCTGATTCAGCAGGGCAGCCAGGCGCGCGGCGAGAATCTCGGCCATCTGTCGGAGGAAAACATGTCCCATGTCGGCCCGGAACCGGTCCGGGTCGCGGCTGCCGATGGCAAAAAGACCGCGCAATCCGGCATGGCGGAGCCCCATCACGGCCTGCGAGGCCACCTCGTCGGCCGCCTCGCCGAACAGAAACCGCGCCTGATCAGGGTCGGGCGGTCCACACAGAGGCTTGTCCCCCTCGATCAGGGGTTCGAACTGGGCCGCTTCGGCACTGCGCTCCGACACGAACAGATTGCCGACGGGACTGTCGGCCTGCGGTTTGAAAATGCGCACCACGCCAAAATCGGCCTGAAAATACTGATGCAGGCCCCAATCCAGACTGGCCAGGACATCCTCAACGCTGCGGGCATCGATCAGGGTCAGGGTCAGCTGGTGGATACGCTGATACAGGGCATCGTTGTCCCGGGCGATATCGACCAGATCGTCCAGCTGGGCCAGCAGCCGCTGATTTTTGTCACGCAGAACATCCAGCTGCCGGGCGACCAGCGACACGGCCTCGCCGCTTGGATGTGGCACGGTCAGGACTTCGAGCAGCGCCAGATGATCGCGGAAAAACTGCGGATGTGCCCGCAGGTACGCCTCGACGTCGGCGGCGTCAAGGCCAACGTCCGGCGCCCGGGTAGAGGTCACACGTTTCATAGTTCGATGGTTCCTTCAAAGACGGTTACGGCCGGGCCGGTCATGAACACCGGCTGCCCCCGACCCTCCCAGGCGATGGACAGCCGGCCACCCGGCAAATCCACCGATACGGGGCTTTCCAACAGCCCCTGTTCGATGCCGACCACTGCCGCCGCGCAGGCTCCACTCCCGCAGGCCAGCGTCTCGCCGGAGCCCCGCTCGTACACCCGCAAACGCACGGCATGGCCATCCAGAATCTGCATGAAGCCGACATTCACCCGCTCCGGGAACAAGGGGTGGCTTTCCAGCACGGGCCCCCACGCGGCCACCGGCGCCGTATCGACCGAATCGACGACCAGCACGGCATGCGGATTGCCCATCGACACCGCGCCGAAGGTCGCCGTCTGGCCCTCGATTTCGACCGGATAGCGAAAACGCTCCTCGGGCAGGGCCAGCGGAATTTCGACCGGCGCATGCCGGGGCACCCCCATGTTCACCGTCACGCGGTCCGAACCCGACAACTTCAGCACCAGCCGACCGGCGTCGGTGTCGACCTGAATTTCATCCTTGCTGCACAGGCCCTGCTCGCGCACGAAGCGGGCAAAGCAGCGGGCACCGTTGCCGCACTGGGCGACCTCGCTGCCATCGGCATTGAAAATGCGGTACCGGAAATCGGCGTGGGCGTGGTGCGCTGACTCGACCAGCAACACCTGATCGCAGCCGATGCCATAGTGGCGGTCAGCCAGAAAACGGATCTTGTCGGGCGTCAGGGACAGCGTCTGGTGAATCGCGTCGATCACTACGAAGTCGTTGCCCAACCCCTGCATCTTGGTGAACTTGATGCGCATGACTCAGCCCGGCAGCACGCTTTCAAGCTCGAACAGATCAGCCACCGTCTCGCGCCGGCGGGCCAGGAAGGTGGTCGCGCCATCCACCAGCACTTCGGCCGCACGGGGCCGGGAGTTATAGTTCGAGCTCATGCAAAACCCGTAGGCACCGGCAGAGCGCACCGCCAGCAGGTCGCCCTCGGCAATCGCCAGTTCGCGGTCCTTGCCGAGAAAGTCGCCGGTTTCGCACACCGGGCCCACCACATCGTAGCGGCAGGGTGTAGCGTGATCGTTGTGCTCGACCGGCAGGATCGCCTGCCAGGCCTGATAGAGCGACGGCCGAATCAGGTCGTTCATGGCCGCATCGACAATCGCGAAGCGCTTCTCCCCATTCATCTTGAGGTATTCCACCCGCGTCAACAGAACGCCGGCGTTGCCGACGATGGCGCGGCCGGGTTCGAGGAAAATTTCATAGTCCAGTCCGGCTAGCCGGCGCGAGAGCACGGCCGCGTAATCGGCCGGTTCCGGGGGATTTTCCTGGTTGTAGCGGATACCCAGACCGCCCCCGATATCGAGATGACGGATATGGATGCCCTCGCTGCGCAACCGGTCCGCAATCAGCAGCACCCGATCCAGCGCATCGACAAATGGCTCCAGCGATGTCAACTGCGAGCCGATGTGGCAATCGATGCCTGCCACTTCCAGATGCGGCAGGGTGGCAGCGCGGCGGTAATGATGCATGGCCTCATCGACGCCGATACCGAATTTGTTCTCTTTCAACCCGGTCGAAATGTAGGGATGCGTGCCGGCATCGACATCGGGGTTCACGCGCAGGGAAATCCGCGCCGTGCGGCCCAGCTCACCCGCGAGGCGGTTGAGGCGGTCCAGTTCGTCCGGCACCTCGACATTGAAGCAGCGAATGCCGACTTCCAGGGCCCGACGCAGTTCGTCCTCGCGCTTGCCGACCCCGGAAAAGACGACCCGATCCGGGTCGCCCCCGGCCGCCAGCACCCGCTCCAGTTCGCCCACCGAAACAATATCGAAACCCGACCCCAGACGGGCCAGCACATTGAGAACGGCGAGATTGGAGTTGGCCTTGACCGCGTAGCAGACCAGATGCGGATGCGCCGCAAAGGCGCGGTCGAAGGCGTGCCAGTGGCGTTCCAGCGTCGCCCGCGAATAGACATAACAGGGCGTGCCGTAACGGGACGCAATCTCGGTCAACGGCACATCCTCCGCAAACAGGGAGGTACCGCGCAGATTGAAATGGTCCATCAGTTGGGCGCGGAAGGTTCGACTTCCGGATTGTCGCTATTCTTGGAGGAGATCATCGGCCGGGCATTCTTTTGCGAACGGGGCTCGTGCCCTTCCAGGTACAGCGGCCCTTTCTGACCGCAGCCCGCCATCAGGACGACCACACCCAAGAGTGCGGCCACGGAGGTGATTTTTGCCATGCTGCCCCGGAATTACTGGTTGAAAATCAGGCGGCATTCTAATCGAAAACCCCCCATGCCACACAGCAGACACGGCCCACTCTGCGCAGACCGCACGGGGAGTGCCCGGCGTCGAGCACCGGCCTGCGCCCGCGATGACGGCGATGATAGAATCCACCCACCCGCCCTCCAGCACCGGGCGGCGTCCGGCGCCGGAGGGCGCTGCAGTTTCCGTCCCGGTCCACCGGGGCTTACCAACCCGACACGAGCGCACCTGACGTGCTAGAGATCATCACACTGGGCGGCTGGATGATGGCGCCCCTCATCGTCTGCTCCCTGATCGCCATGGCCATCATCGGCGAACGCCTGTGGGCACTGCGCACCCGTCGGATTCTGCCGCCAGAACTGGTCCCGCAGGTCTGGGACCTGCACCGCAAGCAGCAGCTGGATGCGGTCGAACTGCGTAACCTCAAGACCGGCTCCCCGCTCGGCGCCATCCTGGCCGCCGCCCTCGGCAGCCTGCACCTGGGGCGCGAGGCGCTGCAGGAAACCGTCGAGCAGGCCGGCCGCCAGGTCGTGCTGGACCTCGAACGCTACCTCAACACCCTCGGCACCATCGCGTCGGTCTCGCCTTATCTCGGCCTGCTGGGCAGTGTGCTCGGCATGATGAAAGTTTTCGCCGCCTTCTCTACTGCCGGCAGCGAGCTGGCCGATCCTGCCCGGCTGGCCGGCGGCATTTCGGAAATCCTCGTCACCACGGCTGCCGGGCTGGTCATTGCCATCCCGAGTCTGATCTTTTACCGCTACTTCCGGGGCCGAGTGGCCGAACTGACCGTACGCATGGAGGAAGAAGCCGTCCAGCTGATTGACGCGCTGCAGCGCAGCCAGGCTACCTGAACGCGGCCCGCCATGAACTTTCGCCCTCACCCGCGCGAAGAGCCGGAACTGAACCTCATCCCGCTGATCGACGTCCTGATCGTGCTGATGATCTTTCTGGTCCTGACAACGACCTTCAGTCGCGAAACCCAGCTCAAGGTGACCCTGCCACAGGCATCTGGCAACCGCGACAACGCCGGTCAGGATCGGCGCGCGCTGCAGGTCGGCATCAGCGCCGAAGGCCAGTACCGCATCAACCAGCACGCCTTGCCGGACAGTCGCCCGGCCACCCTGAAACAGGCCCTGCAACAGGCGGCGGGCGATCAGGTCGACCCGCTCATCGTCATCCAGGCGGACCGCAAAACCCATCACCAGTCCGTCATCAACGTGCTGGATATGGCGGCCCAACTGGGCTACACCCGCATCCGCCTGACCGCTGACGCCTCACCCGGCCCCTCGCCCTGATCCTGGCGCAGCCGATTCTCTCCACCTTCCATTCAACCGGAACACTCATGGACAAAAAACTGCTCGACATCCTCGTCTGCCCGCTCTGCAAAACCGAACTGGTCTACCAGCAGGACGAACAGGAACTCATCTGCCGCGCCGACCGGCTCGCCTTTCCCATCCGCGACGGCATCCCCGTCATGCTCGAAGGCGAAGCGCGGCGCATCAGCCTCGAAGAGTACGACGCCCTGCCCAAGAAAACCCCGCTGGTCGAATAAGTCATGGACGACGTCAAGATCGTCATCCCGGCGCGCCATGGCTCCAGCCGGCTGCCCGGCAAACCGCTGCTGGACATCGCCGGCAAGCCGATGATCGTGCATGTCTGCGAACGGGCGCTGGAGGCCGGTGACGCCGTCTTTGTCGCCACCGACGATGCCCGCATCGCCGCCGCCGTCAGCGACCTGCCGGTCACCGCCGTCATGACCCGCGCGGACCACGCCAGCGGGACCGAGCGCATCGCCGAAGTCGCCGACCGGCTCGGCTGGCCCGACGCCACCCGGGTCGTCAATCTGCAAGGCGACGAACCGCTGATGCAGCCGCAGCTGATCCGCCAGCTGGCCGCCGCCCTCGGCGATCAGGACAGCGCCCAGATGGCAACCCTCGCCGCGCCCATCCACGATCGGGCCGAGGCCTTCGACCCGCACGCCGTCAAGGTTGTGCTCGACCGGCACGGCCACGCCCTGTACTTCAGCCGGGCGCCGGTCCCGTGGCACCGCGACGGCTTCAGCCAGCCCCAAGCGCCGCTGGCAGACAGCTTTCCCTGGCTGCGACACATCGGCATCTATGCCTACACCGCCGGCTTCCTGCGCCGCTACATCAACTGGCCCGCCTCGCAGCTCGAATCCATCGAAGCATTGGAACAACTGCGCATCCTCTGGCAAGGCGAACGCATCCGGGTGCTGCCGGTCGCGTCAGCCCCCCATGCGGGCGTCGATACGGAGGCGGATTTGCGGCGGGTGATGGAGATCCTGAATGGCGGTGAAGTCTCCCGGCAAGTTTGACAACGAAGACCGCGAACGCACCTGAAGCCCTATCCAATCGAAGAAACATGGCTATCCCGGATTATCAGTCGTTGATGCTACCCCTTCTTAGATACGTAGCTGACGGCCGCGAACACACGATACGTGACGCAATTGAGTCACTCGGAGCCGCCCTGCAACTGACTGACGTTGAGCGAAATGCCTTGCTGCCCAGCGGATCCCAAGCCATCTTCAATAACCGTGTGAGCTGGGCAAATGTCTATTTGAAAAAAGCGGGGCTTGTGGAAGCCCCTAGACGGGCGGTATTAAAAATCACACCACGTGGGAAAGCCGTTCTTGATACCCATCCACCCAGGATTGACGTGAAGTATCTCGAACAATTTACAGAGTTTGTTCTGTTCCGGGACGCTTCGAAAAGCAGCAAGAGCAGCATAACCTCGAACAACTCCTCTCCAACGATCACAGACCAAACACCCGAAGAAACTCTCGAACTAGCTTTTCAAAGTCTGCGACTCAGTCTGGCTCAAGAGATTCTCAACCGAATTTTGGCTTGCACCCCAACCTTTTTTGAACATCTTGTACTCGAGCTGTTGGTTAAGATGGGTTACGGTGGGTCCAGACAAGATGCCAGCGAAAGAATCGGCCAAAGTGGCGATGGAGGGATTGATGGAATCATCAAGGAAGATCGGCTGGGACTGGACACCCTCTACATCCAGGCAAAACGATGGCAAGGGGGTGTCGGAAGGCCTGAAATTCAGAAATTTGTCGGCGCATTACAAGGACAACGGGCCAGAAAAGGCATTTTCATTACAACTTCCTCTTACACCGCCGAAGCCATTCATTACGTTTCACAAATTGATATCAAAGTTGTCCTGATTGATGGCTCACAACTGGCGAATCTCATGATTGACTTCGATGTTGGCGTTTCAGTTACGACCACTTACGCTCTCAAGCGCATCGACTCGGATTATTTCGACGAAGGGTGAGATTCAGACCTTAGCGATATGATGCGGCCATCCGCATCGCTGCGCATGTCTTAATCTTCCATTACGATCAAGCATAGGGATGTTGCCCTCATACCATCAACGTCCGTTCCAGCGTTACTTGCATGGCTATCCCTCAAGCACGCATCCTATTATTGAGCTGGGCTTTTCTATCCCTCCTCACCCTGCTGGTCCTCTCGGGCCTGCAACCCTACGACCGGCCGACCTGGTGGCTGGAGGTCCTGCCAGTCTTGCTGGTATTGCCACTGTTGGTACTGACTTACCGCCGTTTTCCGCTGACACCGCTGCTCTATGCGCTCATCTATGTGCATGCGATCGTGCTGATGGTCGGCGGCGCGCACACCTATGCGCGGGTGCCGCTGGGCCTGGACATTCAGGCATGGCTGGGCCTGAGCCGCAATCCCTATGACAAGATCGGGCATTTCTTCCAGGGGCTGGTACCGGCGATCGCCGCGCGGGAGATTCTGATCCGGGGCCGGTATGTGAACGGCGCCGGCATGCGCGCCTTTCTGATCGTCTGCATCGTCCTCGCCATCAGCGCGGTTTACGAGTTGCTGGAATGGCTGACGGCCGTGCTGTTCGGCGAGGGGGCGGTGGATTTTCTCGGCACCCAGGGCGACCCTTGGGATGCGCAGAGCGACATGCTGTGGGCGCTGATCGGCGCCATGGCAGCGCTGCTTGGGCTAGCGCGGACGCACGACCGCCAGCTGCGCCGGCGGCCGGTCAGGCCAGCGCATAACCGCCGGGGGCGCGGGTGAGGTTCAAAAATCCGGTTCGACGCCGAAATCGGCGAATTCGCCCGTCGGCGGCTGCTCGCTGACCCGGCAGGTTTCCACACGGGCCAGTAACGGTCCGACCCGGCACCAGTCGAGCAGCGCGGCCACGGCCACAGAATGACCCTCGGCCACCAACTCCACGTCGCCGTTGCGCAGATTGCGCACCCACCCTTTCAGCCCCAGACTGCGGGCCTTGTCACGGGTCCGGGCACGAAAAAACACGCCCTGCACCCGGCCGCTGATCTGTACCTGAACCCGCCGTACCCCGGCCGTCATGTCGCACGCTCCATGAGCCAGCAGGCATGAATGCGCGGATTGCGTTCGAAATCGCGCGGCAAGGTCTGGCGGCTGATGTCCTGAATCCGGAGGTCGGCCAACGCGTCGTTATCCAGCCGGAACTTGCGGTGATTGTTCGAAAACACCAGCACGCCACCCGGGCTGAGCAGACGGAAGCACTGCCGGATCAGTTCGACATGATCGCGCTGAATGTCCAGCGTGGCCTTCATCCGCTTGGAGGTCGAGAAAGTCGGCGGGTCGAGGAAAATCAGGTCATAACGACGCGAACCGCTGACTGCCTCGCGCAGCCATTCAAGGCAGTCGGCCTGAATCAGCGCGTGTTGTTCGCCGCGGATGCCGTTGAGCTCCAGGTGGCGCGCCGCCCAGTCGAGGTAGGTATGCGACAGGTCGACCGTCGTGGTTGAGGCGGCGCCGCCCTGCGCGGCGTAGACGGTGGCCGTGCCGGTGTAGGCGAACAGGTTAAGAAAATGGCGTCCCTGCGACCGCTCCCGGATCAGGGCTCGGGTCAGGCGATGGTCGAGAAACAGGCCGGTGTCCAGATAGTCGTCGAAGTTGACGCGAAACTTCAGTCCACCTTCCTCAATGAGGTGGAACACGCCGGTTTCGGCCTGCTTTTCATACTGAGCCACCCCTTTCTGGCGACGGCGGACCTTGAGCGAGAGTTGCTCGGCCGGAATCTCCAGCACGGCCGGGATGGCGGCCAGCGCCTCGATCAGCCGCTGCTCTGCCTTGACCGGATCGATCGTCGCCGGCGCCTCGTATTCCTGTACGTGCACCCAGAGCTTGCCCTCGCTCGGGTACAGATCGACCGCCACGGCATATTCCGGCAAATCGGCATCGTACAACCGGTAGCAGGACGTGCCGCTCTGGCGGGCCCAACGCCCGAGATTTTTCAGGTTCTTGCGCAAGCGGTTGGCCATCATCTCGGCGCCACCGCTGCTCAGGTCAACCGCGCGCGCCTTGCGGAACAGCTGCCGCCGAAACCGCTCGGCCTCGGTCGGCGGCGGGCCTTCGTGCGGAGTGAAGAAGCGGTTCTCCTCCACCTCGAAGTTGAACAGCTTGCACGGCAGCGCGCCATTGTAGAGCGCGTACTGCTTGCCGCTGCGGATACCCACCTTGAAGGCCAACTCAGGGTTGCCGGTAAACACGCTCGCCCGCCAGCCGATGAAGTGCTGGCGCAGGGTGTCGCCGAGCAAGGTGTAAAGCGGCACCAGCGTCTCCTCCTCGCCCAGCCGCTCGCCGTAGGGCGGATTCACGACCAACAGCCCGTGCGGCTGTGAAGGCCGCGCCTGCTCGACCGACTGCCGTTCGACATGCACCCGGCCGCGCAGACCGGCGCGCTCGAGATTGCCGAGAGCCGTATGGATGGCGCGCCGGTCGGCATCGTAACCGGCGATCACGGGCAACTGCTTCAGACCGGTCTCGCGGCGGGCCTCGGCCTCGTGCAGCAGTTCCAGCCACAGCTGGGCCTGATGGCCACGCCAGCCCATGAAGCCAAACCACGACCGCTGCAGGCCCGGCGCGACATCACCCGCCATCAGGGCCGCCTCGATGGGCAGAGTGCCGGAGCCGCACATCGGATCGATGAATGCCCCACCTGCCGCCGCGACCGCCGGCCAGCCGGCGCGCAACAGGATAGCGGCGGCGAGGTTTTCCTTCAGCGGCGCCTTGCCGCCCTCGAGGCGATAACCGCGCTTGTGCAGGCTGTCGCCGGACAGGTCGATGCTGACCGTCGCCTGATCGCGGTCCAGATAGACATTGACGCGCAAATCCGGGTTGACCAGATCAACCGACGGGCGCGTGCCATGGCGATCACGGACATGATCGACGATGGCATCCTTGACCTTCTGCGCCCCGAACAGCGTGTGCGTGATGGCCGAGCGGCTGGACGCAAAGTCGACCGCGAGACTCGACGCCGGCTCCAGGTGCTGCTCCCAGTCGATTGCCCTGACACCGGCATACAACGCCGCTTCAGTCGCCGCCGGAAACCCGGCAATCGGCATCAGCACCCGGTTGGCCAGACGCGACCAAAGGCAGGCCCGGTAGGCTGCGTCCAGCCCGCCTTCGAACGCGACGCCAGCCCGGCCGTCCACCACGCCGGCGAGCCCCAGTTCGCGCAGTTCCTGCGCCAGCAGCAGTTCCATCCCCAGCGGGGTGGTGGCAAAAAATCGGTCGGTGGTCATCGTCGGTTGGGCCTGGGTGAAAGCGGATGGGGCAAGGGGTTCAATTCAGGGCCAGCTCTTCATCCAGCTCGGTGCGGCAACTGGCCAGCTGGCGCTGGTAGCGTTCGGCGATGGTCGAGACCTTGCGCGCCACCTCCATCAGCCAGGGCTTCTGCCGATAGCTGCCGTGAGCATAGCCAGACTGCCCCTCGTGATAGGCCAGATACTGGCGGTAGGCATCCCGGGTCGAAATACCGAGTTCAAGCTGGCTCTGGCGCGCATACCAGGCTATGAAATCGGCGGCGTCGGCGAAATCGTCACGCTCCGCGCCACGCTTGCCGGTGGCCTGCTGATAACGCGCCCAGGTGCCATCCAGCGCCTGACTGTACCCGTAGGCACTGGAGGGGCGCGACAATGGGATGATGCCCAGAAACCACGCACGCGCCGGGCGGGCGTCGGAGACGAAGGCGGATTCCTGTTTCATGATGGCCATCTGCACATGGACCGGCGCGCCCCAGCGATTCTGCGCTGCGCGGCTGGCCTCGTACCAGTCGTCCTGCTCCTTGAATAGAGCACACAGGTTGTCCGGTTCGCTCGGGGGCGTCGTAGCGCACCCGGCCAGCCACAGAACCAGCCACAGCCGGAACAGACGCCGAAGACGCTGCGTCATCGGCAACGGGGAAGCGGGATGGTCACGGTCGGGCATGGCGGCTTCGGGCTGAACAGGCGCGCAAGCATACCACTCCTCGCCCGCCGCCGGCTCGGGCACGCTCCGCCGCCCCCTGTGCCCGGCGCCGATCAGCCTGCTAATATCCGGCCCCACTGACACGCAACGCTGGATACCGCCGCCCATGACCGACCTGCCCACCTTCCCCGCCGGCTTCCTCTGGGGCGCCGCCACCTCGGCCTATCAAATCGAAGGCTCGCCGCTGGCCGATGGAGCCGGCCCCAGCAACTGGCACCGTTTCAGCCATCTGCCCGGCACGGTCGCCAACAACGACAACGGCGATCACGCCTGCGACCACTATCACCGCTATGCCGAAGATGTCGGCCTGATGCGCGAAATCGGCCTGCAGGGCTACCGCTTCAGCCTCGCCTGGAGCCGGATTTTTCCGGAAGGTCGGGGCACTCCCAACCCCAAGGGACTGGATTTCTACCGGCGGCTGCTGGACCGGCTGAACGAGGCCGGCATCCGGCCCAACGTCACCCTGCACCACTGGGATCTGCCGCTGGCGCTGGAGCAGCAGGGCGGCTGGGCCAACCGGGATTGCGCCCACTGGTTTGCCGACTACGCCCAGCATGTGTTTCAGGTGCTGGGGGGGCAGGTGCGGCAATGGGCGACCCTGAACGAGCCATGGGTCATTGTGCACGCCGGCTATGTCGAGGGTGCCCATCCACCGGGCGTGGTCTCGCTGGAACAGGCTCGCCAGGCGACGCACAACCTGCTACGCGGCCATGCGCTGGCGGTGCAGGCGTTCCGGGCCGAGGGCAGTGCCGGCGAGATCGGACTGGTCGTGAACCTCGAACCCAAATACCCGGCCTCCGAACGCGAGGACGATCTCCGCGCCACCGCCCGCATGGAGGCCTGGATGAACCGGCAATACCTCGACCCGGTCTTTCTGGGCCGCTACCCCGAGGAACTGGAAGAGATCCACGGCAGCGGTCTGCCGGAGTTCCCCGCCGACGATTACCGGCTGCTGCGTGAGCCGTTCGATTTTCTCGGCATCAATTATTACAGCCGCTCGGTGGTCAGGCAGGCCTCGGGCCTCTGGCCCTTCAACAGCGACCGCGTGCATCAGGCGGCCTCGCCGCACACCGCGATGGGCTGGGAAATCTACCCTGACGGTCTCAAGGACTGCCTGGGCTGGGTCAAGCAGCGCTACGGCGACATCCCGCTCTACATCACCGAAAATGGTGCCGCCTGCAATGATGCGCCGCCGGTGCAGGGCCGGGTCAGCGATCCCGATCGCATTGCCTATTACCGGCGCCATTTGCAGGCCGTCCATGCAGCCATCGCCGAAGGCGTCAACCTGAAGGGGTATTACGCCTGGTCGCTGCTCGACAACTTCGAGTGGGCATTCGGCTATGCCAAACGCTTCGGCCTGATCTACGTCGATTACGCCACCCAGGCACGCACGCTGAAGGACAGCGCCCTGTTCTACCGGCGCGTGATCGACAGCCACGGCGCGGAACTGTGGCGCTAGTCGCCGCAACTGGCCCGGCCACGCCGGCCGCCGTGCCGTGGTGGAAGACCTGCATCGTCTACCAGATTTACCCGCGTTCGTTCCGCGACAGCAACGGGGATGGCGTTGGGGATCTGGCCGGCATCCGGTCGGGACTGGACTATCTGGCCAGTCTGGACGTGGGCTGCCTGTGGCTGTCGCCGATCTTCCCGTCGCCGATGCGCGACTTCGGTTATGACGTCTCGAACTACACCGATATAGACCCGCTGTTCGGCACGCTGGCGGATTTCGATGCCCTGCTGGCCGACACTCATGCGCGCGGCATGAAGCTGATCCTTGATCTGGTGCCGAACCACACCTCCGACCAGCACCCGTGGTTTCTCGCCAGCCGCAGCCGCCGCGATGATCCGAAGCGCGACTGGTATATCTGGCGCGACCCGGCGCCGGACGGCGGCCCGCCCAACAACTGGCTGAGCTTTTTCGGCGGGCCGGCCTGGACCTTCGATACGACCACCGGTCAGTATTACCTGCACCAGTTCGACCGCAGCCAGCCGGAACTGAATTACCGCGAGCCGGCGGTGCTGGAAGCCATGCTCGACTGCGCCCGCTTCTGGCTGGAGCGCGGCGTCGATGGCTTTCGCGTCGATGTCATCTGGCTGCTGATCAAGGACGCCGCCTTGCGCGACGAGCCGGATAATCCCGACTGGACCGGCGTCAACCCGCACGAACGGCTGCTGCATGTCCACAGCGCCAACCAGCCCGAAGTGCACGGCATCATCCGCCGCCTGCGGACGCTGTTCGATGCCTACGGCGAACGCCTGATCGTCGGCGAGATCGACCTGCCGCCGGCAGACCTGATGACCTATTACGGTGCCGGGCTGGATGAATGCCAGCTGCCATTCAATTTCAGCCTGATCCACACGCCCTGGCAGGCCGATCGGGTTCGGGCGACTATCCGCGCCTACACCGCGCAACTCCCGGCCGGCGCCTGGCCCAACTGGGTGCTGGGCAATCATGACCGGCCGCGGCTGGCCACCCGGCTGGGTCCGGCTCAGGCACGCGTGGCGCAGATGCTGCTGCTGACCCTGCACGGCACGCCGACCTGCTATTACGGCGACGAACTCGGCATGCGCAACGGCGTGATCCCACCCGATCGAGTGCGGGATCCGCAAGCCATCAACCAGCCGGACGTCGCCGCCCTGATGGGCCGTGATCCGCAGCGCACCCCGCTGGCGTGGGATGACTCGCCGCTGGCCGGCTTCGCACCCGCCGGGGCGGATCCCTGGCTGCCGCTGGCGGATGACGCACATCAGCGCTCCATCGCAGCACAGACAGCCGATCCCGCCTCGGACCTGTCCTTCTTTCGGGCGCTGGCCCACCTGCGGCAGTCGACCCCGGCGCTGCTGCTGGGCGACTACTGCGAACTGGAACCCGGCGATGACGACCTGCTGGCCTATACTCGCTCGCTTGACGGGGAGCGCCTGCTGATCGTGCTCAACCTTGCCGCGGCGCCCCGCACGGCCCGTCTGGCTGCGGCCGGCGCCCGCGGCGAATGCCTGCTCGGCACCCGCACCCGGCCGATTGGCGGGGTCGAGCTGGCCCGCCTGCCGCTGGATGCGGATGAAGGACTGATCCTCCGCCTGATGCCTGACGCTCCGACACCCGATTCGTAACCGACATGATCGAACTGCAACCCCATCGCCTGCTGATCGACGGCCGCCCACGCCTGCTGCTGTGTGGCGAGATCCATTATTTCCGGCTGGCCCGCTCCGACTGGCAGAACCGGCTGGACACCCTCAAGGCCGCCGGCTGCGATACGGTGGCCTCGTATATCCCGTGGCTCTGCCATGAACCTGCCGAGGGCCAGCTGGATCTGGATGGCCATAGCCGACCGGAACTGGATCTGGGCGCGTTCATCGACCTGTGTCAGGCCAACGGACTTCAGTTCCTGGCGCGTCCCGGGCCGTTCGTGATGGCGGAAATGAAAAACGAGGGACTGCCCTTCTGGCTGTATGAACACCATCCGGAGATCGTTCCGGTCGGCTGGGACCGGCAGCCGGCCACGACCCGGACCGTGGATGTGCTGGCGCCGGCATTTCTGGCGGCCGCCCGGCGCTGGTATGCGGCCGTGCTGGCCCGACTCGCGCCCCGCCTTCACAGCCGCGGCGGCAATGTCATCGCGCTGCAACTGGACAATGAAGTCGGCATGCTCTCCTGGGTCAGCAACACGCCGGAACTGACCGATGGCACCCTGGCGGATTTCGCCGACTGGCTGGCACGCCGCTATCCGGATGCCGACCGGCGGCAGCGCTATCCGTTCGACCTGCACGATCCGGACGCGCGGGCGTCGGCGATCCGTTCGCCGCAGGAAAACTGGGCGCCGGCGCTCTTGCGTGACCTCGGCCATTACCAGCGCGACCGTTATGCCCGTTATCTCGCCACCTTGCGGGACTGGGCCAAAGCGGCCGGCATCACCGGCATTCCGTTCGTGATCAATGTGCATGGCACCGGCGGCGGGCGCGGCTTCACATTCCCGGTCGGCATCAGTCAGCTGTACGAAACCTGGGCGCATGACGACTATCTGGTCGGCTCGGATCTCTATCTCGGCAACCTGACCCCGGACAATTTTCAGGACCTGTACCTGTGCAATGCGCTGCTGCAGGCCAGCCTGCCGGGGCAGCAAGTGCTCTGTTCGGTCGAATTCGAATGCGGCGACGGCGATTACGGCAGCATGCAGGGCAACCGTTACGATCCCTCGGCGGTCGATCTCAAGACCCGCATGAGCATCGCCCAGGGCAACCGGCTGCTGAATTACTATCTGTTTGCCGGCGGCTTCAATTATCGGCTCGACCCGCCGCCGGGCGACGGCGACGACCGCATCGCCATCACGGGCGAACGACACGGCGTCGCTGCGCCGATCAAGCCGGAAGGCGATCTCAGCTATACCTTCCCCCGCATGGCCCGCATCATCCGCATGATGGCGGCCCTGAGCGACACACTGGCGGGCATGGATGAGGAGCACGACGGCCTCAGCTACGGCTTCATTCCCGACTATTTCATGACCGAGGCGCGCTACCCCGGCAGCGACGCCATGCGGACGATTTGCGCCAATCTGGAGGCGAACCGTACCTATGGCGCCTGGGAGAGCATGGTCCGGGCACTGTTGCTGGCCGGCTTCCGCTTCGGCGCCACCGACCTGCAACGCGAGCCATTGTCACCCGCCACAACCCCGCGGCTGATCTTGCCTTCGGCACGCTACATGGACCGCGCCCTGCAGCACAGGCTGGCCGACTGGCTGGTGGATGGGGGACGCCTGCTGCTGTTCGGCGAAGTACCGATCTTCGACATGGAAGGTCGCGACTGCACGGTGCTGGCTACCGCGCTTGGCATCCGCGTCACCGGCACGCGTCAGGCCAGCCTCGAGCATCTGCTCTCACTGCGGGCAGAAGGCTGGGCCGCCCCGCGCGCCGAGACCCGGACGCATTTTGCGCAGACGCTCGACCCGGGCCAGGGGCGGGTGTTGCTGCGATTGCATGATTCCGGTGCGGCGGCTGCCGTGGACGTGGACGCCGGCCGCGGCCGGGCGATCCTGCTGACGACCGCCTA
>CAYFNI010000020.1:0-26764 GCA_964344495.1 uncultured Methylococcus sp.
CTGTCAGGTCGGCAGGGCGAGGAGATAGTCCCCGTGCTCGCTCCATCCGCCCAGACGGGCGGGGGTGATGCGGTAGCTGAGTTCGGCACCGGCCTCGGGGGTGATCGGCCGACCGACTTTCAGGTAGTTGGGCGTGTAACCGAAAATCATGGCTGACCCATCGTCCAGACGCCGGGTGCCTTCCCAGAGGATCGGCAGGGTGCGCCCCTCAAAGCGGGCCGCGAACGCCGCTCTTTGCGCATCCGCCAGCGCATGCAACGCACGACTTCGGGCCTTTTTGATGTCGCCGGCGACCGGCGCCGGCAGGCGTGCGGCGGCGGTGCCGGTGCGGGGTGAGAAGCTGAAGACATGCATGTGGCCAAAGCCGATCGCTTCGGCAAACGCCAGCGTCTCGGACCATTCTGCCTCCGTTTCGCCCGGAAAGCCGACGATCACATCGGTGGTCACGTTGAGATCGGGGACCGCGGCCCGCAGGCGCTGAACCAGACCGCTGAACTCGGTCGTGTGACAGCGCCGGGCCATGCGCTTGAGCACCGTATCGGAGCCGCTTTGCAGCGGCAGATGCAGGTGTGGCATCAGACGCGGGTTGTCGAACAGGGCCACGAACCGGTCCGGGATATCCCACGGTTCGAGCGAGCCCAGCCGTAGCCGCGGCAGGTCGGTCTCCGCCAGCAGGGTTTCGATCAGCTGGGTCAGGTCGGAGCCGGTGTCGCTGCCGTAGCCGCCCAGATGCACGCCGGTCAGTACCGCCTCCTGAATGCCTTCAGCCTGAAGCCGCTGGATGTCCTCGACGATCGCGGCGATGCTGCGACTGCGCTCCTCGCCCCGGGCTACGGTGACGATGCAGTAGGTGCAGCGGTAGCGGCAACCGTCCTGCACCTTGATGAAGGCACGGTGGCGGCCGAGCCGGAACAGGGCCGTCTCGCCCGGTGCCGTGGAGTGCGCCGGCATGCTGGTCAGGGACAGGCGCTCGCGCGCAATCTCGACCAGACGGTGCTTGTCGGTGTTGGCGATGACCAAGTCGACCCCGAGGCTTTCGGCTTCATCGGCATTGAGCGACGCATAGCAGCCGCTGAGGATGATTCTGGCGCCGGGGTTTTCCCGGCTGGCCTTGCGCAGCAGATTGCGCGATTTGCGCACGGCATCCTGGGTCACGGCGCAGGAATTGAAGACCAGAAGGTCGGTTTCCTCGGTCTCGGCCACCAGTTGGTGGCCGTCGGCCTGAAATTCGCGTGCCCAGCTTTCCAGTTCGGCCTCATTCAGCCGGCAGCCGAGGGTTCTGAGCTGGACGCGCATGAAACTCAGTTACCCGGCAGCACATACCACTGCACGAGGCTCATGATGATCAGCATGAGGGTCAAGCTGATCAGCGCAAACAGATCCACTCGGTCAATCATGCGGGTTACCTCTGGCCGAAGCTCCTCAGGGGCCTGATGCAGTCGGTTGGAGGCCCAGAGGAACAGCGTGAACAACATCAGATTGATGAGATAGCAGATGTTGTAAATCAGGTCGAGGTAGGTCGCGTAGGGGAGCTCGGGCAGCGTGGTCTTGTAGGTTTGCTGCAGGAAGATCAGGGTCAGCAAGGCCATGGGTGGAATGCCGAGACGGATATCCCACAGCGTGGCCGACAGGATCGGCGACATCATGACCAGCGACATGACTACCAGCAGAGGCAGGAACAGGGTCAGCAGGGTGGCATTGACCGACTGCTGATAGGTAGTGACGAACGCAATCTGACGCATGTGATAGGCCTCTTGCGTTGCATTTCCCTTCAGGCCCATGTGCGTTCCATAGTCGTGGTTCGCCGTCGTCACATGAAAGCCGGTGGTTTTATAACCCATGATGTCGATATATTCGCCCGGTGCTGATCCGGCGACGTCAGCCACCAGCGTCATGTGTGGGGTGCTGCCATGGGCGATGGTCTCGGACAGTTCCAGCACCAGCGGCAAATGGATGCTATGGAAGGGGTAGCTGCGAAAGTCGAGTTCATCGACATAAAACTGCCCTGAAAAGCGGAAACTTTGGTGATAGCGCCCGTCTGCCATCCGGATGGGGTTGGGGTAGACGGGTTCCAGCTTGGAATCCCAGCGATCAACCTGGTTGATCCAGTTCAGCCAGGTTTCAGGCGAGATACCCTGCTGCTTGCGGTTTTTTTCGACCGACTCCGGCCAGTTCAGCCAGACCTGTCCGACGGCATAGAAGGTCTTGTCATCGGCCGAAAAGAGGTAGTTGTTTTCGATGTAGACCCCCACCTCAATCGGGGCATGTTTACTGTCGACGGCGGCGTCGTTACTGATGGGCGTCAGTCGGTCGGGCTGCTGAATTTCTGCGGGTTCCAGGATGCCTGAGCGGACCAGCCCGAAGGTAATCACCGCAACCAGCAGAAATATGCTGAAGCCCAGCATGACCTGGACATCTGCCGACGGAAGTTTGGAAAATTTCATGGGGGATATCCTGGGGTGTGGCTCAACCCTTGTGTGGGTCTGGTGCGCGCCTGCCGAAGGGTTAAGTCAGGATGCGTTCAGATCCAGAACATCCTGCATGTCATAGAGCCCGGCCGGTCGGTGGGCCAGCCAGCCAGCGGCCCGCATGGCGCCCTTGGCAAACGTCATGCGGCTGGAGGCGTTGTGGGTGATTTCCACCCGCTCGCCTTCGTCGGCAAACATGACCGTATGTTCACCGACGATGTCGCCGGCACGGATGACGGAAAAGCCGATGCTATTCGGGTTTCGTTCGCCGGTATGCCCCTCGCGGCCCCAGACGGCACAGGACTTAAGGTCGCGTCCCAGCGCCGCGGCCACCACTTCGCCCATGCGCAAGGCGGTGCCGGACGGGGCGTCGACCTTGTGACGGTGGTGGGCCTCGATGATTTCGATATCGGTGCTGTCGCCAATCACCTTGGCGGCAATTTCGAGCAGCTTCAGGCACAGGTTGACGCCGACACTCATGTTGGGCGCGAGCACGACCGGAACGTCGTGGGCTGCCTGCGCGATGAGCGTCCGCTGTTCGGCCGTGAACCCGGTGGTGCCGATCACCATGCGTGTGCCATGCTGGCGGCATAGCGCCAGCGCAGCCAGGGAGGGCTCCGGACGGGTAAAGTCGACCAGAACGTCCACCTCGTCGATGACGGCGGCCAGGCTCTCGCTGACCCGAAGCCCCAGCGGCGCTTGACCGATGAGGGTGCCGACGTCGGTTCCGACCGCGGGGCTGCCGGGGCGCTCCAGGGCCGCAACCAGGGTCAGGTGCTCGGCCTGCAGGCAGGCATTGATGAGGGCATGGCCCATGCGGCCGGCTGCGCCTTGAATGGCGACTCTAGTCATGAGGGGCTCCGCGTGTGAGGTCGGTCACAAAAAAGTGGGCGCCAACAGCGCCCACCCGATTCATCGGGGGTGCGATCAAAGACCGATTTTATCGAAAAATTGCTTCACCCCGTCCAGCCAGCTGTGCGCCTGCGGGCTGTGCTTGCTGCCGCCGCCGGTCAGGGAGGCATCGAATTGTTTTACCAGCTCGATCTGGTCCTTGTTCAAGTGGACCGGTGTTTCGATCCGAACCCGACACATCAGGTCACCGACCGCGCCGCCGCGCACGGGCTTCACGCCCTTGCCGCTCAGGCGGAAGAGGCGACCGGTCTGGGTTTCGGCCGGGATTTTGAGCGCTACCTTGCCGGTCAGGGTGGGGACCTCGACTTCACCCCCCAGGCAGGCCTTGGGAAAGCTGATCGGAACCTCGCAATAGAGGTTCGCGCCATCGCGGGTGAAAATCGGGTGATCCTTGACGTGGACCTGTACGTACAGGTCGCCGGGCGGCGCACCGGCCGAGCCGGCTTCGCCTTCGCCGCTGAGGCGAATCCGGTCGCCGGTATCGACCCCGGGCGGGATCTTGACCGAAAGGGTCTTGGTTTCCTGAGTCCGGCCCTGACCGTGGCAGCTGCGACAGGGGTCCTTGATTTGCTTGCCGGAGCCACGGCAGGTAGGGCAGGTCTGCTGCACCGAGAAAAATCCCTGTTGCATGCGGACCGCGCCGTGGCCATGACAGGTCGAACAGGTGGTCGGTGTCGAGCCCTTGCTTGCACCACTGCCATTGCAGCTCTTGCAGCTGACCAGGGTCGGGACCTGAATTTTGATTTCGCTGCCGGCGACCGCTTCTTCGAGCGGAATTTCAAGGTTGTAGCGCAGGTCGGAGCCGCGCTGCGCACCGCCGCGGCCGCGTGATCCGCCACCCCCGAAGATATCGCCGAACACATCGCCGAAGATGTCGCTGAAGTTGGCACCGCCGCCAAAGCCGCCACCGCCCATGCTCGGATCGACGCCGGCATGCCCAAACTGGTCATAGGCCGAGCGTTTTTGCGGGTCGGACAGCACGTCGTGGGCCTCCTTGACCTTCTTGAACTGCTCTTCAGCCTCTGGGTTATCCCGATTCCGGTCGGGGTGGTACTTCATCGCCAGACGGCGGAAGCTCTTTTTGATCTCGTCGTCGCTCGCATTTCGCGAGACGCCCAGCAATTGGTAATAGTCTTCTTTCGCCATAACGCAAAAAGGCCGCGATCGAGCGCGGCGGGGGTCATCCAGTGGGTCAAAAGGCGGCGGATCGGAATCCGCCGCCAGCCTCGCGCCGTCAGGCGCCGATTATTTCTTGTCGTCCTTGACTTCTTCAAACTCGGCATCGACCACGTCGTCGTCGCTGCCGGATGACGCCGAAGAGGCGTGCTCCGCACCCGCTGCGCCCGGGGCATCGCCACCGGTCTGGGCATAGAGACGTTCGGCCAGTTTGCCCGAGACTTCGGTCAGATGCTGGGTTTTGCTCTCGATGGCCTCCTTGTCGTCGCCTTTCATGGCTTCCTTGAGCTCGTTGATAGCGGCTTCGATCGCGGATTTCTCGCTGGCTTCCGCCTTGTCGCCAAGTTCGCTCAGGGTCTTGTTCGCGGCATGGATCAGCGAGTCGGCCTGATTGCGCGCCTGGACCAGTTCGTGCAGTTTCTTGTCCTCTTCGGCGTGCAGTTCGGCGTCTTGAACCATCCGTTTGATCTCTTCATCGCTCAGGCCGCTGGAGGCAGTGATGCGGATCGACTGTTCCTTGTTGGTCGCCTTGTCTTTGGCGGACACGTGCAGGATGCCGTTGGCGTCGATGTCGAACGTAACCTCAATCTGCGGCATGCCGCGCGGTGCCGGCGGGATGTCCGCGAGATCGAAGCGTCCCAGCGACTTGTTGTCCCTGGACATTTCGCGCTCGCCCTGCAGCACGTGGATGGTGACGGCGGTCTGGTTGTCATCGGCGGTCGAGAACACCTGACTGGTTTTGGTCGGGATGGTGGTGTTTTTCTCGATCAGCTTGGTCATCACGCCGCCCAGGGTTTCAATACCCAGCGAAAGCGGGGTGACATCCAGCAGCAGCACGTCCTTCACCTGACCGCCGAGCACGCCGCCCTGAATCGCGGCACCCAGTGCCACGGCTTCGTCCGGGTTGACGTCCTTGCGCGGTTCCTTGCCGAAGATCTGCGTCACCATTTCCTGCACCATGGGCATGCGGGTCTGACCGCCGACCAGGATGACTTCGTCGATCTGACTGGCCTTGAGGCCCGAATCCTTGATCGCGGTTTCGCACGGGCCCCGGGTTCTCTGGACCAGATCTTCAACCAGCGACTCCAGTTTGGCCCGGGTCAGCTTCAGATTCAGATGCTTCGGGCCGCTGGCGTCGGCGGTGACATAGGGCAGGTTGATATCGGTCTGCTGGCTTGAAGAGAGCTCGATCTTGGCCTTTTCCGCCGCTTCCTTCAGACGTTGCAGTGCCAGCGGATCGTTGTGCAGGTCGATGCCGTTCTCCTTTTTGAACTCCTCGCAGATCCAGTCGATGATGCGCAGGTCGAAGTCTTCACCGCCCAGGTGGGTATCACCGTTGGTGGACAGCACTTCGAACTGGTGTTCGCCATCGACTTCGGCGATCTCGATGATGGAGACGTCGAACGTGCCGCCGCCCAGATCGTAGACGGCAACCTTCATGTCGCCCTGCTTGCGGTCCAGGCCAAAGGCCATCGCCGCTGCGGTGGGTTCGTTGATGATGCGTTTGACCTCAAGGCCCGCGATGCGGCCGGCGTCCTTGGTTGCCTGACGTTGGGAGTCATTGAAGTAGGCGGGTACCGTGATGACGGCTTCCTTGATTTCCTCACCCAGGAACGCCTCGGCGTCCTTCTTCAGCTTCATCAGTACGCGCGCGGAGACCTCTGGCGGGGCCATTTTCTTGCCGTTCACTTCGATCCAGGCATCACCGTTGTCAGCGCCGACAATTTGATATGGGACCAGATGGATATCTTTCTGCACCACGTCATCCTTGAAGCGACGACCGATCAGGCGCTTGACGGCAAACAGGGTGTTTTTGGGGTTGGTGATGGCCTGCCGCTTGGCGGACTGGCCGACCAGTACTTCATTGTCCGGCGAAAAGGCCACGATCGACGGCGTGGTGCGGGCGCCTTCCGAGTTTTCGATGACGCGCGGCTTGCCGCCTTCCAGAATGGCGACGCAGGAATTGGTGGTGCCTAGATCGATACCGATGATTTTTGACATTGAGTTCTCCAGGGTAAATCGGTGGTGTTCAGGTCAAAACGTTGTCCTGACGTGGAAGTGGGGTAAGTAAGCCGTATTTTCAAGCGGTAGGGTCGCTGATGCGTCAAACGGCCTGCGCCACGACCACCATGGCAGGCCGCAACAGCCGCCCATGCAGCAGGTAGCCTTTCTGATAAACCTTGATCACGGTATTGGCTTCGGCTTCATCGGTGGGCTGCATGGCCATGGCTTGATGCAGTTCCGGGTTGAATTTTTCACCCTCCGGGTCGACCGGGGTGACATTGAATTTTTCCAGCGCGCCCAGGAGTTGTCTCAGAGTGAGTTCCATGCCCTCTCGCAGTTTGGCGGCTTCGGGGTTGTCGCCGGTCTCGACATTCAGGCCCAGTTCGAGGCTGTCGGCGACCGGTAGCAGTTCGCGGGCAAACTTTTCGACGCCAAATTTGCGCGCGTCCAGCAGGTCTTTTTCTGCCCGCCGCTTGAGGTTTTCCAGTTCTGCTTGCGTACGGAGGAATTTTTCCCAATTTTCCTGAGCCAGTAGGCTGGCTTTGTTCAACTCAGCCTCCAGATCGGCGGGTGACTCCGCGGGGATGGCGGTTTCAGCCGGGGTTGCGTCCGTTTCTTGAGGCAATACGTCATCAGGGCTCATGGTGAGCGGCTCCATCGGTGGGTAAGTTCAATCAAAAGGGTCTGGTTCACCTTGCCGGGGCTCCCGCAGGAGGGGCCGGCCGGGCAATAAGGCTAATTTGGGGACAACGAGCGCTGATTCAAGGCCGCGCCGACGAGTTTGGCCGTGAGATCGACCAGCGGAATGACTTTTTCGTATTTCATGCGAGTGGGGCCGATGACACCGAGTACGCCCACGGCCTGATCCTTGACGGAGTAGGACGCGGTCACCAGGCTGCATTGGCCCAGGGCGTGGTGGCCGGATTCCTCGCCGATGTAGATCTGTACGCCCGGTGATTCGATGCAGCGGTCCAGCAGTTGAATCAGGTCTTCTTTTTGGTGCAGGGTCTCGAACAGATTGCGGAACTGGTCCATGTTTGCCAGTTCGGAGAAGTCCATGAGGTTGATCTCGCCGCTGACCAGCAGCGGGTTGCGCGACTTCTTGCGGTCATCCAGCGCCAGTTCGGTCAGGGTGGCGGCATCAATGATTTCCTGACTCAGCCGCTCGCGGGTCTCGGTGATCTCACGCCCGAGCGCCTCGCGGACGCGGTGAATATTTCTGCCGGCGTAGCGGGTGTTCAGGAAATTGGCAGCCGCCTGGAGTTCGGACGGGGTGAAATCGCGGGGTACATGGATGATCTTGTTGTGGATTTCCTGCTGCTCGGAAATCAGGATGACCAGCAGTCGGCGTTCCGACAGCGGCAGGAATTCGATGTGCTTGAAGGCATGGGTCTCGCGTTTCGGCAGGGTCACCACGCCGGCCATGTGTGTGACGTCCGAAAGCAGACGCGAGGCGGTTTCCAGCAGATCGCTGGGGGATTCGCCCTCGTTCAGATCCTGCTGAAATTGCCGGATGATATTGTCCTGCAGGGGCTTGACGGTCAGCAGGGTGTCGATGAAAAGTCGGTAGCCGTGAACGGTCGGCATGCGGCCGGCCGAGGTGTGCGGCGAGGTGATGAGGCCGAGGTCTTCAAGGTCGGCCATCACGTTGCGGATGGTGGCCGGGCTGAGGTTGAGCCCCGCATCCTTGGCCAGCGAACGTGAACCGACCGGCTGCCCATCATTGATGTAGCGCTCGACCAGCACCTTGAACAGGTGGGAGGCTCTGTCGTTCAGTTGCGGGGACATGGCCACGAAATTCCTCGGTAGAGCGCGGTTAGCACTCAGGTGATCAGAGTGCCAGAAACTAGCAATACCGGGGGGCTCATGTCAAGGTATGCCGGACTATCCCGTCGTGTCGGCGGGCTCCTTCCGGTGGGTGTTCTGCGGAACTGACGCGCTGGGTCAACCGCAATCCGGCAAATGCGGCATAATCGGCCCATCGGGATACCGGTTCCCGTTTGGCTGTTCGAGCGACCCCGACCCTATCATCCCGTCGTCATGGCTCAATCCCTTAATTTTCGTGTGGCGGCACTGATCGGCAAATCCGACGCCGATCGCATCGCCGAGACCTTGAACGAGGTCTACAGCCACCTCGTCCGGCGTGGGCTTCGGGTGATCGTCGAAACGGCCAGTGCCGGGTTCATTCAGGGCGAACGTCCGGAAACCGGCTCGTTGGGCGAACTGGCCGAGTGCTGTGATCTGGCCGTCATCGTTGGCGGGGATGGAACGCTGCTCGCCGCAGCGCGGGCGCTGGCGCCGTTCGAGATTCCGCTGATCGGCGTCAATCTCGGTCGTTTGGGCTTTCTGGTCGATATTTCTCCGGCGGACATCGCCCCGCACCTGGACGCGGTGCTGGAAGGGCGTTACCGCGAGGAAGAGCGCTTCATCCTCAATGCCCGAGTGATCCGGGACCGGACGGTGCTGTTCGAGCAGACGGCGATCAACGATGTGGTCATCCATCGTGCCAGCGCCACCAGCATGATCGAGATCGTGACCCATATCGACGGCGTCTTCCTGAATTCGCAGCGCTCGGATGGCCTGATTGTTTCCACGCCGACCGGCTCGACCGCCTATGCGCTGTCGGCCGGCGGTCCGATTTTGTCACCGACCCTCAGCGCCATCGTACTGGCACCGATCAATCCGCACACGCTGACCAACCGTCCGATCGTCATCGACAGCCACAGTGCGATTGGCATCTCGTTCAGGCCCAGCAAGCACTTCAGTGCGCTGGTCGTCTGCGACAATATCCCCAGTCCCGATCTGAGCGTGACGGATCTGATCGAAATCAAGCGCGAATCCAAGCCGTTAAGGTTGTTGCACCCATTGGGGTATGACTTTTTCGGGATTCTGCGCGCCAAGTTGAACTGGAGTTCCGGATACAGCGTCTAGCCATGTTGTTGCATATCGATATCCGTGATCTGGCGGTGGTGGAGTCGCTGAGCCTGTCCCTCGATGCGGGGCTCACCGTGCTGACCGGCGAGACCGGGGCCGGCAAATCCATTCTCCTCACGGCGCTGGGGCTGGCGCTCGGTGATCGCGCCGATGCGGCCTTTGTTCGCCCCGGCGCCGAGCGGGCCGAAATCAGCCTGACGTTTGACCTGTCCGACAGCCCGGCGGCACGGGACTGGTTGGAGGCTCACGAATTGGCCGAGGGGGAGGAGGGCCTGGTGCGCCGGGTCATCGCTGCGGATGGCCGCTCGCGGGCCTTCGTCAATGGTCGTCCCGTCACGCTCCAGTCGTTGCAGGAATTTGGCCAGGGTCTGGTTGAAATCCATGGTCAGCATGCCCATGTCTTGCTTACCAAGCCGCAGGAGCAGCGGCGGCTGCTGGATGCGGCGGCGGGCGCAGAAGATCAGGCAGCCGAGGTGGAATCCCTTTACCGGCGCTGGCGTACCCTCAGCGAGGAAATTCGGCGTCGCACCGGTCATGCTGCCGACCGCGAGGCCCGCGCCGAACTGCTGCATTTCCAGATCGACGAGCTGGAGCAGGCCGGCATGGCGCAACTGGACTACGCCAGACTGGTCGAGGAGCATGCGCGGCAGGCCCACGTGGACAGGATTCTGGAGGTAGGGCAGGCCGAGCTGGAGGGCCTGTATGAGGATGAAACGCATTCGGTCAATGCGCGACTCGCGCATGCCATTCATGCGCTGACCGAACTCGGCAAGCTAGCACCCGAATTTGCCGGCATGGTCCAGTTGCTGCGGGAGGCTCAGGTGCAGGTCAAGGAGGTCGCGCTGGACTTGCGCCATGCGCTGGAGCGGCAGGAGTCCGACCCGGCCGCCCTGCAAGGGCTGGAGCAGCGCTTGGCCGATGTCCACCGGCTGGCCCGCAAGCATCAGGTGCGCCCGGAGGCCTTGCCTGAGCATCTGCAGACTTTGCAGGCCGAATTGGCTGCGTTGCACGGCGGGGCGGAGAGCGCCGAACAGTTGCAGCGCGAACTTGATGACATCACGCAGCGGTATGCGGAGGCCAGTCAGGCGCTGTCGGAGCAACGCCAGCGCACCGCCAGGCTCCTGGAACAGCGCATCTCCGCCATCGTGCGGGAGTTGGGCATGCCGCAAGGTCAGGTGATCATTGAGGTGCGACCCGAGGCAGCGGCCAAGCCGGCACCCACCGGACTTGATGTGGTCGAATTCATGGTCAGCGCCAACCCCGGCATGCCCTTGCGTCCTCTGGCCAGAGTAGCCTCCGGGGGGGAACTGTCACGCATCAGCCTCGCCATCCAGGTTGCGGCAACGGATGACAAAACAGTACCGACCTTGGTCTTTGATGAGGTGGACACGGGAATTGGCGGCGGAACCGCCGAGGTGGTGGGACAAAAGCTCCGACTGCTGGGGCGTGGCTGTCAGGTGTTTTGCGTGACCCATCTGGCCCAGGTGGCGGCTCAGGGGCATCATCATTTGCTGGTTGAGAAGATTCTGGGCGAAACCGCGACACAGTCGCAGGTACGGGCGCTGACGGGAGCGGAACGCATCCCGGAAATTGCACGTATGCTCGGCGGGGTGCGGATGACAGAGAATACGCTGGCGCATGCCGAGGAAATGCTGATGCTGGCGGCTGCCGGGGCGTAAATGCTGGAGCGATGACCGATCCCTTGATCGGGCGGTAGGTTGAAGTGGGGCGCTGCAATGCCTTGGTTTTGGCCATTGCCGGGCGTGCCCGTATGTGAGCTTGCCGTGTTGCTGATAGTATGTGGCCATTTTTATCAGGGCATTGATCGCCCGGAGAGGTAGTGATCTCGTGAATGACATGCTGAAGAATGTGGTTTTGTGGGTTGTCGTGGCCGTCGTGCTGATGTCCATGTTCAACAGTTTCGGTGGACGCAAGGTCGCCGATTCGGGCATGTCCTATTCGCAGTTTCTGGCGGCGGTCAAGGAAGGCCAGGTCAAGCAGGTCAGCATCGATGGTCCGATCATTCACGGTCTGAACGCTTCAGGGGAGAAGTTCACGACCTTCTCGCCGCCGAATGACCCGCACATGGTCGATGATTTGCTCGAGAACCATGTCGACATCAAGGTCGATCCACCCGAGTCCGAGTCGTTCCTGACCCAGATTTTCATCTCGTGGTTTCCGATGCTGTTGCTGATTGGCGTGTGGGTGTTCTTCATGCGCCAGATGCAGGGTGGGGGCGGTGGCCGCGGGGCGATGTCGTTCGGCAAGAGCAAGGCGCGGTTGATCGAGGAAGACCAGATCAAGGTCACCTTCGCCGATGTGGCGGGCGTTGAGGAAGCCAAGGAAGATGTTCAGGAGATGGTCGACTTCCTGAAGGACCCGAGCAAGTTCCAGAAACTGGGTGGCAAGATTCCACGCGGCGCCCTCATGGTCGGCCCGCCCGGGACCGGCAAGACACTGCTGGCCAAGGCCATTGCCGGTGAGGCGCGGGTGCCGTTCTTCTCCATCTCCGGTTCGGACTTCGTTGAAATGTTTGTCGGCGTGGGCGCCTCCCGAGTCCGCGACATGTTCGAGCAGGCCAAGAAAAACGCGCCCTGCATCATCTTCATCGACGAAATCGACGCCGTCGGCCGGCATCGGGGTGCGGGTCTGGGCGGTGGGCACGATGAGCGCGAACAGACCCTCAACCAGTTGCTGGTTGAGATGGATGGATTCGAGGGAACGGAAGGCATCATCGTGATTGCGGCGACCAACCGCCCGGATGTGCTTGATCCAGCCCTGTTGCGGCCGGGCCGATTCGACCGACAGGTCGTGGTCGGGCTGCCCGATGTGCGGGGTCGGGAGCAGATCCTCAAGGTTCACATGAAGCGTGTGCCGATGGCGGCTGATGTCGAGGTGTCCTACCTCGCACGCGGAACGCCGGGTTTTTCGGGCGCCGATCTGGCCAATCTGGTCAACGAGGCGGCCCTGTTTGCGGCGCGCAAGAACAAGCGTGTCGTTGAAATGGAAGATTTCGAAAAGGCGAAGGACAAGATCCTGATGGGCGCCGAACGCCGCTCGATGGTCATGAGCGAGGAGGAAAAGCGCCTCACGGCCTACCATGAAGCCGGTCATGCCATCGTCGGGCGACTGGTGCCGGATCACGATCCGGTCTACAAGGTCAGCATCATGCCGCGCGGCCGGGCGCTGGGTATCACCATGTTCCTGCCGGAGCGCGACCAGTACAGCGCCAGCATGGAAAAGCTGGAGAGCCAGATTTCCAGCCTGTTTGGCGGGCGGATCGCCGAAGAGCTGGTTTTCGGCCGCAAGAAAGTGACGACCGGCGCCCAGAACGACATCGAGCGCGCAACGAATCTGGCTCGCAACATGGTGACCCGCTGGGGCTTGTCCGAACGCCTCGGACCTCTGGCCTACAGCGAAGAGGAAGGCGAGGTATTCCTCGGGCGTTCGGTGACCAAGCACAAGTCCGTTTCCGAGGAGACGTCGCATTTGATTGACGAAGAGATTCGCTCGTTCATTGATCGAAACTATGAGCGCAGCGAGCAAATCCTGAAGGAGAACATGGAGAAACTCCATGTGATGGCCGAAGCCCTGATGAAGTACGAGACTATCGATCACTTCCAGATCGACGACATCATGGCGGGACGGGAGCCGAGGCCGCCGCAGAATTGGGATGAGACACCGCCGGCCAGCGGCCCGACCAATCCGAGCCGCTCGCCCGATTCACCTGACGAACTGGGCAAGGCCGCGGAACAGCACTGACAGGCACGGACGAGCGGTCACAGGTCAGCCCCTGCCTTGCAGGGGCTTCGTTTTTGGGCGGCACCTATGGCCAAGGGGTGTCGACCGTATCAGCCAGGGGGAGATCAAAATGAGTCGCACGTATTTCGGTACTGACGGTATTCGGGGAAGAGTCGGCGCCTTTCCAATCACGGCAGATTTTGTGCTCAAGCTGGGCTGGGCGGCGGGACGGGTGTTGGCGCGTGATCGGGAGGATGCCACCGTGCTGATCGGCAAGGACACCCGGATATCAGGCTACATGCTGGAGTCGGCGCTGGAAGCCGGGCTGTCGGCGGCCGGAGTCAATACTCAGCTGACCGGGCCGATGCCGACGCCGGCGATTTCTTACCTGACCCGAACCTTCCGCGCCGAAGCGGGAATTGTCATCAGTGCTTCGCACAATCCCTATTACGACAACGGCATCAAGTTTTTCGGTTCCGACGGCATGAAGCTTTCGGACGAGGTTGAACGCATGATCGAGGCGGAAATCGAGCAGCCGATGACCACGGTCGATTCGGCCAAGCTGGGCAAGGCCTCCCGCTTGCGCGATGCCGCTGGCCGCTACATCGAGTTCTGCAAAAGTACCATCGCCTCGCGGGTCAATCTGGATGGCGTCAAACTGGTCGTCGATTGTGCGCATGGTTCCGGTTATCACATCGCGCCGCATGTCTTTGCGGAGTTGGGCGCCAGCGTGGTCGCCATGGGCGACAGCCCCAACGGCTTCAATATCAACGACAATGTTGGCGCCACCAAGCCAGCCGCGCTGGCGCAAAGAGTTTTGGAGGAACGGGCAGACTTCGGGTTGGCGCTTGACGGTGACGGTGACCGGCTGATCATGGTTGACCATGAGGGCAACATTCTCGACGGAGACGAATTGCTGTTTATCATTGCGACTGCCCGGCATGCGATCGGCGAGTTGAAGGGGCCCCTGGTGGGCACCCTGATGACCAATCTTGGCCTCGAGCATGCCCTCGGCCGACTTGGGGTCGAGTTGAAGCGGGCGGCGGTGGGTGACCGGTATGTCATGGAAATGATGCTCGCTCATGACAGTACCCTCGGCGGGGAGAACTCCGGACACATCATCTGCCGCGACCGGATCCCGACCGGTGACGGTATTGTGGCTGCACTGCAGGTGGTTGAAGCCATGAGCACAGCCGGCAAAAGTCTCGCTGAACTCCGGCAGCGCATGGATAAATATCCGCAAACGTTGGTCAACGTAAAGGTGCGTTCGCGGGTTGACCTGCAGGAAATCGATGCCGTGCAAAAGCTTAAGACCGAAGTCGAGCGAGAGCTGTCCGGACAGGGCCGTGTCCTGCTGCGTTGCTCCGGAACCGAGCCGCTCGTGCGGGTCATGGTTGAAGGGGCCGATGGGGACCGTGTCAGCGCGATGGCGCAGCGATTGGCTGAGGCCGTCATGGAAGCTGTGGGCCAATAAGCCGGGGGGCTTGATCTGCTGCCCGGTCGCCCCCAGAGTGGCCGATAGCAGGCTGAAGCGACTTTTGCTTAAATGTCCGACCGAGATACGACAGACTGGATGAATACACTTGAAACAATAATGGAGAAATGGAATGTCTAAGGGTCAAAATCTGCAGGATCCCTTCCTGAATGCCTTGAGAAAGGAACATGTCCCTGTATCGATCTATCTGGTGAATGGAATCAAGTTGCAAGGCAAGGTCGATTCATTCGATCAGTACGTCATCATCCTCAAGAACGCCGTCAGTCAGATGGTTTACAAGCACGCTATCTCGACGATTGTTCCCGCCCGTCAGGTCAGGCTGTCGCAGGGTCAGGAGGACATGGACGAAGAGGTCTGAAGGCGTGACCATCCCCTTGACCGGCCGCATGCGGAGATCCGAATCCAGGGTGCGTGAACTTGTTTGATCGGCCAAAATCCGGTGAGCGTGCGATACTGGTCCATGCAGGCACCCAGACGGATGAGCGTTGCGTCGCCGAATTGAGTGAGCTCGCACTTTCGGCTGGGGCCACCCCGGTCGGGGTGCTCATCAGCAAGCGCGATCACCCTGATCCCAAACTCTACATCGGCACGGGTAAGGTCGAAGAGCTGGCGCAGGCCATAGCCCTGCATGATGCCGAGTTGGTTCTGTTCAACAATACGCTGTCGCCCAGTCAGGAACGCAACCTTGAACGGGAACTGAAGGTCAGGGTTCTGGACCGGACCGGTTTGATCCTCGACATCTTTGCGCAGCGGGCGCAGAGCTACGAAGGCAAGCTGCAGGTCGAGTTGGCGCAACTCAAGCACCTGTCTACGCGGCTGGTGCGGGGGTGGACCCATCTGGAGCGACAAAAAGGCGGCATCGGTCTGCGCGGACCGGGCGAAACCCAGCTCGAAACCGACAAGCGCCTGATTGGCCGTCGCATCAGTCAGATCCAGAAGCGTCTGGACAAGGTCGACCGTCAGCGTCATCAGGGACGGCGGGCACGAAAACGGTCGGATGTCCCGGTCATCGGGCTGGTCGGTTACACCAATGCCGGCAAGTCGACGCTTATCAACGCCCTGACCGGTGCCGGGGTATACGCCGCCGACCAATTGTTCGCCACCCTTGATCCGACGCTGAAACGGTTGATGCTGGGGCCCCGGGATCACGTGATTCTGGCAGACACGGTTGGGTTTGTTCGCGATCTGCCCCATGAGCTGGTTGTGGCTTTTCGCTCGACCTTGCAGGAAACGGTCGAGGCGGATCTTCTGCTGCATGTCATTGATGCCAGCGACGAGCAAATGGACGACACCATTGCCGAAGTGGACCGTGTGATCGAGGAAATTGGCGCCGAAGATGTGCCGCAGATTCGGGTGATGAACAAACTCGACCGGGTGGAGGGCGCCGTGCCCCATGTCCGTCACGATGAGCACGGAAAGCCGCAGGAAATTTGGGTCTCCGCCCACACGGGCGAAGGTCTGGACGGACTCACCGGCACCCTCAAGGCGCTCTTCGGTGAGCGTGAAGTGGTGCGTCAGGTGCGGCTCGCACCCAGCGAGGGGGCAACCCGTGCCCGCCTGTATCGCGTGGCCACGATCCTGCGCGAGGACGTCGATGATGCGGGCGGCTGGATACTGGACGTACAGGGGAGTGCCGAGCGGCTGAAGTTTCTGGACGGCGGCCGGACAATCCCGGTCGGACATGAGCCAGAACTGGCCGATGCCGGATAACCGATTGATCAGTGACCCGGCTAGCGCGCGTCGGGCATGAATATGTTATGAAAACCGAACGAGATGATGTGCCGAGGCACATTGCTCAGGAGATAAAAAATGTCCTGGAATGAACCGGGTAACAACAAGAAAGATCCCTGGAGTGGCCGCGAACAACCGCCCGGTTCCTCCGATCTGGATGAAGTCATCAAAGGCCTGCAGGACAAGATCGCCGGGCTGTTTGGCGGTCGGCTGTCCGGTGGCGGCCCCGAGGGGCATCAGGCCCCGATGCAGTTGATCGTGCTGGTGGCGCTAATAGCCATCACCCTGTGGCTGTTGACCGGCATTTATCTGGTGGACGAAGGTCGGCGCGCTGTCGTGACCCGATTCGGCGCCTACGAGGACACCACCTTGCCCGGACTCCACTGGCACCTGCCGGCGCCCATTGAAGCGGTCGAGGTGGTCAACATGGATCAGCAACGCTTTGTCGAGGTCGGCTATCGTTCCGGTGGACGACAGCAGTCGCAGACCTCGGTGCCCAAGGAAGCCATGATGCTGACGCAGGATGAAAACATCATCGACATCCGCCTTGCGGTGCAGTACCAGATCAAGGACGCCAAGGCCTATCTGTTTAACGTGGCCGATCCGGACCTGACCTTGAAGCAGGTCATCGAGAGTGCGCAGCGGGCCGTGATCGGCAAGAACACCATGGACTTCGTGCTGACCGAGGGCCGCAGCAATATCGCTGACGAAATCAAGGCCGAGATCCAGCAAACGCTGGATGAGTATCAGACCGGCATCCGGGTCAGCAACGTCAACCTCGTCGATGCCCAGCCGCCTGACGAGGTCCAGAACGCCTTCGAAGATGCCATCAAGGCGCGCGAAGACGAGCAGCGGCTCAAAAACGAGGCCGAGGCCTATGCCAACGAAGTGGTACCCAAGGCGCGCGGGACGGCGGCACGGCTGATGGAGGAGTCCGAAGCCTATCGCCAGCGGGCCATCACCCGCGCCAATGGCGAATCCTCGCGCTTCCTGCAACTGCTTGCGGAGTATGAAAAAGCCCCCGACGTGACGCGGGAACGTCTGTATCTGGATGCGATGCAGGATGTGTTGGGACAGACCGGCGCCATGGTCGTGGATGTCAAGGGCGCCAACAACATGCTCTATCTGCCGGTTGACAAGCTGCAGCGTCCGACGCCTGTCGGTGGCCCGGTCAAGGAAGGCGAAACCGCGACGCCCCTCATTCCGGACGCCCAGCCGAGCAACGGCAAATCCGCACGATCAGCAACTTCGCGAGGACGCGAGAGCAGGGGCCAGCAGCCATGAACAAACAGACACTGATCTCCGGCATCAGCCTTGGGCTGATCCTGATGCTCTCCACCATGACCTTCACGGTGTCGGAAACCGAAACCGCGATTCTGCTCGAATTCAAGAAGATTGTTGGTACCGACTACACGCCCGGATTGCATTTCAAGTTGCCCTACCGGCAGGTCAAGCGCTTCGACAAGCGGGTGCTGACGCTGGAATCCAAGCCGGAACGCTTCCTCACCTCCGAGAAGAAGAACGTCATCGTCGACTGGTTCGTGAAGTGGCAGATCGATGACATCAGCAAGTTCTACACCGCAGTGGCGGGGGACAAGTCGCAGGCCAACATCCGTCTGGATCAGATCACCAAGGATGCCATGCGCAATGAATTCAGCAAGCGCACCATCCGCGAACTGGTCTCGTCCGACCGGGGCCGGATTCAGGATGCGCTGACCAAGATGGTCAACCCGTCGGTGGCCGGGCTCGGGGTGCGCGTGGTCGATATCCGGGTCATGCGGATCGATTTGCCGGAAGAAGTCAGTTCTTCCGTCTATCATCGGATGGAGGCCGAACGGGCTCGGGTGGCGCGGGAATTCCGGTCGCGTGGCGCCGAAGCGGCCGAGAAGATTCGTGCCGAAGCTGATCGCCAGCGCGATGTCCTGATTGCCGAAGCCAACCGCGATGCAGAAATCCGGCGCGGCGAGGGTGATGCGGCCGCAGCCGACATCTATGCCAAAGCGTACGGTAAGAATCGCGAGTTCTTCGAGTTCAACCGCAGTCTGATGGCCTACCGCTCGGCCTTCAAGGATGATCACAGCGTCATGGTGTTGTCACCGGATTCGGACTTTTTCAAGTACTTCAAAAAGCCCAAGTAAGCAGACCTACCCGCACGTAACGGGGAGGATCCCGATGGCATGCCCGCCAAAAAACGGGCAGGTGACTGGATGTCAGGCCCTTGCATCCAGTACCATCTGCCCCTTCTGAAGCTTTCTGACTGACCTGCACCCCATGTTGCCACAGGACCGCTGGCTGTTGCCTGAAGGTATCGATGAGATTTTCGCTGATGAGGCGGACCGTCTTGACCGGCTCGGCCGCAACCTGATCGACAGGTTTGCAGGTTGGGGCTACCGGCTCGTCATGCCGCCCATGATCGATTTTCTCGACTCGCTGCTAGTCGGGACCGCACATGAACTCGATCTCCATACGCTCAAGCTGTCCGATCCGGTCAGCGGCCGGCTGATCGGCCTACGGGCCGATATCACGCCCCAGGTGGCCCGGATCGATGCGCGAACGGCCCAGACGGGCGTGCCGGCGCGTTTCTGTTATGTCGGCTCGGTCGTGCATGCGCTGACCGGCCACCTCGACAAGTCCCGCAATCCAATCCAGATTGGTGCCGAACTCTATGGTGCCGAAGGTGTGGCCGCCACTGGCGAGGTCATTCGGCTGATGCTGGAAAGCCTGTCTGTGGCAAATATCCACGCGGTGCATCTGGATCTGGGACATGTCGGTCTGTTTCGGGCGATTGCCCGTCAGGCGGCGCTGTCGGACGCGCAGGAGACCATCGTCTTTGATCTGTTGCAGCGCAAGGATGCGACCGACCTGGAGACGTTCATCCGGACGCTGGACCTGTCCGATCCGGTGGCGGGGATGTTGATGGCCTTGCTGGAACTGAACGGTCCGGTGGCCGTGATCCAAGGGGCCCGCGAAGCGTTGCGCGAGGGCGGTGCCGAGATCGGCCGGGCGCTGGATGAACTGGCTGCGCTGGCCGCCAGCCTGCAACAGCTTTATCCCGGTCTGCCACTGAATGTCGACCTGGCTGAACTGCGCGGTTATCAGTACCACACTGGCGTGGTGTTTGCCGCCTTTGTTCCGGGGCAGGGCAAGGAGATCGCGCGCGGCGGCCGCTATGACGCCATCGGCCACGTGTTCGGTCGGGCGCGCCCGGCGGTCGGTTTCAGTGCCGACCTGCGGACCCTGGCGGGGCTGTCGGCCGACACTGCCCGCGCGGCCGACGCATCAGGCGCGATTTTTGCGCCTGCGGACGCTGATGCGTCGCTCGCAGCAGCCATCGCCGAGTTGCGCCAGCAGGGCCGGGTGGTCATCCAGTCGCTGGGGGGCGATCATGAGACACCCGAGGCGCTGGGGTGCGCGCAAAGACTCATCCAACAAGACGGCGCATGGCGACTGGCCTGACAGCGCCTGACCACACACAACGAAACGGAAAAGCAGAATGGGAAAAAATGTTGTCGTGATCGGCACGCAATGGGGTGACGAAGGCAAAGGTAAGCTCGTCGATCTTCTTACCGAGCGCGCCAAGGGGGTAGTTCGCTTTCAGGGCGGACACAATGCCGGACATACCCTGGTCATTGACGGGCAGAAAACCGTTCTGCATCTGATACCCTCCGGCATCCTGCGTGAGGGCGTGACCTGTTACATCGGCAACGGCGTGGTGCTCTCTCCGGAAGCCTTGATGGAGGAAATCGCCGTGCTGGAACGGGCAGGCATCCCGGTTCGTGAGCGGCTCAAGATCAGCGAAGCCTGTGCGCTGATTCTCCCGATTCATGTGGCGCTCGATGTGGCACGCGAGAAGGCCCGCGGCGCCAAAGCCATTGGCACCACCGGCCGTGGCATTGGCCCTGCTTACGAAGACAAGGTATCGCGGCGCGGCATTCGTGCCGGTGATCTGTTCTACCCGGAATTGCTGGCGGAGCGTTTGCGCGAACTGCTGGATTACCACAACTTTGTCCTCAGCCAGTATTTCAAGGAGCCGCCACTGGCGTTTGATGAGGTGCTGGCCCAGCTCACCGCCATCGGCGAGCAGATCAAGCCGATGCTGGGCGATGTGGCTGGTGATCTGCACGCGCTGCGCGCGGCAGGCGAGAATGTGCTCTATGAGGGTGCGCAGGGTGCCATGCTCGACATTGATCATGGCACCTATCCCTACGTCACTTCGTCCAATACGACGGCGGGTGGCGCAGCCTCCGGGACCGGCGTGGGGCTGCTGGAGTTTGACTATGTACTCGGCATCACCAAGGCCTATTCCACCCGGGTCGGCAATGGGCCGTTCCCGACCGAATTATTTGACGAACAGGGGCGCCACTTGTCGACCCGCGGGGCAGAGTTTGGTGCAACAACGGGCAGAGCCCGGCGTTGCGGCTGGTTCGATGCCGTGCTGATGCGCCGCTCGGCCAAGCTCAACAGCCTGTCCGGTCTGTGTCTGACCAAACTGGACGTGCTGGATGGACTGACGTCGATCGGTGTGTGCACCGCCTATCGTTATCAGGGGCAGCTGATCGATACCGTACCGATTGGTGCAGAGGCCTACGCCCAATGCGAGCCGGTGATCGAAATGATGCCCGGCTGGACCGACTCCACGGCCGGCATAACCGAGCTGGACCGGCTGCCCACGGCCGCCCGCGATTACATCGCGCGTCTTGAGCAACTGGTTGGCGTACCGGTTGATATTTTGTCCACCGGTCCCGATCGCAACGAAACCATTGTCTTGCGGCACCCGTTCAACTGAACAGTAACCCGGGCCTCGGCAGCGCTCATCGCCTCGCCAACGGCCCGGTACGACCGGCCTCAAAATCCCGTTGTACGTGAGGGGCAACCGTGCTGACGGCGCCGCAGGGCCAGTGGATCCGGTCTTGTGTCGCCTCTGTCGTACCCCTAAAATCCAAGCCTTTTTACCCAGTTCGAGAAACAGTCATGCGTAGCCACCGGTGTGGAGAAGTAACGGAAAGTCACCTGAGCCAGGAAGTCGATCTTTGTGGCTGGGTTCATCGGCGGCGCGATCACGGTGGCGTGATCTTCATTGATCTCAGGGATCGCGAAGGGCTGGTTCAGGTGGTGTTCGATCCAGATTATGCCGAGGCCTTCAAGCTGGCCGAGACGGTTCGCAGCGAATTTGTCCTGCGGGTACACGGCAAGGTTCGGCCGCGACCGGCCGGAACCGAAAACGCCAATCTCGCCACCGGCAAGATTGAAGTGCTGGCGACGACGCTGGAGATCCTCAACAAGTCGGAAACGCCGCCATTCCCCCTCGAAAGCGAGGTGGAAGTCAGCGAGGAAACCCGCCTGCGCTACCGCTACATCGACCTGCGCCGCCCGCTCATGCAGCAGCGCATGCGCCTGCGGCGGGATGTTACCCGTCATCTGCGGAATTTCATGGATGACAACGGCTTCTACGAAATCGAGACGCCATTCCTGACCAAGGCGACCCCGGAGGGTGCGCGTGACTATCTTGTGCCCAGCCGCACCCATCCGAACCATTTCTTCGCCCTGCCGCAGTCGCCACAGCTCTACAAGCAGCTGCTCATGATCTCCGGCATGGACCGCTACTATCAGGTGGTCCGCTGTTTCCGCGACGAGGATTTGCGCGCCGACCGGCAGCCGGAATTTACCCAGCTCGACATCGAGACCTCGTTCATGGATGAGCGGGCCATCACCGATCTGATGGAGGAGATGATCCGGCAGCTGTTCGCCAAGACGCTGAACATCGAGCTGCCCAATCCGTTCCCGCGCCTGACCCATGCCGAGGCCATGCGGCGCTTCGGTTCCGACAAGCCGGACCTGCGCATCCCGCTCGAATTGGTCGATGTCGCCGATTTGCTCAAGGACATCGAGTTTAAAGTATTTGCCGGACCGGCCAAGGATCCGGATGGTCGCGTGGTGGCGCTGCGCCTGCCGAAGGGAAGCGAGCTGTCGCGCAAGGAGATCGACGACCTGACCCAGTTCGTTGGCATCTACGGCGCCAAGGGGCTGGCCTATATCAAGGTCACCGACCGGGCGGCGGGCATCGACGGGCTGCAATCACCGATCATCAAGTTCCTGCCGGCCGAAGCGGTCCTCGCCATTCTCGATCGCGTGGGCGCGGAAACGGGCGATCTGGTGTTCTTTGGCGCCGACAAGGCCAAGGTCGTTAACGAAGCGATGGGTGCCCTGCGACTCAGGGTGGGGCATGATCGCGGCCTGGTTCAGGGAGCATGGGCGCCGCTATGGGTGGTCGATTTCCCCATGTTCGAGTGGGACGACAAGGACAACCGCTGGTTTGCCCTCCATCATCCCTTTACGGCCCCCAAGTGCAGTCTGGATGAGTTGCAGGCCAACCCGGGACAGGCCATTTCCCGGGCCTACGACATGGTGCTGAACGGGACCGAGATCGGCGGCGGTTCGGTGCGTATCCACCAGACCGACCTGCAGGATGCCGTCTTCAAACTGCTGGGTATTGGCGACGAGGAGGCCCAGCAGAAATTCGGCTTCCTGCTCAATGCCCTCAAGTACGGTGCGCCACCCCACGGTGGTATTGCTTTCGGCATGGACCGCCTGGTCATGTTGATGAGTGGCGCGACTTCGATCCGTGAAGTGATGGCCTTCCCCAAGACCCAGTCGGCCTGGTGTCCGATGATCGACGCGCCGGCCGAGGTCACTGACGTCCAGTTGCGGGAGTTGGGCATCCGCCTGCGCAAGCCGCCGGAAGCCGCGAAAAGCGAATAGCGATAGCCTCTCACCCATGGGCGCCGGACACCGCTCCGCGTCCCTCGTTCACCCGCCTGAACGTCATCCCGTGACGATCAGGCGGGTGTTTTGCTTTCAGGCCCCGCTTAACGCTCTGACGGCTCGCAGATTAGGAGCGGTAAGCCTTGGGAATTCTGCTGCCCCCCTCTGTCGTAAGGTCTCTTCGGTCGCACCATAAAAGATCACAAAGATGCCGATTTCTCCGCGCCAGCACCTATAATGCATCCTTGTGGTGCACATACTGAGCGGAGGCAAACCATGAGACGACTGCTTGCACGGCGACTGGCAGGGCTCCTCGTCATGACGGGGATAGCCGAACCTGGCTTCGCAGATCAACTGAACCCGGCAGATACTGCCTGGATCCTGACGTCCACCGGTCTGGTCCTGTTCATGACCGTGCCGGGCCTCGCGCTCCTGTACGGTGGCCTGGTGCGCACCAAAAACGTGCTCTCCGTTCTGGTGCAATGTTTCGCCGTAACGTCACTGGTGTCGATTCTCTGGATGGTGGCCGGCTACAGCCTTGCCCTGACCAATCAAGGGCCTTGGCAGCCGTTTATCGGGGGATTGGATCGGCTGTTCCTGCTCGGCATCAATGCCGACGCCATGACCGGCAGTCTGCCCGAATCGGTGTTCTGCATGTATCACCTGACGTTTGCGGTGTTTGCGCCGGCGTTGATGATTGGCAGCTGTGTGGAGCGAATGAAGTTTTCGGCCATCCTCTGGTTTACCGTGTGCTGGACGCTGCTGGTCTACGTCCCGGTTTGCCATTGGGTTTGGGGCGGCGGCTGGCTGGCGCAACTGGGAGTGATCGACTTCGCCGGCGGCATCGTCGTGCATACGACCGCGGGCATCGGTGCGCTTACGGCGGCCTGGCTGGCGGGTCCGCGGCGAGGCTTTCCCGGCACCCTGATGCCGCCGCACAACCTCACCCTGACCGCGGCCGGGGCCGGTATCCTGTGGGTCGGCTGGCATGGTTTCAGTGCCGGCAGCGCGCTGATGGCGAACGGCGCGGCCGGGCTGGCGATGCTGACCACGCACATCGCCGCGACGGCCGGTGCGCTGGTCTGGATGGCAGTGGAATGGCTGCGTTATGGGCGGCCGACGTTGCTGGGGGTCATCACCGGCATGATTGCGGGTCTTGGGATCATCTCGCCGGCGGCCGGTTTTGTCGGCCCGGTCGGTGCGCTGCTGATGGGCGTCGTGGCCGGGGTGGTGTGCTTCTTTGCGATTCACTGGGTCAAGCGCAAACTGTCCATCGACGATGCACTGGATGTGTTTCCGGTGCACGGTGTCGGCGGCATGCTGGGTGCCTTGCTGACCGCTCCGCTGGCCGCGCAGGCCCTGGGGGGGGCGGGTTTGCCGACCGGTCTCGGGCTGTGGTCCCAGGTGGGTGCCCAAGCGGTCGGGGTGGTGGTGGCCCTGGTCTGGAGTGGGACGGTCAGTTACCTGTCGCTGAAGCTCATCGGTCGGTTCAACGGTCTGCGGGTTTCTCTGGACGAGGAGACCGAGGGGCTGGATTTGAGCTCACACAACGGCAAGGGTTATCACTTCTGATTCGCCCGACGTGCCGTGCCTAGCGGCATTGACCGGTCTTATAGTTGATTCCGTTGGGGCAGTCGTCCGTGGCAGACCTGTCCGCCGCGGGCGCGGGATGATCGAGCTTGGTGTAGGTTCCGCCGCAGCCACCCAGCAGAAGGGCCAGCAGCAGGCTAAGGGTCATCGGCTTCATTGAACGTCTCCGGTGATGCAGGTTTAAGACCGGGTCCGTGCCGGGCATTGCTCCCGGCGCGGACCCGTCCTGGGTCAGGCTTGCAGATGCTTGAGTACCTCGTCCAGCATCTTCTTGGCGTCGCCAAACAGCATCCGGTTGTTTTCCTTATAGAACAGCGGATTGTCGACGCCGGCATAGCCGGAAGCCATCGAGCGTTTCATCACGATTGAGGTCTTCGCCTTCCAGACCTCCAGCACCGGCATGCCGGCAATCGGGCTGTTGGGGTCTTCCTGCGCGCCGGGATTGACGATGTCGTTGGCCCCGATAACCATGGCCACGTCGGTTTCCGGGAAGTCCTCGTTGATTTCGTCCATTTCCAGCACGATGTCGTAGGGTACCCGCGCTTCGGCCAGCAGCACGTTCATGTGGCCGGGCATGCGACCGGCAACCGGGTGAATGGCGAAGCGGACGTTGACGCCGCGGCTGCGCAGCAACTGGGTGATTTCCTGCACCGTATGCTGCGCCTGGGCCACCGCCATGCCATAGCCGGGGACCAGAATCACGTTGCTGGCAGCGCGCAGCAATTCAGCCGTTTCCTCGGCGCTGATCGGCGTCACCTCACCCTCGGGGGCCGCCCCGGCCGCGGGGGAGGTCCCGCCACTGGTGCCGAAGCCGCCGGCAATCACCGACAGGAAATGCCGGTTCATGGCGCGACACATGATGTATGACAGGATCGCGCCCGATGAGCCGACCAGCGCACCGGTTACGATCAGCAGGTCATTGTTGAGCATGAAGCCGGTCGCCGAGGCCGCCCAGCCCGAATAGCTGTTCAGCATGGACACGACCACCGGCATGTCTGCACCGCCGATGGCCATGACCATGTGGATGCCGAACAGTAGCGCCAGGCCGGTCATCACGTACAAGGGCAGCAGCCCTTCATGGCCGTCCACCCCAAGGAACCAGTGGCCGACGATGATGGCGGCGATGAGCAGGCCCAGGTTGAGGAAGTGCCGCGCCGGCAGCATGATCGGCTTGCCGGTGATCTTGCCCGACAGTTTGCCGAAGGCGATGACGGAGCCTGAGAACGTCACGGCACCGATCAGGATGCCGATGTAGATTTCCACTTCATGAATGGTCTTTTCAACCCCGGTCAAGGTGGCTGAGGGATCCATGTAGTTGGCGTAACCGACCAGCACGGCGGCGAGGCCCACCAGGCTGTGCATCAGGGCCACCAGTTCCGGCATTTCGGTCATTTTGACCCGCTTGGCAGCAAAAATCCCGATGCCGCCGCCGATCAGGATGGCGATGACCAGCGGCAGATAGCCCGAGCCGGTGACCTTGGGGCCCGCCACCGTCGCCAGAATGGCGATGGACATGCCGAGAATCCCGTAAAAGTTGCCCTTGCGGGCGGTTTCGGGGTTGGAGAGGCCACCGAGACTGAGAATGAACAGAATCGTTGCCGCGATATAGGAAACAGTAACTAATCCTTCAGAAAACATGATCGTGTGCTCCGCTGCTTATTTTCTGAACATGCTGAGCATCCGCTGGGTAACCCAGAAGCCGCCGGCCATGTTGATGGAGGTGAGAATGAGGGCGATGGCCGCCAGAATCACGATTTCCGGTGAGGAAATCTGGACCAGTGCACCGATCGCGATGATGCTGGAAATCGCGTTGGTGACGCTCATGAGCGGCGTGTGCAGCGCCGGCGTCACGTTCCAGATCACCATGTAGCCGACGAAGCAGGCCAGCACGAACACGGTGAAATGCGCCATGAAGGCGGCCGGGGCACTGGCGCCGACCCACCAGAACAAC
>CAYFNI010000021.1:0-9358 GCA_964344495.1 uncultured Methylococcus sp.
TGGCCCGAAACCGGATTTCACTTTCGATCAGCTGGATTTCGGCCTGCTTGCGGGCGGTAATGTCGCGCAGAAAAGCCACGTAGGTCTGGCTGACCGGGTCATAGGTGGTGCTGATTTCAATGTGAAGGTCTGTCCCCGTGCGCGTCCGCAGACGGGTTTCGAAGACTTCCTGACCCTTGCTATTGATTTGGGCGATAAGCCTTTTCAGTTCTTCCGGTGAGTGGGCAACATCGAAGTCAGGGATCCGCATGTCCAGCAAGGCGTCCTGCGGATAGCCCAGCATCTGTGCGGCGGCTGTGTTCGCTTCCACGATCCGTAGCGTGTCGGCGTCGATGACCCAGAATCCATCACTGGTGGTTTTGATGACGCGCTGATACTGACCGACGATTCGCTCCAGTTCATGCGTCCGATCCAGCAATTCTGCCGTACGGGCCTCGAAGCGCCGTTCCAGGTCGGTATTCGCGGCGGCAAGGGCTTTGCGGGTCTCCTCGCGGTCGGTGATGTCGCGGACGATGGCGCAGTTGTACTCATCGCCGCTGACGCTCAGATAGTTGGCGTGAATTTCCACCGGCACCGTGCGGCCGTCACGGGCCCGATGGGTAGATTCCAGCGAGACGGTGCCTTCCGATTTAAGTTGCTGCCAGTGCTGTTCCCAGGCGGTTGCATCCATGTCCGGGTTCAGGTCGCGAATGGCCATGCCGGTCAATTCCTCAGACGAATACCCCAGCATCCGGCACGCGGCCGGGTTGACGTAGAGGATCGAACTGTCCGGGCCGACCCAGTAGATGGCATCCGAGGCGTTTTCCAGCGCAAATCGGGCCAGCATTTGCACCCGCTCGGTGTCTGGCGGTTGACGCCTCTGGGCGGGCGGTTGCAGGTTCGGGGGAGCAGACATCACGCCGTTCTCGGCCAGTGGACTGGGTTGAAGCCATGCGATTAAGCCGCCTCATAGAACGTCCGAACAGTGGTAATGATACCTATGGACCAGACGCGCGCGTGATGTCCTCGCAGCTGGGAAATACCGGCCGGTTTCGGCTGCGTTACCCCTTCCGGTGCATGGCACCGCGGGCCGGGTTGTAGCCGACGATGGCTGCAAGCAGAAATGCCAGCGTGGCACCCAGTGTGACCAGGCTGGCCTTGAGATTGAACTGCTCATAGAGCGCAAACCGGATCAGCTCCACCGCATAGGTGAACGGATTCCATTGCGACAGCGTGTACAGCAGTACGCTGGACTCCTGAACCTTCCACAGCGGGTACAGCGCCGTCGAGAGAAAGAACATCGGAAAGATGACGAAATTCATCACGCCGGCAAAATTCTCCAGCTGCTTGATGAACGATGACAGCAGCAAGCCCAGCGCCCCCAGCATCAAGCCGGACAGAATCAGTGCCGGCAGCACGGTCAGATAACCCATCGGTGGTGCCTCGATGCCGTACAGGTAGGCGATCAGCAGAAAGACATAGGCCTGCAGCACCGACACCAGCACACCGGCCAGCAACTTGCAGGTCAACAGATAGCCGCGCGGCAACGGACTGACCAGCAGCGTTTTCATGCTGCCCATTTCCCGGTCGTAGACCATCGACAGCGAGCTTTGCATGCCGTTGAATAACTGCACCATGCCCAGCAGTCCGGGCGTGATGTAGACCTCGTAGAGGATGTAAGTCTCATACGGCGGGATGATGGCCACGCCGAGGGTGGAACGGAATCCGGCGGCAAAGATGAACAGCCACATGAGCGGCCGGACCAGAGCGGAAATGAAGCGCTCCCGCTGATGAATGAAGCGCAGCAACTCGCGACTGACGATACCCCGCAGGGCACGGCCATAATGGAGAAGGGACATCATGACGTCTCCCGGCGGCGGGTGAGTTGTTCGAAGGCGGCAGCGATCGAGGGGGTGCCGGTGGCACTCAGGACCTCATCGAGACTGCCCTGCGCCCGCAACTGGCCGGCATGCAGAATCAGCAAGCGGTCGTCGTCCTGGATCTCGTCGATCAGGTGCGTCGCCCAGAGGACGGCGATACGGTGGTGCTGCGTCAGGCGGTGGACATACTCGACGATCGCCGTGCGGCTGGGCATGTCCAGCCCCACGGTAGGTTCGTCCAGCAGCAGCAGGCGCGGCCGGTGCAGCAAGGCGCGGGCAATCTCGACCCGGCGCCGATGACCGCCATTCAGCTGCCGCACCTTTTCACCGGCGCGCTCGAACATGCCCTGGCGCTCCAATTCCTCCTGAATCCGCTGTTCAGCCTCGCTCCTGCCGAGCCCATGCAAGGCGGCGTGGTAGTGCAGGTTCTGCCGCACGCTGAGATCCAGGTCCAGCGTCGTCTGCTGAAACACGACACCGAGTTCGGACAGGGCGGCGCGGGGGCGGGTGCGAATGTCATGCCCGGAAATCCGGATTTGGCCGCCCAGGCTGTCATACAGGTGGGTGATCAGCGAAAACAGGGTGCTCTTGCCGGCGCCGTTTGGGCCGAGCAGCATGGCACACTGGCCGGTATCGACCTCAAAGCTGACCTGATTCAGGGCTTGCTTCTGGCCGTAGGCGTACGAAAGCCCGCTGACTGCAAGGGCAGGGACCCGGCTCATGGTTGCACCGCCACGCCCCACGGGTACTGGCCGACGGCGACCGACTTCAGGACCTTGCGGCCTTCGAGATCGATGATGGAGATGTCGTTGCTGACCCCATTGGTGGTGTAGAGCCGCTTCTGATCGGGCGAGAAGGCGAGGTTCCAGACCCGCTGTCCGACCAGCCAGTAATCGACCACGGCATAGGTTTTGGCGTCGATCACCGCGACCCGGTTGGCAGGACCCAAGGCAACATAGGCAAAGCGTCGGTCCTTGTCGATGCGGATGCCGACCGGCTGGATTTTCTCCTGCGTGACGCCGGGGATGCGGAACTGGATTTTTCCGACCATCTGCCGCGTCCGGGTATCGAGCACGGTCACGGTACCGGCAATCTCCGAGCTGACCCAGAGTTGCTGGCTGTCATCGGTAAAGCTGCAGGCCCGCGGTCGAGGGTCGACCAGTGTGTTGTCGACGATGGATAAGGTTTTGCCATCGATCCAGTGCGCCATGTTGGTGGTTTCGCTGGTGCTGGCGATCCATTGGCCGTCCGGGCTGGTGGCGATGCCTTCCGGCTCAACGCCGACGCCGATCGTCTTGACCGCTGTGCGACGGGCCAGATCCACCACCGTGACCTGATTATCGTTTTCGTTGGCAGCGAACAGCCGTTGGCCGGCCGGATCCAGTGCAAAGGTCTCGGGGTCCTTGCCAGCCTTGAGTGTGCCCGTGATCTTCAGGCTGTCGGTATCCAGGATTTTCAGCACATCCTCATCGCTGACCGCGACATAGAGGCTTTTGCCGTCCGGGCCGAGCGCAATGCCTCGCGGGCGTTTGCCCACCTTGACGGTTTTTTTCAGTGTGCCCGTTGTCGGGTCGACTACGGCGATGGCGTTGTCCTTTTCAAGGGAAACAAACAGCCTTTCGGCACTCGCAAGGGTCGGCAGGGTGGCCAGCAGCGCGAACGTCAGCGTGAGGTTCAAGGTGTTCATGGGCGGAGACAAATTCGAAAACGGGAACCGGGCGGCATTATCCCTCTCAAGGACAGGTCTGAAAAAGGGAAGGGTGGTCGGTGGGCATTGTTTAATAACCGAGACATAACCCGGTAACTACAAGGGCTTTGTGATGACAAACATAGGTATTGTGCCCATAATCTCACGCTTTTAGCGGAATCCAAATTCAGGATGTGGTTCAAGAATCTGACGGTCCTCCGGCTGACCGAGCCCTTTCAGCCCAGTCTCCCGGAGCTGGAAAAACAACTCGCCGACCGGGCCTTCCGGCATTGCGGGCAACTTGAGCCTTTCATCGACGGATGGTTTCCGCCGCTGGGCAGGGAAGGACTGCCTCTGACCCATCAGAGCGGCGGTTTTATCCTGTTGTGCCTGCAGCGTGAAGAAAAGGTGCTGCCGGCGGCGGCGATCCAGCAGGCTCTGGCGGAGCGGGTTGCCCTGGTAGAGGACCAGCAGGGCCGTCAGGTGCGCCGCAAGGAGCGCGAGTCGATCCGGGACGAGATCATCCATGACATGTTGCCGCGGGCCTTCAGTCAGACGCGTCGAACCTATGGCTATCTGGACCTGCGCGGCGGCTGGCTGATCGTCGATGCCGCCAGTGCCCGCAAGGCGGAGGATTTTGTCGCCGTCCTGCGACAGACGCTCAACGGTTTTCCGGTGACGCCGGTGACGACGCATGAATCCCCGTCGCTGATCATGACCCAATGGCTCGCCGGCGGTGCGCTGCCCGATGGCGTACTGCTGGAGAACGAATGTGAACTCAAGTCGCCGGATGAGGACGGTGCCAGCGTGCGTTGCCGCCGGCATGAGCTCGAGGTGCCGGAGATCCTCAATCATGTTCAGGCCGGCAAGCAGGTCACCCGGCTGGCGTTCAGCTGGAATGATCGCTTGAGTGTGGTCCTGGACGATGCGCTGACCGTCAGACGTCTGCGGTTTCTCGATGCCCTGCAGGAGGAGGCGGCAAACGTCGAAACCGACGATTTCGCCGCGCGTTTCGATGCCGACTTCGCGATCATGAGTCTCGAATTGAACAGTTTCCTTCCCATCATGTTCAGCTGGTTCGGCGGCGAGCGCTTGCCGGAACCGACATAGCCCGATACAGCAGGTTGTGCCCATGTCTCAGCATTCAAATCCTTCGACCTTCGCCGTGCGTTCGCGCAAGGCGCTCTCTCTCACGATTGCCTGGCTGCTGGCTACCGGTCAGACCGCCACGGCTGAAACATTTCGCTTGCCCGACCCGGGCGACGACCTGATTGGCGAGATTCGCCACACCCGGGCCCACCAGGAAGACACGCTGATCGACATCGCCCGCCGCTTCAGTGTCGGACAGGACGAAATGGTCATGGCCAACCAGAATGTCGACCGCTGGCTGCCGAAAGCCGGCACCGACGTGTTGATACCGCAGGAATACATCCTGCCCGATGCGCCGCGCGCCGGCATCGTGGTCAACATTCCCGAAATGCGGCTGTATTACTTCCCGGTCAAAGCGGCCGCCCCGGCGCCCAGGCCGGCAACCAAGAAAGTGGCCGCGACCAAACCGGTCGCCGGCAAGCCTGCTGCAGTCAAGCCGGGTGCAGCCAAGCCGGGCGCCAAGGCAGTACCGGGCAAGGGGCCGGCCAAACCGGTCGCGGCGGTGCCGAAGCCAGCCCCTGCGCCCGCAGCCGTCGCCCCGGCCTTCGAATCCAGCCAGACCGGCGAAGTCATCACCTATCCGGTCAGCATGGGCCGGATGGACTGGCGTACGCCGATCGGCAAAACATCGGTGGTCAACAAGCAGAAGGATCCGTCCTGGACGCCGCCGGCCTCGATCAAGCGCGAGCACGCCGCCAAAGGTGACCCGCTGCCGGATGTCGTGCCGCCAGGGCCGGATAATCCCCTCGGCAAGTTCGCCATGCGACTGGGCGTGTCTGGCTATCTGATCCACGGAACGGATGCCGCCAAGGCCGATGGGATCGGCATGCGCGTAACCCATGGCTGCATGCGCCTGTATAACGAGGACATTGCCAAACTGTTTCCGCTGGTTCCGGTTGGTGCGCCGGTGTATCTGGTCAATCAGCCGATCAAGCTGGGCTGGAAGGACGGCAAGCTCTATCTGGAGGCCAGCCAGCCGCTGGATGAGGATGTCGGGATTGCGCCGCATGACGTCGATGACGACGTCAGCAAGGCGCAACTGGCCCGTGAGGATGCCCAGCGCTCGCGCTACCTGATGCGGATCGCCATGACTGAGGTCGAGAAGCAGAGGGACAAGACCGGTGCCAGCATCGATATGGACAAGGTCCGCCGTGCGGTGGAACGTCCGACCGGTATTCCGGTTGTGATCGGCGGCACCGGCAGCGACTGGCAGCGTGCCGCTGCGAGCGGTGTCGGACTGGCGCCGGCACCGGTTGCGAAGGATGACGATCCCAACGCCGCGGCGCTGGCGACCAAGCCCCTGAGCCCGGCCCGTTCGTCGGCGCCAGTTTCGCCCGCTGCGCCGCGCTACCGCGGGACTCCCGCCGACGACGCCTATTTGCGTTCGCGAACGGCACCCGATGATGAGAGTGGCGCGAGCAGCGAAGAACTCTATTCGCCGGCGAATCCCTATCGCCCGGGCAGTGACACCGAAACCGCAGAGACTGACGCTCCGCGTCCGGCTCGCGCGAAAACCATGCCTTATGGTTCGGAGTCCCCCCCGGAAGCGTCGGATCTGTCCGAGCCCGAGGAGGAGTAGGCCGCTTACGCGGTGGGCGGGCGGTAGCCCTCCGGCATTTCGCTCGCCCCGCCGAACAGGAACCGTTCCCGCTCCTTGGCCAGAAACGCGCGGGCTTCGGGCTCGAACGGGGTCAGGCGGTGCTCATTGATCAGCATGGTTTGCAACTTGAGCCATTCCTGCCACGCGTCCTGCGAGATGTTCTCGTAAATCCGTTGCCCCTCGGGCCCGGGGAAGGGAGGCTTGGCCAAGCCGTCCATCTGTTTGCCGTTGCGCAGACATTTCACCGTGTGAGTCATATCGATCCTCAATAGCATGTAGGGGTGGAGGTACCCGGCCGGTTCTCAGGCGCGGGGTATCGGAGCCTGTTCGGCCAGCAGGGTCTTGACCGGCGCGGGCAGACCGCTGGCGTGCGCCCGGTCAAACCAGCCGAGCCGCTCGGACAAGGCCGGCAGATCCAGTCGATCGGTGTACGCCAGGACAGGCACGAAGTCGAAATGATAATGGCTGAAGGTGTGCCTGCGGGTAGCCAGCAGCGATAATTTTTCGATGTCGATCTGCTGTCGTCGGCACCAGGCGTGCAGGGCCTGCAGCGAGTCAAATTCGGGCAGACTGCGAAGCCCGCCCCAGATGCCCTGCGGCGGGCGCTGTTCCAGCAGGACCGGTCCGGCAGTGTGTTCGAGCAGCAGCAGGTAGCCGTTCCTGACAGGCATCGCGCGCTTCGGGCGAGGCGCCGGAATGACGGCCGTGCGTCCGGTCAGGTGGGCCCGGCAGTGCTCTGCCAGCGGACAGGCGGCGCAGTCCGGGCGGCTGCGGGTGCAGATCATGGCGCCGAGATCCATCATTGCCTGGTTGTAGTCTGCCACCCGCCCATCAGGCGTCAGTGACTCGCTGAGGTGCCACAGACGGGCCAGCACCTCGGATTGGCCAGACCAGCCCTCTATCCCTGCGAATCGGCTCAGCACCCGTTTGACATTGCCATCCAGAATCGCGGCAGGCTGGTGCAGGCCGAGGCTGAGTATGGCACCGGCGGTCGAGCGACCGATACCAGGCAGGCTTTCCAGTACGGCACGGCTTTGCGGAAACCGGCCTTGATGCTGGTCACGCAGTTGCCGGGCAGCACGGTGCAGATTGCGCGCCCGGGCGTAATAGCCGAGACCGGCCCAGTGCGCGATGACCTCTTCGATATCGGCCTCTGCCAATGGGAGAAGGTCAGGAAACCGCGCCATGAAGCGCTGAAAAAACGGGATCACGGTGGCGACCTGCGTTTGTTGCAGCATGATCTCCGAAATCCAGACCCGATAGGGGGTGCGATCGATCTGCCAAGGCAGATCTTTTCGGCCGTGGAGATCAAACCAGGCCAGAACCTGTGATTGGAATGCTTGGGGCGTCATGACTGGGATTGTACGGGCCGGGGCGAGGTGCCTGCCAGAGCGCGGACGGCCTTGATAGGGCCATGAACGGGTGGGCGATGATAGAATCCCACTACTCAATTACCTGCAGGTTGCCCTTCGATGGATGCTCAGTTGCCTTGTCCTTGTACCTCCGGCCAAGCCTTTGGCGCGTGTTGTGAGCCCTACTTGACCGGGGACAGCATTCCGCAGACCGCCGAACGCCTCATGCGTTCCCGGTTTGCCGCCTTTCAGGTGCGCAATGCCGACTATGTGCGCATGACCTGGGATCCGATCAAGCGGCCCAAGCACCTGAATTTCGATCAGGATCAGCGGGTGTGGTCGAAACTCGACATCGTCGATACCCTGGGGGGTGGTGAGCAGGACGACCGCGGGGTAGTCGAATTCAAGGCCTACTACGAGTTGGGCGACGACACTTACCTGTTTCATGAAGTCAGCCGTTTTGTGCGCCATGATGGCCGCTGGTTTTATCTGGATGCGTCATTTCCGTTCCATGGCAAGATTGCCCACAAGGGCCAGCCGGTCAAAAACGCGCCATGTCCCTGCGGCAGCGGCAAGAAGTACAAGAAATGCTGCGGCGGCTAGCCTTTTGTTCGGTCCTGAAGGTGTCTGACCGAGCGGGTTTCTCGACTTGATAAAATTCCGTGCGTTTCGCCCAACCCATCCAAGCAGGAGCGTGAATGTCCGATATTGATATCGCCCGTCGGGCCGATTTGGTTCCGATTATTGATCTGGCCCGTGACACGCTGGGCATTCCGGCCAGGGAACTCGATCCCTACGGGCATTTCAAGGCCAAGCTGTCGCTGGACTACATCCACTCGTTATCCGACAAGCCCGATGGAAAACTGATTCTGGTGACCGCCATCAGCCCGACACCGGCCGGTGAGGGCAAGACCACCACGACCGTCGGACTGGGCGATGCTCTGAATCGCATCGGCAAAAAGTCGCTGATCTGTCTGCGTGAGCCGTCGCTCGGCCCCTGTTTCGGTATGAAGGGTGGGGCAGCCGGCGGTGGCTATGCGCAGGTGGTGCCGATGGAGGACATCAACCTGCATTTTACGGGCGATTTTCACGCGATCGGCGTGGCCCATAACCTGCTGGCGGCGCTGATCGACAACCACATCAATCACGGCAACGCGCTGGACATCGATCCGCGCCGGATCCAGTGGAAACGGGTGGTTGACATGAATGACCGTGCACTCCGCAAAATCGTGGTTGGACTGGGCGGCACACCGAACGGCTATCTGCGTGAGGACGGGTTCGACATCGTCGTCGCGTCCGAGGTGATGGCGATTCTATGTCTGGCGTCGGATCTTCAGGATCTGAAAGAACGGCTTGGCCGCATCATCGTGGCGTATACCTCGGACGGCAAAACGCCCGTCTACGCCCGCGATCTCAAGGCTCATGGCGCCATGGCGGCCCTGCTGAAGGAGGCCATCAAGCCGAATCTGGTGCAAACGCTTGAAAACAACGTGGCGCTGATTCATGGCGGCCCTTTTGCCAATATTGCGCACGGCTGCAATACGGTAATGGCTACCCGAACCGCCTTGAAGCTGGCGGATTATGTCGTGACCGAGGCGGGTTTCGGTGCCGATCTGGGGGCCGAGAAATTCATCGACATCAAGTGCCGGATCGGCGATCTCAATCCAGCGGCGGTCGTGCTGGTGGCCACGGTGCGGGCACTCAAGTTCCC
>CAYFNI010000021.1:9368-19970 GCA_964344495.1 uncultured Methylococcus sp.
AGTTCCATGGCGGCGTCAGCAAGGATGACCTGAATCAGGAAAACCTGTCGGCGCTGGAGCAGGGGCTCGCCAATCTGGAAAAGCATGTTCTCAATATTCGCGAGCATTACCGCTTGCCCTGTGTGGTGGCCATCAACCATTTCAGCTTCGATACCGAGGCCGAATTACGTTTGCTCTATCAGCGTTGCGAGGCACTGGGCGTAAGGGTCGTGGTCGCGAGGCACTGGGCCGAAGGGGGTGCTGGCGCCGAGGAACTTGCCCGTGTGGTAGCCGAGCAGGTGGATCAGGCACCGGGTCAGCACAGCTTTGTCTATGAGAAGCATGCGTCGTTGTGGAACAAAATCGAAGCAATCGCGACCAAGATCTATGGTGCCAAGAGCATCACCGCGGACGCACGGATACGTCAGCAACTGGACCGCTGGAGCGAGTTGCATCCGGATTATCCGGTGTGTATGGCTAAGACACAGATGTCCTTCTCGACCGATGCCGCGGCGAGAGGGGCACCGACCGGGCATAACGTGCATATCCGCGAGGTGCGTCTGGCGAATGGGGCTGGGTTCGTGGTGGCAATTGCCGGTGACATCATGACCATGCCCGGCTTGCCCAAAGTGCCGGCTGCCGAGGCGATCGACGTGGATGAGCACGGGCAGATCAGCGGTCTGTTCTAGGCATTAACGGCAGTTGCGCGGGTGGCTGATCCATCGGCCTCGCCCGTGCAGCTTAAATTCCTGAAAACCCTTTTTTGGGATAAAGTAACCGTGTAAAGACGGAGACAGGCGAACCAGCAGCCGGGCCGCATGGCCAGCCAACGGGATGCCGCTCCAGACGAGAGTCAACCAATAACAATAGCTGACAGGATGGAGGTAAACATTATGCCAATCGTTAAATTCGCACCGCGTGCAATGATCATCACCCTGGCACTGAGTGGCACGACCGCCGCCATGGCTAGCGAAGAAAAATATCCCGCCTATGATTTTCAGCCTTCGGTGATTTTCAGCGACGCTGAGTTGATCGCCAAGCTGGCAGGCGCGACGGCATCGGTACCCAAGCCGGCTGCGGCTGCTGCACCGGCACCCGTCCAGGCAGCTGCTCCTGCGGCTCCTGCAGTCGAGGCGGATCCGAAATATCCGGCGGCGCATTTCTCGCCCTCGGTCATCTACCCAGCCAACTGAATTGGCACAGTGGTCAGGGCCGCGCCGGGCAAAGGCGCCGCCCCGACCGGCTTAACTCAATCGTCGCCCGAGATGACGTCTTCGGTGCTTCTGACAGGTTCAGAGTTTCAAAAGCCCTGAGTCGACGCTTCGCGTAGCGGGCGCTGCTCGCTAACCGCCCGATTTTTTGACGACCCAGCCGAATTTGGTCAGTTCAGTGAGCAACAGGTCGCGCTGATCGCCCTGGATCTCGATGACGCCATTCTTGACCGTCCCTCCGGTTCCGCAGCGTTGCTTCAATTGCTTGGCCAGTTGATCCAGTTCGGCCCCGGATAGCGGAATCCCGGTAATGACCGTGACGCCCTTGCCGGCCCGACCTTTGGTTTCGCGCTGTAGTCGAACAATACCGTCGGTTTTGGGTGCAGGTCGTGCGTGCTTGCAGCGGCACTCCGCGATCGGTTGGCGGCAATCAGGACACATGCGTCCGTGGGCTGTCGAGTAGACCAGTCCGGAGTGGCCGGATTTTTTCATCGAACTCATGTGCGTCAAGACGGGGGGCGTTGTGGGCGTCGAAGGGGTTTAGACCGCTGGCCCAATGCTTGAACACTGCGGCAAGTGTGAGCCACCCAAGCGGGTGGTCCCGATCACGGTAGATCGCCTCCCAGAACGGTCGGCCATTCCGATCGAAGGCTCAATTCAATCAAAAGCCGGTGCGGCAAGTTGCTGCACCGGCTTTTGTGCATGTCCCGGTTGGGATGGCTCAGAAGGCTTTTTCAGCGGCCTTGAGGTGCGTTGCGGCTGCTTCAGCCGCTTCCCCCGCCACATCGGCATGGCCCATCTTGGCATGTTCGATGGCTTCGTCGAGGTTCTTGATGCCAGCGGACAGATGCGGATTCGGCTTTTCGGCTTGGGCAGCTTCGGCGTGCGTCTTGGCAGCGGCAGCGTGCTCGCCGCAGGCAACAGCATCACCCTTCTTGCCACTGGCAGCCGCTGCCAAGGCATGCTGGGTTGCCTCTGCCTTGTGGTCTTCAGCCAGAACTGTGGCGGATGCGAAAAGGCCGGTGAGCAGACCCGCTGCCATCAGGGTGGTCAATGTTTTTTTCATGTCAGTTCTCCTGTGTGATTGTGAGGTCCCAACCGTTCGCCTGTCTCGGCGAAGCGCCCGGTGACCCCGGGCAAAATTTCGACTGCGCGCGGGTAAAAAGGTTGCGCGCTGCGTCCACCCGCCTGACGTTCAGCGGCCGAACAGCACGATACGGATCATGGCCAGGACGCCCTTCAGCTTCTGCCAGAGGCTCAATTCCGTGTGGAGGGGATCAACGCCCGGGAGTTTCAATCCCCAGGCCAAGCGACGCAGTTTCTGCTTGACCGGGGGTTCAAGCTTGCCATCAGCGGCCAGTTCCATGAACAGAGCCTTGACGTTGCCGAGATCGAAAAAATCCTTCTGCCAGGCCCATTGGTAGTTGCCACCGTAGCGAAACCACGAGCCACCCAGCCCGGCCACCTCATAATCGCTGCCATCATCGCGCTTGACCGGGGCGACCTGACGCCAGATGCCGATGACCTCACCCTGCTGTTCGTCGATGATGATCCGGTCGTAGGGGTAACGCCATTTTTCGAAGCCCTCCATGTGCGCACCCAGCGCCCAGTCCTCAATTTGTTGGCGGCCACGGGCAACGAATTCGCGGTTGGGGCCCATGTTCCAGCTATATTCCGCATCGTCGGTATACATCGAGCCAAGACTTTTCACCCAGTCACCCGCGCGCTCTGAATCGCGATTGGCGGCCAGCCAGCGATCAACCATTTCTTCAATTTCCTTGCGGGGGTATGCCGGCATGATGAGTTCCTGCTGTGATGAAAACTCCGTCATGGTACACCAGCGGGCTACCGGATGGCGGGCCAGCCGCTGGAACGTGGGATATCTGGCAGGGCCATCGAAGCCCGCTGGAAACGGGATTCGATGGCGGATGATTCCGGGTCGTGCCGGGCCTTGGTTCGATCAGGCGTAACCGGGCTTGGAGCGTTGGCCTGCACCGGTTTTCGGGTAAAAGAACCAGTTCTGGACGTGCAGGTACTTGCGAACCGGGGATTTGATGACCGACAGGCACAGCGCAATCGAGAACAGGCACCACACGGCAGCATATTCGTTCGGGTCGCGGGTGGTGAGCACCGACAGCAGCGGTCCCATCAGGATGTGAAAGGCGACAAAGCGCCAGGATCCATAAACCACCGGCATCACGAAGGCGACCAGAATGTAGGCCATCCCGTGCAGCCCGAAAAAGAAATTCGGCACCAGGAAGCCGAGGTCGATGCTGAGCCCGTTCAGGGGCAACTGCCAGGCGATATGCCAGTCACCGGACACCGAGCATGCTTGGGCGCCACAGAAAGCTTCCGTGCCCTGAATGCACTGACCCGCCCACGCAAAGGGATACATCTTCACCATCATGGCGATGGCGCCGACCGCGCACAGACTGTAGACCGTGGTTCGGATCTTCAGCTTGACTGCGTCCGGAATGAAGTACATGGCCACCATGTTGACGAAGAATGGCTGAAAGGCAATGTGCAGGTAGCCGAACAGCGTCAATATCTGATTCGGCGGGGAATCGCAGAGATTGATGTAAACATAGGTGGCTGCCTGCAAGAGTTCCATGCAGGCGAAATAGGTCAGGGGGATCCAGAGTTCCTTTGACTCACCCTTGTAGGCCACATAGGCGGCCGTTCCGAAACCGACCGTCGCAAGTACAGCGGATGCTTCGCCACTCCAGCACATGATGCACGTCTCCTCGTCTATAGACTTTCATTTTTGTTGTCTGCGCTGGCGAGTACGGATCAGGTGCCGGCCCTCACGGACAGTTACAGCGGCTGTCACCCACTGTGACCGGGCCGATTTGGTCGGCCAATCAGCCATCTGGGGCCCGTATTGTCCAGCGCTTGCTTTTAAGTACGTTAATTGAACATCCGGCGATCCGGACGCGCGCCAATAGTATCAAGCCCGGATAAGTTGTTCTCCATGATAAAACGTAGGGTTATTCTGATTTGCCGTTGCGCTGCAGGTCAGCTAAGGATGTTGGTGGCGCGCATCGTACCGGCTGACCCGAACCGCTGGGGGTTGAATGGAGACTATGGATCTTATGCGGCGCCGGGTGATCCCGGGAGGAGTCCTCTGCGCCCTTTGGGTCAATAGGTCAGGGTGATGCCGCCATAACCCGCCAAACGGGTGGTGCCGTACCCGTAAACCTCCTGGTATTCCTTATTGAAGAGGTTGTCGAGCCGCGCGAACAGCTTAACGTTTGGGTGAACCTGATAGCTGCCGGCCAGATTCGCGATCGCATACGCGGGTACTCGGGTGCCAAGCACCCCGTCTTTCTCGCCGACGGCGATCACGACCAAGTTGAGGTCCGCATCCTTGTCGATGCGGTAATTGGCCTCGAAATTACCCTTGTCGCGGGGGCGGAGCAACAGGGGGCCATTGGTGTCCTGATCCCAGGTGGCGTCGTAGGTGTAATTGCCGCGCAGGGTCAGGTTTTCGAGCGGCGTGATCTGCACGAACACCTCAACCCCTTTGGCGGTGGCCTTGTTGATATTTTCGGCAATCCAAAAATTGGCGGGGTTGGCCTGAATCAGGTTGCTGTAGACATTGTTGAAATAGCTGGCGCCAAACTGGACTGACTCGTCCAGCAGACGCTGTTCAAAGCCAAGATCCCAGTTGGTGCTGGTTTCCGGTGCCAGATTCGGGTTGCCGTAAAACGGGGCATACAGTTCGTAGAGCGTCGGTACCTTGAAACCGGTACCGTAGTTGGCTTTGAGTTTGGTGCCCGTTTCATCGATCAGGACCGCCTCGGTCAGGCTCCAGGTGGTTTTGCCGCCGCTGCGGTTATTGTCGGAGTAGCGGACGGCCGCTGTTGTAAATGAGCGTTCGAACAGCCTGATCTGGTCGGACAAGTAATACCCCTGGGTGTTATAGCTCCTGCCGCCGATGCCCTCGCTCTGGTTCTCCAGCGTGTCTTCCTCATCTTCCAGGCCCAGCATCAGGGTATTGTCCTCGCTGATATGAAAAATGTTCTGCCAGTCACCCTTGATCTTGCTGCCGATATAACTGCCGCTCAGGTTATAGGGCAGGCTGGGGTCGTAGTTGCGGTAGTCGCGATCGTTCTGGCTGTAGGCGATACCGAGTGTCTGTTCCCAAAGGTTGTCCAGCAGGCTGAAATGTGAAAAGCCGCGTGTATAGAGTTCGCCGGTGGTACCGGTGAAGTTCAGGGCATCAACCGGCGCGTACGGATGCGCCTCTGCCGAGCCATCACCGGTAAAGTAATCCAGTGCGCGTTTCCCGTGGTTGTAGCGCACATCCACCCCGACATCGAGGTTTTCAGAAGCCTTGTATCCTGCCCGGCCATCGAACGTCGTATTGCGGTACCAGTCGCGTTCGGGGTTTCCCCACAGGTAGTCGGCCGCAGAAAAGCCATGCGTCTGGGTTTCGCTGACGGCAGCCGAATAGTTGAAGTCATCCACCTGGCCGGAAGCCTTGCCCTGAACCTTGAAAGTGTCGTAGCTGCCCCCTTGGGCCGACAGGCTGGCGGTAGGCGTGCCTTTGCCCTTTTTGGTGACAATGTTGATGACACCGCCGATGGCGTCAGAGCCGTACAGCGCGCTTTCGCCCCCGCGCAGGATTTCGATGCGTTCGATGTTATCTACCATCAGGTTGGCGAAATCGAACGCCCCGGTCGGATCGGAGGGGTCGTTCATTTCGATCATGTCGATCAGCACCAATGTCTGGCCCGAGCCGGCACCCCGTGTGTAGACGCTGGTGCGCTGGCCCATGCCCCCGCTGCTCAGGACATCAAGGCCCGGTACCAGGCGCAGGGCATCAGCGACGGTCAGAACCTGCCGCTTGCGAATCTCATCGGCGGTGATGACATCAATGGAGGTACCCGACTCACGCGTGGCCGATTCGTAGCGATTGGCCGTGACCACGGTAGTTTCAAGGGCGGGCACTGCGTCTTCCGCAGCCAGAAGTACGGTGTTCCGAGCGGCCAGCAAGACCAGCACGGCAGGAGAGAGTTGGATTTTCATCAGGGGGTTGTCGCGACGTCAGGTGAAGCCGAGCACACCCGCACGGCCAAAAACATTGCGCTGACAACATCGGATCGAACCACGGAACGCAGATCGCCCGCAGTGGAGTCGAGCCGGCGCTGCCCTCCGCAACGAACGGTGAATGATTCCGAGGCCGGTATCCGGGCTCATCGGTGGCTTAATGCCGGGCCGGACGCCTTCCCATGCCGAAGCACAGTGGCTGATATGTCAGGCTTGAACCGATTCACCGTTGCGGGGGCAGCGCCGGGATAGGAAAAAGATCCGCACCGGCTTCCCGTTTAACCCAGGCATGGAGAACACCCTGGGCACCTCGAAAGGGCGGGCAGTATACATCGGCAGGTACCGTTGGCAAGCGAGTGGTCGCCGTTGGCGGGAACTGGCGTAATCGTCCGGGGTCTGTGCGTTATCCTTACGCCCTCGGCCACGCTGGACCCTCCACCGTTGGCCGGCCGTACTTTAAAACGACGCCTGCTGGAGGAGACATGACTTGGGATTGTGATTGTTTTGAAAAACCCACGTTGGAGGAATTGCGCGCGACACTCACTGAAGAACAATTCCGCATTACCCAGACTGACGGCACCGAGCGCCCTTTCCAGAATCCCTACTGGGATCACCACGCGACCGGCATCTACGTCGATGTCGTGTCGGGTGAGCCGCTGTTCAGTTCCGCTCACAAATTCGACTCCGGAACCGGCTGGCCGAGTTTCTACCAGGCCATTGGCGATCACATCGTTACCCGCGTCGACCGCAAACTGCTCTCTGTGCGAACCGAGGTCCGGAGCCGGTTGGCCGATTCACACTTGGGACACCTGTTCGAGGATGGCCCGCCGCCGACCGGCCTGCGCTACTGCATCAACTCCGCTGCGATTCGGTTTGTCCCCCGCGAGCGCATGGCGGAGGAGGGATACGGAGCACTGGAGGCGGCGTTCGCGACAGACCTTTCGACCTGAAGGCTGGCCCGGAAGCGGGCGAAATCGGATCGGCCTGCGCTATGATGGTGCCCATTTCCGTTCAATCCAACGAGCAGTACCGCATTGAGCACGCGCAGAAAAATCAAGGGTCTGGGTAAAACCACCCGCGCCATTCTGGCCGAGCACGGCATTTTTTCAGTCGAAGAGCTGGCCAATGCCGACCTCGATCAGTTGGTCAAGATTCCCGGCTTCGGCAAATCCAAGGCGACGCGCATGATTCGGGCCGCCAAATACATGGCCGGCGAAGTCTTTCAAAATGGCGTACAGCCGGCCGACTCGGCCAATGCCGGCACCGATGCGGTCAATCTCGCCAGTGGCCGGCTCTACATCAATCAGGAAATGAGCCTGCTCGAGTTCAACCGCCGGGTGCTGGAGCAGGCCATGGATGTCCGGACGCCGCTGCTGGAGCGGCTCAATTTCCTGTGCATCTCCTGCTCCAACCTGGATGAATTCTTCGAAGTGCGGACCGCCGGCATTATCCAGCGGGCCGAACTGGGCGTTACCCCGACCGAGCCCGATCAGCTGACCCCGCAGGAGACGCTGGCCGCCATCTGTGAACGTGCCCACGGGCTGGTGGCCGACCAGTATCGGGTGTTGAATGAGGTCATGCTGCCACTGCTGGAGGCCGAGGGGATCCGCTTCCTGCGTCGCAGTCAGTGGAGCGAGCGCCAGCAGGCCTGGCTCAAGACCTATTTCGACGAGCAGTTGCTGCCCATCCTCAGCCCCATCGGGCTAGACCCTGCCCACCCGTTTCCACGTATTCTCAACAAGAGCCTCAACTTCATCATCACCCTCGCCGGCAAGGACGCCTTCGGGCGCGAAATTGACCTTGCCATCCTGCAGGCTCCGCGCTCCTTGCCGCGCATCGTCCAGATTCCGCGCGACGGGACCGACAGCGGGCCGCATGATTTCGTGTTCCTGTCTTCCATCATTCACGCATTCGTCAGCGAACTGTTTCATGGCGTAAAGGTCAAGGACCTCTACCAGTTCCGTCTGACCCGCAACAGCGAGATGTATCTGGACGAGGAGGAAATCGACGACCTGCTGCGGGCGCTGGAAGGCGAACTCAGCAGTCGCAACTATGGCGACGAGGTCCGGCTGGAAGTCGCCGGCACCTGTCCGGCGCAGATTGTCGAGTACCTGCTGGGCCAGTTCGGGCTGAGCATGGACCGGCTTTACAAGGTCGACGGCCCGGTCAACCTGAGCCGTATGCGTGAAGTCTACGACCTCATCGAACGACCCGATCTCAAGTACCCGCCCTTTACCGCCGGCGGGCCGACCGAATTGGCGGGCGGTCACGACCTGTTTGAAGCCATCCGCAAGCGCAACATCCTGCTGCATCACCCTTATGAAAGTTTTGCGCCGATCATCGAACTGATCCGGCAGGCCGGCAACGATCCCAACGTCGTCGCCATCAAGCAGACGTTGTACCGAACCGGCGTCAACTCGCCGATTGTCGAAGCCCTGATTCGGGCGTCCAAGGCCGGCAAGGAAGTGACTGTGGTGGTCGAGTTGCGGGCCCGCTTCGACGAAATGGCAAACATTTCGCTGGCCAACCGGCTACAGGAAGCCGGGGTGCAGGTGGTGTACGGCATCGTCGGCTACAAGACCCATGGCAAGATGTTGCTGATCCTGCGCCGCGAGGGCGCCCGGCTGCGCTACTACACCCACCTTGGCACCGGCAACTATCACCTGAGCACGGCCCGACTCTATACCGACTATGGCTATCTCAGTGCCGATCAGGAACTGGGTGAGGATGTGCGCAAGGTGTTTGTCCAACTCACCAGCCTCGGCAAGGTGGGCAAACTGCACAAACTCCTGCAATCGCCGTTTACCCTGCACCAGACGCTGCTGAAAAAAATCCAGCGCGAGACGGAACATGCGCTGGCCGGCAAGCCGGCGCGCATCATCGTCAAGGTCAATGCCGTTGCCGAGCCGTTGCTGATCCAGGCCCTGTACCGGGCGTCCATGGCTGGCGTCAAGGTGCAGCTCATTGTACGAGGCATTTGTTGTCTGCGACCCGGTGTGGAAGGCGTGTCCGAGAATATCGAGGTGCGCTCGATTATTGGCCGGTTTCTGGAACACAGTCGGGTCTATTGTTTTGACAATGACGGCAACCCCGAGGTGTTCGCCGCCAGTGCCGACTTCTTGCCGCGTAACATGTTCCGGCGGGTCGAAGCCTGCTTTCCGGTCGAGCCGCGCAAGCTGGCCGACCGTATCCGGGACGATCTGGAACTGTGTCTCAAGGATGACTCCCAGGCCTGGCGGCTGCTTTCAGATGGCAGCTATGTCCGGGTTGCGGGCGGCGCGCACCCGTTCGAGGCACAATCGACCTTGCTGGAACGCTGGAAACGCTAACCAGTGCGCACGTCCCCGGTGGTCTTGCGGGGTGGCGTGCTCATCGCCGTTGCAGGAAAGAACTGGCACTGTTCCTGCTAAACAGGATCAGTGCAGCAGCGGTTAAAATACCCGCCTGAAGCCGTCGAGTCGGCCTGTCCGGAACCCCTTCCGGCGAGTCTCCTCTTGGCCAGGCGTTTTTCCGGAGATCTATCACACATGCTTGAAGCATATCGAACACATGCCGCGGAACGGGCGGCACAGGGCCTCGTGCCACAGCCATTGAGCGCGGAATGGACCAGTGGTCTGGTCGAACTGATTCAGCACCCGCCCGCAGGGGAAGAGGCATTCCTGCTCGAACTGCTGGCGAATCGAGTGCCGGCGGGTGTTGACGAAGCGGCCTACGTCAAGGCTGGCTTTCTGGCCGCCATCGCCCGGGGTGACGCCCAATCCCCGATTCTGACCCCGGCCCGGGCGGTGGAACTGCTCGGCACCATGCTTGGCGGCTACAACGTAGCGCCCCTGATCGACCTCCTCGACCACCCCGAGCTTGCCCCCCTGGCCGCCGATGCACTCTCGCAGACGCTGCTGATCTTCGACGCCTTCCATGACGTCAAGGACAAGGCCGATGGCGGCAATGACCGGGCGCAGGCGGTGTTGGAGGCATGGGCAGCGGCCGATTGGTTCACCCGTCGTCCGGCGGTGGCGGACAAAATCACCGTCACCGTATTCAAGGTCCCGGGCGAGATCAACACCGACGATTTGTCGCCGGCCCAGGATGCGTGGTCGCGCCCGGACATCCCCCTGCATGCACAGGCGATGCTCAAGGTGCCCCGCGACGGTGTCACGCATGCGCCGACACAGATTGCCGAACTGAAAGCCAAAGGATTTCCCGTGGCCTTCGTTGGCGATGTCGTGGGCACTGGATCCTCACGCAAATCGGCCACCAATTCCGTGCTCTGGTACATCGGTGATGATATTCCGCATGTGCCGAACAAGCGTGATGGCGGCGTCTGCATCGGTGGCAAGATCGCCCCGATTTTCTTCAATAC
>CAYFNI010000021.1:19980-26489 GCA_964344495.1 uncultured Methylococcus sp.
GAGGATTCCGGCGCGCTGCCGATCGAGTGCGATGTGTCGTGCCTGCAGACCGGTGATGTCATCGACATCTTTCCCTACGACGGGGTCATCCGCCGCCATGACAGTGGCGAAACCCTCTGCGAATTTGCCCTCAAGAACGACATCATCCTCGATGAAGTGCAGGCCGGCGGCCGCATTCCCCTGATCATCGGCCGCGGTCTGACCGATCGTGCCCGCAAGGCGCTGGGGCTGGAGGTGTCCGATGTGTTCCGGCGGCCCAAGGCGCAGGCCGACAGTGGCAAGGGCTATACGCTGGCGCAGAAAATGGTTGGCAAGGCCTGTGGAGTGGTGGGCGTTCGTCCGGGCGTGTACTGCGAACCGCGCATGACGACGGTCGGCTCACAGGATACGACCGGCCCGATGACCCGCGACGAGTTGAAGGATCTCGCCTGTCTGGGCTTCTCGGCCGATCTGGTGATGCAGTCGTTCTGTCATACCGCCGCGTATCCGAAGCCGGTGGATGTCAAGGTGCATCACAGTCTGCCGGACTTCATCATGAATCGCGGCGGGGTGTCACTGCGGCCGGGCGATGGCATCATCCACTCCTGGCTGAACCGCATGCTGCTGCCCGATACGGTTGGCACGGGCGGCGATTCGCACACCCGCTTCCCGATCGGCATCTCCTTCCCGGCCGGTTCGGGTCTGGTGGCCTTTGCCGCCGCGACCGGCGTCATGCCGCTCGACATGCCGGAGTCGGTCCTGGTGCGTTTCAAGGGAGCGCTGCAACCGGGGATTACCTTGCGCGATCTCGTCCATGCCATCCCCTATGCCGCGCTGCAGCGGGGGTTGCTGACGGTCGAAAAGAAGGGCAAGAAGAATGTTTTCAATGGTCGCATCCTTGAAATTGAGGGCTTGCCCGATCTCAAGATCGAACAGGCCTTCGAGCTGGCCGATGCGTCGGCCGAACGCTCGGCCGCGGCCTGCACCGTGCGCCTGAATCCGGAACCGGTCGCTGAATACCTGCGTTCCAACGTCAGCCTGCTGCAGTGGATGATCGCCGAGGGCTATGGCGATGTGCGCACGCTCGAACGGCGAATCGACGCCATGCAGGCGTGGCTGGACCATCCGGTCCTGCTGGAGCCGGATGCCGACGCCGAGTATGCCGAAGTGATCGAGATCGACCTCGACCAGATCAAGGAGCCCATCCTGTGCTGCCCGAATGACCCGGACGATGTGAAGCCGCTGTCCGAGGTGGCCGGAACCGCCATCGACGAAGTGTTCCTCGGTTCCTGCATGACTAATATCGGTCATTTCCGGGCTGCCGGGCGCATCCTCGACCAGTTCGGCCAACAGGTGCCGGGTCGACTCTGGGTGGTGCCGCCGACCCGCATGGATCAGGCCGAGCTGACCGAAGAGGGCTATTACGGCATCTATGGCAAGGCAGGCGCCCGCACCGAAGTGCCAGGCTGCTCCCTGTGCATGGGCAATCAGGCGCGGGTCGCAGACCAGGCCACAGTGGTCTCCACCTCTACGCGCAACTTCCCCAATCGGATGGGGGCCGGATCCAACGTTTTCCTGGCATCAGCAGAACTGGCGTCGGTGTGCTCCGTGCTAGGCCGCATCCCGACCTTTACCGAGTACACCGCCTACATGAACGACCTGGAACAGAAGGCGGACGATACCTACCGCTACATGAACTTCGATCAGATCGAACGCTACGCCAGCAGCCATCGCCGGTAAGTCCGAGGCAGGAATGTCCTTGTTCCAGGGCATTCCTGATGTCTGCAGTACCAACGTTGGGGTGGCGAAGCTGTGGAGTGGTCTGCGGTTTCGGATCTGTCGCAGGTATGGCATCGTGTCAAACACGATCATGAGAACCTCTGACCCCGTTCGCCGCAAACCGAGGGTTTTCTAGCGTGATCGACCCGTCTTGAGCCATTCCTCCCACGCGGCGTGGCCAATGGCGAGGATGACGGGGCCGAGGAACAATCCGAGAAAGCCATAGCCGAGCAGGCCGCCGATAATGCCCAGCACCACGAGCGCAAAAGGGATGTCGGTAGCCTGGCTGATGAAGATCGGTCGCACCAGATTATCGACCCAGCTGACGACCAGAGCGCCCCAGAGTAGCAGGGCGATGGCTGCGCCGTTTTCGCCCTGAATCGTCAGCCACGCGCAGGCGAGCGTCCAGACAACCGAGGCACCGAAGGGAATCAGTGCCATGAGGATAGTCAGCAGCGTCAGCAGGGCGGGGCCCGGCATGTCGACAGCCCAGTAACCGATTCCGGCAACGCTGCCTTGCACGATCGCAGTCAGCACGATGCCGTACAGCACGGCGCGGGAGGTCGTGACGGCAATGTCCAGGTAGTTGTCGGCCCGTTCACCGATGGCGAGCCGGCCGCCCAGGCGCACTTCGGCGGTGAGGCTCAATCCGTCGCGAAACAGGAAGAACAGGAGAAAAAGAGCGAGCAGCCATTGGCCGGCCACCCAGCCGGCGCCGCCAAGCATGTCCAGCAGGCGGTGTCCGATGCCCTGGATGCGTGGCAGCAGCGTCCGGTTGAGCAGGGCCGGCAGGTCGCTGCCCCATTCGCTGACCCGGCGGCTCAGTTCCTGACCAATGTATGGTATCTGTGCGAGCCGCTCTTGCAGGACTTCACGCTCCTCCAGCCAGTGTGGCAGTGCCCGAATCGCGTCGGCCGCTTCCCGTTGAAGGATGGCGGTCAGGCTGATCAAGGGCAGGACAACAGCCACGCCCAGCAGTGTGATCATGAGGCCCGCAGCCAAGGTCGATCGTTGCCCTACATGCTTATGGATGCGGGCGTACAGGGGCCAGGTGGCGTAGGTGATGATGATCGCCCACAGGATCGGTTCAAGCAGGGGGCCAAGCACGCCCAGCGTGAACCATCCGAGGCCGCCCACAAACAGCAGCAGCAGGGTTTGGCGGGCGAGATCAGGCATGTCGGGCGGGGCGTTGATAGCCGCCTTGCAGATTGGGAACGGCATGCAGCGTGTGATCTTCCAGGCGCAGGGCTGTGAGGGTGCCGCCCCAGAGGCAGCCGGTGTCAAGGCAGCAGACCCCCTCGCCTTGGTAATAACCGAGGGTGGACCAGTGACCGAACAGGATACGGGCATCGCGACTGCGTCGGTGCGGGGCGAGAAACCAGGGCACCAACCCAGCGGGTTGGCTGCCGGGGGCGCCTTTCTGCCTCAAGTCCAGCTGACCCGCCTCGGTACAGTAGCGCAGGCGTGTGAAGCAGTTGGTGATGAAGCGGATCCGATCCCAGTCGCCCAGATCAGCCTCCCAGTGGTCGGGGTCATTGCCATAGATGTGCCAGAGACAGTCGGTCGGGTCGGCGCCCCGCAAGGCGGCCTCGGCTTCACGGGCACAAGCCATGGCCTGTTCCATAGTCCACTGGGGAGGCAGTCCGGCATGAATCAGGTAAAATCCCGACTCGTTGTGGAGCAAGGGGCGGTGCCTGAGCCAGAACAGCAGTTCGTCGCGGTCCGGCGCGCTCAGTACATCGGCAAACGTATCGCGATGTTTGGTTCGGGAAATGCCGTGAGCGACCGCCAGCAGGTGCAGGTCATGATTGCCGAGTACGCACACCGCAGCATCGCCAAGCTCGCGCAGGGTGCGGAGGGTTTCCAGTGATTTGGGACCGCGGTTGACCAGATCCCCGACCAGCAGAACCCGATCGGTTTCCGGGTTGAAGGCGATCTTGTCGAGCAGGGCCAGCAATTCGTCATGGCAGCCCTGCACATCGCCGATGGCGTAGGTGGCCATGCGGGTTTAATGCAGTTTGCGCGGGGCGGCCAGGGTGAAGGCCGGGATTTCGGCGTCGAACAGATGTCCGGAGTCGGAACGCATCTGATATTCGCCCTGCATCATGCCGACCGGTGTTTCGATCATGGCCGCGCTGGTATAGCGAAACGCATGTCCGGGCGCGATCAGGGGCATTTCCCCGACGACGCCTTCGCCGTGCACTTCCTGTACCTTGCCATGCGCGTCCGTGATGACCCAGTGGCGGGTCAGAAGGCGGGCCGACTCATCGCCCTGGTTATGGATGGTGATGGTGTAGGAGAAGACAAAGAGACCGGCGTCCGGGCGGGACTCGCCCTCCAGGTAGTCGATTTCGGTGTCAATTCTGATCGGCGGCTTGTCGGTCATGGTGTTCTTGTCATACTGGGTGTGTGGGCGATGGCCGGCCGATAGTTTAACCGTTAGCCAGCGTCAGCGGGGTGTCCGAGCGCCTCACCAAGGCGTCCGTATCCCGGTCGGGCCATCTGTCTCCGCCGTCAGTCTACCGCCGGCGACTAGGGTGCCTTGGCGCACAGGTCGCATTTCTAGAGAGTTGGATTTTCTTTCGAGGACGATCAATGCACGTGCATATCATGGGGATTTGCGGGACATTCATGGGCGGGCTGGCGATCCTGGCGCGTCAGCTGGGTTATGAGGTCACGGGTTCCGACCAGAATGTCTACCCGCCGATGAGCACCCAACTGGAGGAGCAGGGAATTGCCCTGATGGCCGGCTATCGGCCCGAGAATCTGACGCAGCGGCCGGATCTGGTCGTGGTGGGTAATGCGATATCGCGCGGCAATCCGGAAATGGAAGCCGTGTTGAATCTAGGCCTGCCGTATGTGTCGGGGCCCGAGTGGTTGTACGATCATGTCCTCAAGCAAGCCTGGGTGCTGGCCGTGGCCGGGACGCACGGTAAGACCACGACCACCAGCATGCTGGCCTGGATTCTGGATAGCGCGGGGTTGAATCCCGGCTTTCTGATTGGTGGCATTCCGCTCAATTTCGGGGTGTCCGCGCGCGTCGGTGGCGGCCGCTATTTCGTCGTCGAGGCGGATGAGTACGACACGGCTTTCTTCGACAAACGCTCAAAATTCGTCCATTACCGCCCGCGCACGGCCATCCTCAATAATCTCGAATTTGATCACGCCGATATTTTTCCGGATCTGGCTGCGATTCAGCGTCAATTCCACCATCTGGTCCGAACCGTGCCGGGTCGCGGGCTGATTGTGGCCCCCAGTTGGGAGCCGGCGCTGGATGAGGTGTTGCAGATGGGTTGCTGGACGCCGGTCGAACATACGGCGCTCGAACATGCGGGCCTCGCTGCCACCTGGTCCTACCGTCTGCTGGCGGCCGATGGCAGTGCCTTCGAAGTCATCCATGATGGCCAACCGGCCGGGCGGGTCAACTGGGGATTGAGCGGGTTGCACAATGTGCATAACGGTCTCGCCGCGATTGCCGCGGCCCACCATGCCGGTATCTTCCCGGAGCGGGCGGCGGAGGCGTTGCGTACTTTTCGCAACGTCAAGCGTCGCATGGAGATCAGGGCCAGTCTCGGCGGTGTGACGCTCTATGATGATTTTGCCCATCACCCGACGGCGATCGACACGACCCTGGCAGGGTTGAGGGCCCGGGTGGGCGAGGCGCGCATCATTGCCATTCTTGAACCCCGCTCGAACACGATGCGGATGGGCGTGCATGCGGATGCCCTGGGGCATGCGCTTCGACAGGCGGATGTGGCCATGATCTATGAGGCACCCGATCTCGGCTGGAGCGTGGCCGAGGCCGTGGCCGGGGTCCAGCATGCGCGGGTTGAGAATTCGCTTGAGTCAATTCTGGCCTGGCTGGAAGACCACCTTCAGGCCGGTGATCACCTTCTGATCATGAGTAACGGGAGTTTTGGCGGGCTGCACCAGCAGGTCGAGACCATGCTTGAAACCCGTTTTGCACGCTGAACGTCGCTCCGCAGGTACCCGGATGGATCAATCGGTTTCAGTCATTATCGTCAACTATAACGGCGGTCCGTTGCTGACCGAGTCTGTGCGCTCGGTCTTGGCGTCGGACCTCCCGGTCGAAGTGCTTGTGTCGGACAATGCCTCTACCGATGCCAGTCTGATCGAATTGCGCCTGGCGTTGGGCAACGATTCACGCCTCACCATCATCGAAAACGCCTACAACCTCGGCTTTGCCAAAGCCAATAACGTGGCGCTCGCACGGGCACGACATGCGTTTTTGTTGTTTCTGAACCCGGACTGCCTGATCGGGACAGACACCCTGTCGCGCATGTTGCAGGTGATGAAAGCGGATCCGGAGATTGGCATGGCTGGTTGCCTGATTACCAATCCCGATGGCAGCGAGCAGCCCGGTTGCCGTCGCAGCATCCCGACGCCCCAGCGTACCTTGATGCAAGTGACAGGTCTTTCAAACCTCCAGAATCTGCATCCTGCGTTTCAGAGCTACCTGCACACAGGTCGGCCGCTGCCGGAGGCGCCCGCCAGCGTGGAGGCCATCTCCGGCGCCTTCATGCTGGTTCGGCGACAGGCGCTTGAGGTGGTCGGGCCGATGGACGAGGCCTACTTCATGCACTTCGAGGATCTCGACTGGTGTCTGCGTTTTCAGCAGGCGGGCTGGAAGGTGTGTTTTGTTCCGGGGGTCAAAATCGTCCATGTGGGCGGTGTCTGCACGTCATCCCGGCCACTGGCGGTGGAATATCACAAACACCGGGGCATGTTCA
>CAYFNI010000022.1:0-1433 GCA_964344495.1 uncultured Methylococcus sp.
GAGGGGCGCAGTCTATCACCCGCCGTTGGCCTGTCAATCAAAAATTGCGACAATTTGTCGCACCCCTTATAAATCAAGTCTTTTCCTGATTTCAGCTCCAGTGTCCAGGTGCAGGTATCATCACGCTGCAGGCTATGCGACTGAAATGTAACAGGGGTCTCGACCCGGCCCCGGCCCACATCAATACCTATAGATGATTGATATGAAAGCCTTTCTTACACGATCATGGTTTGCAGCAGGGCTGCTGTTCGGAATCACACCCCCCCGCTTGGGCGCAGAACAGAACGCGAACAGCATGGCCTGTGTAGGCTGCCATGGCCATCTGGGGCAAGGCGCGGGTTCGATACCGGCGATCCGGGGCCAGTCCTTCGATCATCTCTACTCAACGCTGCTGGCCTACCGCAACGATCAACGTGCGGGAACGGTCATGAATCGAATCAGCAAAGGCTACACCGAGTCTGAACTGGTCGAATTGGCCCGTTCCTTCTCAAGGCAGGATTGATGCGTTCGCTGCGCCGGCGTGAATTTCTACAACTGGGACTGGCAACGGGTGGGCTCCTGCTCGCCGGTTGCAGCCCCGATTCCAGGTCGCGCAGTGCCCTGTCCAGCGCCCGGGTTGTCGTCGCCGGCGGCGGCTTTGGGGGAATGGCCGCTGCCCGGTACCTCAAGGCCCTTGCCCCCCAGCTCACCGTCACCCTGATCGATCGGCTGCCGATCTACATCCGTTGCCCGGGCTCCAATGGCGTCATTGCCGGACTCACCCACGCAGACAGTCTGGGTCATGTTCTGGAACCCGGCCTGAGCAAGGCCCACATTCCGTTCATTCAAGCCGATATCACTTCGATTGAACCCGCGACACGCCGCATCGGGCTGGCGGATGGCTCCAGCCTTGGCTATGACCGCCTGATCCTTTCGCCCGGCATCGATTTCCGATGGGACGCCATCGAAGGCTACGACGAGGCCGCCAGTCTGCGACTCCCCCATGCCTGGAAAGCCGGTGAACAGACCCGACTGCTTCAGCGTCAGTTTCAAGCCATGCGACGTGGAGGAACCGTCCTGATCACGGTGCCTGAAAACCCTTATCGCTGCCCTCCGGGGCCTTATGAACGGGCCTCATTGATGGCCCATGCGTTGAAACAGCACAAGCGCCGCGGCAAGATTCTGATACTCGACGCGAAAACCCGCTTCTCGAAACAGGCCGCCTTCCTGCACGCCTGGGCGACCTTGTATCCGGGAATAGTTGAATGGATCCCGTCTGAACGGGAAGGCAGGCTCGACCATGTCGACGCCAGACGGCGAACTGTCCATACGGAATTCGGTGCATACCGGGCGGATGTGATCAACATCATTCCGCCGCAACGCGCCGGACGTCTTGCTCAACGGGCGGGCGTGGCCGATGCCAGCGGCTGGTGCCCGGTCGATCCTCTGAATTT
>CAYFNI010000022.1:1443-25843 GCA_964344495.1 uncultured Methylococcus sp.
TGAACTTTGCCTCGACCCTTCAACCGGATATCCACGTGATTGGCGATGCCTGCTCCGCGTTTCCGATGCCGAAATCCGCATTTTCGGCGCAATCCCAGGCCCGTGTATGTGCCGAAGCGGTGCTGGCAAGTCTGTTGGAAAGGCCTACCCTGCCGACCAAGCTGATCAACCATTGCTACAGCTTTGTCGCGCCCGACCGGGCTATCTCCGTCACCGGCGTTTACGCCTATCAGGCCGATCAGCGGCAGTTGACGACCGTCTCGAGCGGTGAAACCGGGCCTGATGGGGATTGGCAACAGGAAGCCCGCTACGCGCAGGACTGGTATCGACTGCTCGTCCAGGAGACCTTCGGCTAAAGCACGCCACCGGGCCCAGGGTGGGCGGCATGATTCGGGTTTTGATCCGGCGCATCAGACGGTTTCATGTGCAAACGACGCCTGATCGTCGATCGGCTCCAGATGAGTCACTACCAAGGCATGGTGAACCGCAGCAGCGATATCCTGTTCGATGCGTTCCGAAAGATCGTGCCCTTGCTGAACCGTCCAGGATCCAGGGACCAGCACGTGCAAGGTCACAAGGCGCTGTCGCCCCGAAGCCCGCGTCCGCAGATCGTGAAACTCGATTCCCTCCCGACGGTAACGCTCCAGTATGCGCCGGATTGCCTTGAGTTCCGCCGGCGGCAGGACCCGGTCGAGCAAGCCGTCGATGGAGCGACGAATCAGGTTCAGGCCGGACCAGACAATCTGGATTGCGGCCACGAAGGCGATGGCGGGATCCAGCCATAGCCAGCCCGTAAACATTACGCCCACCAGGGCCAGGAGAATGGCAACGGTGGTCCAGACATCAGACATCAGATGCCGACCGTCCGCCTCGAGCGTGATCGAGTGATAACGGCGGCCGGCGCGCATCAAGGCCACGCCGACCAGCAGATTGACCAGCCCGGCCAAGACCGACACCGCCAGGCCGGCATCGACCGCCTGCAAAACCACGGGTTGTGACAGACGTTCATAGGCGGTCCAGGCAATGCTGCCCGCCGCTACCAGAATCAACGCCCCCTCAAAGCCGCTGGCGAAGTATTCAATCTTCCCGTGACCAAACGGATGAGTCTGATCGGCGGGTTTGGCCGCAAAGGACAATACCAAGAGCGCGACGATCGCCGCGACCAGATTGACCAGTGACTCGATGGCGTCGGACAACAGACCGACCGAACCCGTCAGCACATAGGCGAACGTCTTTAGTCCCATGGTCAGCAGGGCCGCGACAATCGACAGCCAGGCAAAGCGGGTCAGCCGCTTGGGTTGAACCGATGTCGACTTTGCCATCCGCGTTCAAGCCCCGCCAAGCGCTTCGGCCAGCAGCGGCTGGAGCGAGGCGGGAAACGGTAATTGCAGCGCCAGTTCATGTCCGCGTTCGGACATTTTGGCCCAGGTTTTCCGGACAATGCCGACCAGTTTGTCGGGCGACTGGGTCGCGGCAAAGTCGCCGAAATAATGCGCCAGGAAGACGAGGCAAATGACATCTTCCAGCACCTGCACCTCCTGATCCGTCTTGATGCCGCGCTTCTGGATCAAGGTTTTGACACGCTGTTGCTCCTCTGCCTCATAGCCTGCCTCGCACATCAACTCAGCCACCTTGTCAGCGTGAAATCCATACAAGAACGTGCGCCACTTCAGGTATCCCTCACGACCCGGCGGATAGGCATCGCGAGGCACCTCCCAGCGGCGGATATGCTGTCCGCGCGCAGCAATCTGCAACGCCTCGGACGCATCCGGACAGACCTGAGGCAGCCATGCCGTCATGCGTTGACCATACACCCACTCCCGTGGGCGGGTTTCACCCTGCCAGGATTCAAGCTGCGGATCACAGGCATTGGCTGCATCAATCAGCGCCAATATCTGTTCCAGTCGCGTCGATGTCATCGTTCTGGTCACTCCTGCATCACATGACGAAAAAGCCACGGTCGGGTCCCGCATGGCCACCCTCACTATCTTACCGTCATCCAGCGCTGCTTGAGGCTCTGGTGTAAAATTGCGAGAGATCACGAGGGAACTGATGCACATTCTGTTAAGCAACGATGACGGCTACTCGGCCGAGGGACTGAAGGCCTTGGCGCGCGCGCTCAGCCCCCATGTCGAGATCACCGTGGTCGCTCCGGATAGCAACCGCAGCGGCGCCAGCAATTCCCTGACACTGGAACTGCCCTTGCGGGTCAGCCGTACCGAAAACGGCTTCCTGCGCGTCAACGGCACACCGACCGATTGCGTGCATCTGGCCATCACCGGGCTGCTGGATCGTGAGCCGGACATGGTATTCGCCGGCATCAATCATGGTTCAAACCTGGGCGACGATGTCATCTACTCCGGCACGGTAGCAGCCGCGACCGAAGGCCGCTTCCTCGGCTTGCCCGCGGTCGCGCTGTCGCTGGCCTCGCATGCCCCGCGTCATTTCGACACGGCCGGTCAGGTGGCGGTTGCCCTCCTGAACAGAATCCGCCGCCATCCCCTGCCCCCGGATACAATCCTCAACGTGAACGTCCCGGATGTGCCGTGGGGTGAACTGCGCGGTTTCAAGTCCTGCCGGCTTGGCCAGCGCCACAAGGCGGAGCCCGTCATTCGGGCGCAGGACCCACGGGGGCGGGACATCTATTGGGTCGGCGCCGCGGGTCCGGAACAGGATGCCGGTCCAGGCACGGATTTTCACGCGATCCGGGAAGGCTATGTGTCGGTCACGCCGTTGCAGATCGACCTGACCCGTTACGACCGTCTTGAAACACTGGCCCACTGGCTCGACGACGACGCATGAATCATCGCATCGAAGGCATCGGCATGACCTCGCGTCGTACGCGCGAGCGCATGGTCGGACGCCTGAAAGAACAGGGCATCAGCCATCCGGATGTGCTGCGGGTCATGCTGGAAACACCCCGCCACCTGTTTGTCGAGGAAGCACTGGCGAGTCGGGCCTATGAGGATACGGCCTTGCCGATCGGCTTCAACCAGACCATTTCCCAGCCCTACATCGTGGCCCGCATGACGGAGTTGCTGCTGGACGCAGGCCCGTTGGACAAGGTGCTGGAAGTCGGAACCGGCTCCGGCTATCAGACGGCCATCCTGGCCCAACTGGTCAAGCGCGTCCATTCGGTCGAACGGATCTACCCGTTGCAACAGCGCGCGCGGCGCTGCTTGCAGGACCTGCAATTGCGCAACGTGCGCCTCAAGCACAGTGATGGCGGCTGGGGCTGGGACGAATACGCCCCCTATGACGCCATACTCGGCACCGCCGCACCGGGTGAAATCCCGGAAGCCCTGCTTAGCCAGATGGCCCGCCGCAGCGTGATGGTCATCCCCGTGGGGCAGGGCCGAACGCAGATATTGAAGCGGGTGAGACGCACCGAAACCGGGTTTGAGGTCGAGGAGATCGAACCGGTCAATTTCGTTCCGTTCCTGCCCGGTGTGCTCTGACTGACTGGTTGCATCAAGCAGCTTAGCGCAACCTGGCCGCGGCCCCGCCCCGGCTCAACCGTCCTTGGCGCACTTGTAGGCCTTGCCAACCAGGGTGGAGTTGGACGTGCCTCCGCTCAGCTCATGCTGTGAATGTTGCTGTTGCTGGATCAGCACGGCATTGGCACCCAGTCGGGCTGCTTCATTCTTGATGTCATTCCGCGCCCCGAGCAGCAGGTTCTGATTGGTGGTGAACGTGCCGGAAAAGCGGTTTCCTTGGGTACCACTGACATCGCCGACATAGACACACTTCTTCACCTCTTTGGGCGTCATCATGATCTCGACCCGGTCGGCGCCGGGGTTCAAAGGCTGTGCTGCGCAACCTGAGAGAATGACCAGGCAGCCGGCGGTGAGGGTTTTGTTCATGGTGTGCTCCTGAATTGCGCAAGTAAGGCGTAAGCGAATGTGTTCAGACGCTACGCCGTATAATTCGGAGGGTCAAGACGCCAATGGCCGTTGTTGCTCAACCCGTCCGCCTGCCCTCCTACCCGAAAGACCATGGACTTCATCCGTATTCGCGGTGCCCGCACACACAACCTTGGAAATATCAGTCTCGACCTGCCGCGTGACCGGCTGATTGTCATCACCGGACTGTCAGGCTCGGGGAAGTCCTCGCTGGCCTTCGACACGATTTACGCCGAAGGCCAGCGACGCTACGTCGAATCGCTGTCTGCCTACGCGCGGCAATTCCTGTCTGTAATGGAAAAGCCGGATGTGGATCACATCGAGGGACTGTCCCCGGCGATCTCCATCGAACAGAAATCCACGTCGCACAATCCCCGTTCAACCGTCGGCACCATCACCGAAATCTACGATTACCTGCGCCTGCTCTATGCCCGGGTTGGCACGCCGCGCTGCCCGGAACACGGCGTGTCCCTGCAGGCGCAAACCATCAGCCAGATGGTCGATCAGGTCATGAGCGAACCGCAAGACAGCCGCTGGATGCTGCTGGCGCCGGTCATCAGCGAGCGCAAGGGCGAACACCTGCAGGTGCTGGACGATCTGCGCAATCGCGGTTTCGTTCGCGCCCGCATCAATGGCGAGGTGTACGAACTCGAGGAGGCGCCCAAGCTGGAGTTGCGCAAGAAACATACGATCGAAGCCGTGGTGGACCGTTTCAAGGTCCGCCCCGACTTGTCGGCGCGGCTGGCGGAATCGTTCGAAACCGCCCTGAAGCTGGCGGACGGCATCGCACTGGTCGTGTCAATGGACGATCCGGCGCGAACCACCGTTTTTTCCGACAAGTATGCCTGCCCGCACTGCGGCTACGCCCTGAGCGAACTCGAACCACGCATCTTCTCGTTCAACAATCCCAAGGGCGCCTGCCCGACCTGTGACGGACTGGGCGTGAAGCAATACTTTGACCCGCAACTGGTCGTGCATAGCCCGCACCTGAGTCTGGCTGACGGCGCGGTCAGGCATTGGGATCGTCGCAACGCCTACTACTACCAGATGATCCTGTCGCTGGCCGAACATTTCGGCTTCGATCCCGAACAACCCTTTGAAGAGCTGCCCGAACCCGTCCGGCAGGTCATACTCTATGGCAGCGGCCGCGAGGCCCTGCCCTTCAAGACGCTGACCGCACGAGGTACGACCGTCGTTCACCGGCACCTCTTTGAAGGCGTGATTCCAAACATGGAGCGCCGCTATCTGGAAACGGACTCCATGGCCGTGCGTGAAGAACTGGCCAAATATCAGGCCAACAAGCCCTGCCCGGACTGTCAGGGCGCCCGGCTTAACCGGGCATCGCGACATGTGTTCATCGACAACCAGCCCCTGCCCGCCCTGACTGCCCTGTCGATCCGCCGCGCAGCCGGTTTTTTTGACTCTCTGACCCTGCCCGGACAACGTGGGGAAGTGGCCAACAAGATCGTCAAGGAAATCAGCGAACGGCTGAGTTTTCTGGTTAATGTCGGCCTCGACTACCTGACCCTCGATCGCAGTGCCGACACCCTCTCCGGTGGTGAAGCGCAGCGCATCCGGCTCGCCAGTCAAGTCGGCGCCGGTCTGGTCGGCGTCATGTACGTGCTGGACGAACCGTCCATCGGCCTGCATCAGCGCGATAACCAGCGACTGCTGGATACCCTCCTGCGGCTTCGCGATCTCGGTAATACCGTCATCGTCGTCGAGCATGACGAAGACGCGATCCGGCTGGCCGATTACGTGGTCGATATCGGCCCCGGTGCCGGCGTGCACGGCGGACGCATCGTGGCGCAAGGCACGCCGGCTGAAGTGATGGCCGACCCGGAATCGCTGACCGGCCAGTACCTGTCCGGTCGACTGCAGATCGAGGTCCCGGCCGAACGCTGGCCGTTCGATGCGGAGCGTGTGCTGGAACTGAAAGGCGCGCGCGGAAACAACCTTAAACAGGTCGATGTCCGCTTTCCGGTCGGCCTGCTGACTTGCGTCACCGGCGTGTCCGGTTCGGGCAAATCCACCCTGGTCAACGACACCCTGCATCGGTATGCGGCCCGCGAACTGAACGGCGCCACTGCCGCTCCGGCACCCTGCGACGGCCTGCGCGGACTGGAACAGTTCGACAAGGTGGTCGACATCGACCAAAGCCCGATCGGCCGCACGCCGCGCTCCAATCCCGCGACCTATACCCAAGTATTTACCCCCATCCGGGAGCTGTTCGCCGCCACCCCCGAAGCCCGGGCGCGCGGCTATACGCCAGGCCGGTTCAGCTTCAACGTCAAGGGAGGGCGTTGCGAAGCCTGTGCCGGCGATGGTGTCATCAAGGTTGAAATGCACTTCCTGCCGGATGTGTTCGTCAACTGCGACATCTGTCAGGGCAAACGCTATAACCGCGAGACGCTGGATATCCGCTACAAGGGCAAGACGATCAGTGAGGTGTTGAACATGACGGTCGAGGATGCGGCGGCCTTCTTCGCGGCGATTCCGACCGTGGCGCGCAAGCTGGATACCCTGATGGATGTCGGGCTGGGGTACATCACGCTGGGTCAGAACGCGGTGACGCTATCCGGGGGCGAAGCGCAGCGCGTCAAACTGGCACGCGAGCTATCCAAGCGCGATACCGGCAAGACCCTCTATATTCTGGATGAGCCGACGACCGGCCTGCATTTCCATGACATCCGCCAGCTGCTCGGTGTACTGCATCAGCTGCGTGATCACGGCAACACCGTCATCGTGATCGAGCACAATCTGGACGTCATCAAAACCGCGGACTGGATCATCGATCTGGGCCCGGAGGGAGGCGATGGCGGCGGCCGCATCATTGCCGAGGGCACCCCCGAAGCCATAGCCGCTACTCCGGACTCAGCGACCGGCCACTTCCTGCGGATCGCCCTGGAACGGCACCCAGCCTAGACGGCGACCGACATTCTGGCTCTCAGGCCGGGCGGTTGGCTCAGTGGCGGGGCGCCACTTCGAAGATGACCATCTCGGCGTCGCTGCCGCTGACGCATTCGACGGTCATCTCGGCACCTGACTCCCAGAACACTTCTCCCGGCCCATAAACCTTGGACTGCCCGCCATCTTCGACCCGCAAACGTCCTTTGACCACGTAGCGCGGCCCCGGACCTTCATGGGTATGCAAGGGCGTCTTGTAGCCCGGCTGGAACTGCACCCGGATAACCCGGGCCTCCAGTGCCGGACCTTGCGGCGGCAAGGGCTGCACCATCAGGGTTTGGCGAGCGATCCCCGCCGGGGCGGACTCACTGGCCTGACCATCGACCGCGATAACCCCACCGAGCAGGGCTGATATCGCGGCAGCCAGACGTACCTTATCAAGCGTAGTCATGGATGACTCCAAAAGTAATGAAACTCATGCACGGTGGACAGCAAAAGGCCCCGAGCGCTCGTCGACGGGGCCTGATCTTAACCTTGGAAACGCTGTACTGTCAGGACTTTTTCAGCGTATCGCAGGACTGATCGACGCCATGGGTGTCGATATCGCAGACTGATTCCAGCCACATGGCATTGATGACCGCGAAGGAGGCGGCAAAACAGACACCAAGAATCCAGGCGAAGTACCACATCGTTATAACTCCTGTCTCAGTAAAGGGTATGGCTATCCTGAAGGATGGTCTTCTCGGTCACGCTGCCCCAGATGATGCTGTAGACCCAGCGGGTATACAACAGCACGATGGGCAGGAACACAATCGTGATCCAGAAGGCAATCAGCAGCGTCAGGTGGCTGGACGTCGCATCCCACAGGGTCAGGCTCGACCTGGGATCAGTCGTGGAAATCAGCAGGAACGGGAACAGCCCGAAACCGATGGTCAGCAAGGCGCCGACAATGCCCAGTGAACTGGCCATGAAGGCGCCTGCCGTGGAAGCTCCGCGGCCAAGCAGCCACGCACCCAGCAGACCGATGGCCGCAACGACCGGCGCCACAAACATCCATGGGTAGGTCATGAAATGCGCCAACCAGCCAGCGCCCTGCCCGACCACCGTTTTATTGAGCGGATTGGAAGGCGCCCCCTTGCTGGCCATGACGGTGACCTCGGGGCGGTCGAAGCCCCACAGCAGCCACAGCGCCGCCAGGACGACAGCGATCAGAAGGAGCGGGCCCAGCACGGCGACAGCCTGACGGGCGCGCTCACGCAGATCCCCTTCGGTGCGCCATTTAAGGAATAGCCCGCCGTGGAAGCTGGTCAACAGAACGCCGATTACGCCACAGAGAAGCGCGAACGGATTCAGCAAACCCCAAAAGGAGCCGTCATAAATCGGCCGCAAATCCTGATCCAGATGAAACGGTAAACCGATCAGCAGATTGCCTACCAACACGCCGAGCAGCAGGGGTGGCAAAGTGCCGCCCACAAAAAGACCCCAATCCCACGCGTTGCGCCAGCGCGGGTCATCGATCTTGCTGCGATAGTCAAATCCCGGTGGGCGAAAGAACAAGGCGAACAAGACCAGCAACATCGCCACGTAGAGACCTGAAAACAGGGTCGCGTAGACCGCCGGCCAGATGGCAAAAATCGCCCCGCCCAGCAGCACCAGCCAGACCTGATTGCCCTCCCAAGTCGCACCGACCGTATTGATGATCACGCGACGCTGGAGGTCAGTCTTGCCCACAAACGGCAACAAGGTGCCCACCCCAAAGTCGAAGCCTTCCGTCAATGCAAAGGCGATTGCGACCACGCCAATGAAGACCCACCAGATCAGTCGAATGGTTTCATAATCAAACATGGCAACTCCGGGCGTGAGCAATGAATTGAACGGGTTGAACGGATGCGTCAGACGGCATGGCGCTGCGCTCCCGAGGTCTCCAGATGGTAGCGACCCGTGTGCAGACTGCTGGGGCCGAGCTTGACGTACTTGATCATCAGATACAGCTCGATGATGAGCAGCACCGTATAGAAAAAGAGGAACCCCGCCAGGCTGAACCACAGCTGCTCGGGGCTGAGGTTAGAGGCACTCATGTGCGTCGGCAGGATGCCGGAAATCGTCCACGGCTGACGTCCGTATTCAGCCACGAACCAGCCGGTTTCGGCCGCAATCCAGGGTAACGGGATGGCCCAGACCGCCAGCCGCATCAGCCAGCGTTTCTGGTCGGCCACCCGGGTGGCACAGTAGTAGAACGCCAGCGCGAAAATGAACAGCATGGTGAAACCGCACGCCACCATGACACGGAAGGTCCAGAACAGCGGCGCCACCTTTGGCAGGCTGTCATTCGCCGCTCGCTGGATGGTCGCCTCGTCAGCATCGACCACCTTGTCGGTGTATTTCTTGAGCAGGAGGCCATACCCCAGATCGGCCTTGTGTTGCTCGAAAGCGGTGCGCGTGGCCTCGCTGCGGTCACCGGCGCGGAGCTTCTGCAACTCGGCATAGGCCTGCATGCCACTCCGAATCCGGACGATGTTGTCAGTTCGCAGTTCCTTCAGACCCTTGACCTCCTCGTCAATCGAGCGGGTCGCGATCAGGCCAAGCACCCACGGAATCTTCACGGCGTAATCGGTCCGCTCCGTCTCCTGATTGGGGATGCCGGCCAGCGTGAAGCTGGCGGGAGCCGGCTCGGTCTCCCATTCCGCTTCAATCGCCGCCAGTTTGACCTTCTGGGTTTCACCCTCGGTATAGCCGCTTTCGTCGCCGAGGACGATAACCGACAAAATCGACGCCAATCCGAAAGCGGAGGCAATCGAGAAGGACCGACGGGCAAATCCGATATCACGCCCTTTGAGCAGGTACCAGGAACTGATGCCCAGTACAAACATGGATCCCGTGACATAACCCGCCGCAACGGTATGCACGAATTTGACTTGCGCTACCGGGTTGAAGAAGACATCGGCAAAGCTGGTCATCTCCATGCGCAGGGTTTCGTAGTTAAATTCCGCGCCCACCGGATACTGCATCCAGCCATTGGCGATCAGAATCCAGAGCGCCGACAAACTGGTGCCCAACGCCAGCAGCCAGGTTACGACCAGATGCTGCACCTTGGTGAGCTTGTCCCAGCCAAAAAAGAACAAGCCGACGAAGGTAGATTCGAGGAAGAACGCCATCCAGCCTTCGCTCGCCAGGATTGGCCCGAAAATATCGCCGACGTAATGGGAGTAATAGGCCCAGTTGGTGCCGAACTGGAATTCCAGCGTCAGGCCGGTGGTCACGCCCATGGCAAAGTTGATGCCGAACAGCTTGCCCCAGAAGCGGGTCATATCTTTGTAGACCTCGCGCCCGGTCATCACGTAGACCGACTCCATGATCGCCAGGATGAATGTCATGCCCAGCGTCAGGGGAACGAACAGAAAGTGATACAGCGCAGTCAGACCAAACTGAAGCCGCGACAATGCGACGACGTCATCACCGGACATGAGAAGTCTCCTAGTGGCTGGGTGGAAAAACAGACGAAGGGGCAGCGGGCTCGGCAACGGGGCCCAACTGGAAGTGGTCGGCAATATCGGGTTGCGGATCTGGCCGTTTGCCATTAAACCGGAACACCACAAACCACAGTCCAACCAAAAGCAGGACCTTGATCAGCATGGCCAGTGTGATTTCGAGCTTGAGCGATCCCCAATGCACTGTCGTGATCCCTTAGTGGACAATCCGCGGGGTACTCCGGTATGCCCTTATGCAGCCCCGCATTAGCGAAAGCTTATCATATATGCAAAAAAGGTCTGTGACCAAGTCACTGTCGCTGCAGAAAGTCGGCTGCAGACGTGTGCCCCGGGGGATGCAGGGCACTTTGTCGATACTTCGGTCCTTATTCAGCCTTCTTGTTGTGGCTCGACAGGCCCATCATGACCATGAAGAACATGGGCACAAACAATACCGCCACGCAGGTTGAGCCCAGCATCCCGCCAATGATGCCGGCTCCGACCGAGTTCTGCGCATGTGCGCCCGCGCCGTTGGCCGTGACCAGTGGAACCGCACCGAGAATGAAAGCGATCGAGGTCATCACGATGGGCCGGAAACGCAGCTTGGCGGCATGGATGGCGGCATCGCGGTAGGACATGCCTTCCTTGCGGACCGCATCAATCGCGAACTCAACGATCAGGATGGCGTTTTTGGCCGACAAGCCGATCAGCGTTAACAGACTGACCTGAAAGTAGATGTCATTCGGCTTCTGGAAAACCATCAGCACTGTCGCGGCACCGAAGAGCGCAAACGGCAGGCCCATGACAATCGCCACCGGCAGCACCCACATCTCGAACAGGGCGGCGAGGATCAGGAACACCATGATCAACCCCAATGACAAGGCAATGGCTGACTGATTGCCGGCAATCTGCTGCTGATAGGCCAGACCGAACCATTTCACCGCATAGCGGTTGCCGAGCACCTTTGGCACCACCTCTTCGATAATTGCCATGATCTCGCCCGACGTGTGTCCATGGGCATCATCGGGATCCACCACGATCTGGCTGGCCAGGAAGTCGTTCAGGCGCGTCACCACCTCGGCACCCGTGGTTTCAGTCAGCGTCATGATGTTACCCGCGGGCACCATCTGGCCCTGCTGGCTTTTGACATAGACCGTGTTCAACAACTCCGGATTTTTGCGGTAGTCGTACTGACCGGTGATTTCCACCCAGAAAATGTCGGCCCACTTGGTGAAGAAATTGATGTAGTAGAGACCGAAAACGCCCTGCAGCGAGTTATAGGCGCTCTTCAGATCCACGCCGTAGTAGTAGGCCTTGGCCGGGTCGACATCGACCCGCAGTTCAGGTGTATTGACCTCGTAGAACTGGGTGGCCTTTTTGACCGCCTTGTAGTTTTTTTCCAGATACTCGACCAGCTTCACCGAGTCATCATGAATCTCCTGCACCGTCAGCGGCTGGGTGGCCTGCAGATAGAAGGTCACCCCGCCGGCCGGGCTCAGGCCGCGAATCGGCGGCTGATTGAAGGCATAGGCAGTGATGTTCTTGTTTTCCGCGTTGATGGCGGTCGTCGTATCAATGGCCGTATCGATGGTTTGATGAACCATGTCACGGTCGTCCTCGTTATTCAGTACGCCCATGATGGTCGAGGTACTGGTCTTGAACGTCCCGTTGTCGATGATGTCCTGAGAGCCCAGCACGACGAGGCGGTTCAGGTAGGGAATCCGCTTCATCATCTCTTCGGCGATCTTGTTCGATTCGTCGACGCTGTACTTGAGGGCCCCACCCGGATTGACATGGATAACGTCATAGAAATAGCCCATGTCCTCCAGCGGGATCAGGGAGGTCGGAATCTTGATGAACATGCCGATGGTCAGGAGAAACACCACTGCCCAGATGCTCATCGAAATCTTCACATGGTCAATGATCCAGATCACCGCGGCCAGATAGGCCCCTTGGAGTTTGGCGAAACCGGCATCGAAAATGCGGAAGAATCGACCCTTTTCGGCATCCGGCACATGCTTCACATTCTTGAGGAAGATCACGCACAAGGCCGGCGTAAGGGTCAGTGCGACAAAGCCCGAGATCACGACCGAAATGGCGATGGTCACCGCGAACTGCTGCATCATGATGCCGCTGAATCCACCCAGGAAGGCCACCGGCACGAACACCGCATTCAGCACCAACACGATTGCGATGACCGGAGCGGATACCTCGCGCATGGCCTTCAGCGTCGCATCCAGCGAATTGAGGTGCTCCTCCTCCATGATGCGTTCGACGTTTTCCAGTACCACGATCGCATCATCGACCACGATACCAATCGCAAGCACCAGCCCGAACAGGGACAAGGTATTGATATTGAAGCCACTGGCATAGATGCCGGCAAACGTGCCGATAACGGCCACCGGAATGGCCAAAATGGGGATGATGGTGCCGCGCAGGTTCTGGATGAACAGAAAGACGACGGCAAACACCAGCAGGAAGGCGATCAGCAGCGTCTCAACCACGCCCTGAATGGCCTGATAGACAAAAATGGAAGAATCGTAATGGTAGAAGTACTTCATGCCCTTGGGCAGGAAGGCTTCGATCTTGCCCATGGCCTCGGCCACATCCGCCTTGGTTTTCAGCTGATTCGCCCCTGGCACCAGATACAGCTGCAACGAAACCGCCTCGAACTTGTCGACCTTGCCGGTCTCCTCGTTGCGTTTGTGAACGTACAGGTAATTGTTGTAGTTGTTGGCGTCGAGCTGAATATCAGCCACATCCTTCAGTCGCACGATCTGCGCCGTCCCGCCAAGGTTGAACTTGGGCGGCTCCAGCTGATCGGCATTGCTGAGATCCACCGGCTTGGCGCCATCCAGATTGGCGCGCAGAACGATGTCCTCGAACTGCTTCACGTCGGTGTAGTAACCGGTCGTGGTAATCAGGAAGTTGGATTTTTCCGGGCCATAGGTCGGCGGCATGGCGTTCTGGCCAACCGCGTACTGGTTGCTCTGATCACGGACCTTGTCGATGATTTCGGGGATGCCGATCTTGTAGAACGCCAGTTTCTTGGGGTCGACGTTGATGCGGACGGCGTAGGAGCGTTGCCCGATGATGTTGACGAAACCGACCCCGTGAATCTGCTCGATGACCGGGTAGATGTAGCGCTGAACGTAGTTGGCAATGTACAGGGGATCGGGCGAACCGGTCTCCGAGTAGAAGGGGATGACCTGAAACAGGTCGGGAATCATCTTGCGGATGCGGATGCCCTGCGCCCGCGCCTGCTCCGGAATATAGGAATTGGAAGCCGTCAGTGAACGGTTCAGGGTATCGGCTTCGACAACCCCGAGGCTGGTGCCGACGTTGTAATAGACATTGATCGACACGCTGTTGCTGCCATTCTGGCTGGCTGACTGCATGTAGATCATGTCCTCGGTACCGGCAATCTGATCCTCGATCGGTGCCGCCACAGCATTGGCAATCGCCTCGGCACTGGCGCCCGGGAACGTGGCATTGATGTTGAGGACCGGTGGAATGATCAGCGGGTACTGGTCAATCGGCGCGTACAACGCCGCCATGACACCGCCGATGACGATCATGATCGAGCAGACAACGGACAGGACCGGCCGCGTGATGAACTTTTCCGAAAACATCGCGCGCCCCTAGTTCAAGACCGGCGACAGCTGCCGGATCATCGGCGTGTCCGTGACCACATCGTCGATCACCACGGCATCGCCGTCGGCAATCCGGACACCGCCGTTGGTAATCACCGTCATGCCATCGGTCAGACCGTCATCCACGACCTGGGTCCCGTCAAGCAGGTATTTGCCGGCTTTGATGCGGTGTTTGCGGACCTTGCCGCCGTCCTCGATGAACACGAACGACGACTCGTTATCGCGGAAAATCGCCTCCTGAGGCAGCGCATAGCGACTGCGGATGAACAGATTGCGCAAGTACACATGCACGAACTGACCCGCCAGCAGCTTGTTGCGTTGCTGTTTGGTGTTGTCGATGCTCGCGCGCAGCTGCCACACGCCATCCGAGAACGACACCCGGATGTCCTTGAACTCGACCTTGCCCGCACCCAGCATGCGGGTCCCGTCGGCCAGCACCAGATCGACGTCAAAACGGTAACTCTCGGGCACGTCGTAGAGTTGATCGAGCTTGCCGTTCTCGATGGCCAGACGGTCCAGCTCCGGCATTGAAAAGGCAACGTACATCGAATCCTGCGAGTTGATGACATTCAACTGCGTTTCAAACGCCGTCACCATCATGCCCTCAGACACCATACGCTCGGAAATATGTCCGGAGGCCGGCGCCCGAACCGTACAGTATTCAAGATTCAGCTTGGCGTTGTTGACGTTGGCAATATCGGTATTCAGATTGCCGGCCGCGGCCTGATAGTTGATCAACGCGGTATTGATGTCCTGTTCGGACACCACATCGGTTTTTTTCAGGCGCAGATACCGATCGTAAATGATCTTGTAATTCTCGGTAGCGGCCTTGTCCTTCTGCAATTGCCCCTCGGCATTCTTGAGGGCGAAGAAATACGGTCTACGGTCGATTTCATACAAGGGCTGATCCTTCTCGACCGGAGTACCCTCCTTGTACAGCTGCTTGAAAATGGCGCCACTGACACGGGGAATCACCGGGTAATCGATCACACCCTGGACCACGCCGGGATAGTCAAAGACATATTCAATGTCGTGGGCAAAGACCTTCTGGGCATTCACATGCACCAGCGGCTCGGGCGGCGGAGCCTCTTTTTTGCATGCTACGAGCAGGCCCGGCAACATCAAGACTATCAAGCGCTTCATCATGTGGATTGGTCCAGTTAGAACAGATCACCAAATCTCCGCCCCTCGCCGAGGTCGTGGGCGTCTTCGTTATCCTTGTACAAGTAACCGCCGCCCATATCCTGATAAAGGCGAACGATACTGAGCAATTGATTGAGCTTGGTGCGAGCCACCTGGATACCCGCCTCATTCAGCGTGGCCCGCAGGGTCAGGACATCCGGGGCCGCCACTAGCCCTTCCCTGAAACGGGTCGTCTGGTATTCGTACTTGTTTCGGGTGGCATCATAGAAACCCAGCATCTGGGTAAGGCTGTCGGTGTATTTCTGATGCGCGGAAAAGTCACTGTCGACCGAAGCAAACGCTTTGCGCACGACTTCGACATAGGCATAGTAATCAGCGTAGTACTGGCCTTTGGCCGACTTGATCGCGCCAAACGCACCCAGATTGATGACCGGCATGCTGAAGCCGCCCTGATACTGGAAATAGCTGTCTTTCTGGTTATAGACGTTCGAGACCGTACTGCTGGCAAGACCCAGCGGCGTGGTCAAACGCACAGTCGGGAAGAAGACCGACGTATTGATGCCGATATTGGCATTGGATTGTTTGAGCACCGCCTCGGCCTGTATCACATCCGGGCGATTGCGCAGCACCGTGGACGGAATATTGCCGCTGACAATGCCCTTGTCCTCAAAATCCATGAAGGATTTCCCTGGAGCGATCGCACCGGGATTTTCATTCAGCAGCACATGAATGGTATTGCCGAGGTTGACGATGTTGTACTCGATCACCGGCACTTCAGCCTTGGCATTGGCCAGATTCATCTTGTACTGCTGCAATACGTACAGAGAAATCAGGCCCTCGCGGTAACCGGTCTCGAATGCCGTGACGATCTCGCTTAGCGCTGTCACCAGCTTTTTCTGCAAATCGAGCCGGTACTCTTCCTCCCGCAGGGTGAAGTAGGTGCCGACCATCTGGCTGATGATTGCCAGCCGAACGGCATTCTTGGCCGCGATCGAGGCGTCGATATTGGCCTGGGCCTGCTCCTGGGTGCGGAGCTGCTGCAGGATGTTGATCGAGTAATTGGGAATGAAACCCGCCGTAAAGCCCGGGAACGGCAGCGAAGACAGTGTAGTGTTGTTCAATTCCTGCTCGGTCGAAATGTAACCGGCACCAGCAGTAATCGTTGGCACCCAGTTCATCTCGATCTGCTGCAGAATCGCCTTGGCCTTGAACACATTGCCAAGGGCGGACTGGACGGTGTTATTCCGTTCCAGCGCCCTGTCAACCAACTGGCCGAGCAGCGGATCGCTGAACTTGTTCCACCAGGCCATCTCCGGCAGTTTCGTCGCCCCGCCCAGGGCATAAGGGTCCTGTGTGTGCCAACCCTTCGGCGCATCAGTCGACGGATGCTCATAGTCGGGTCCCCAGACGGCGCAGCCGCTGAGCCAAAGCATCATCAGCAGGTAACTAAAACTCTTCATGGCAAGGGACGGACGCGGGCGTACATAAATCTCTGCAACCATTCAACAACCAATACCCTGTCAACCCGCGCCCTGACGCGCACCTCAGACACAACACCAGCACGATGTCCGGCGCTTCGGTGCAAGGACGGATGGGGAAACCCAGATTGATCGGTACAGTGCCGGCCCGGGGCCAGACCGGGTACCGCTCTTTCACATAATTGAAAGACGTAAAGTTCCGAAGGATAGAGATACTGCCGCCAAGGTGCAAGCAAAGACCCGACCGCAGAGGGGGTTGTAGACACGTCCCACGGGGGTCAGGAGATCCCGCGAGCCTGGGATAAAGACACTGAGTCGCTGGCGACTTTGGTGCGGCACGCTCGCTCAATCAACGCTACGACTTATTTGCACCAGAGGATCTGATCGGCCTCCAGCGGCACTTGAGCCTTGGGATGGTCCGCCACGATGCGGGGCGTGTAGTCAGAGGCAGCCCGCTGGGTCGTCACCCGCGCCTCGTACAAAAAGCCATTGACCGCCCCGGCCAGCGGGTGCACGCGGCAGGCATTGACCAGGATGGGGACATCCCCATCGACGGCGTCGGCATATAGCTGCACGGTCACTGATTCGGGTTCGAGTTCACCGAGGTAGACCGGAATCTGAAAGAGGTGCAAGCCTTCGTGCGTCTCGACACGAAGATCACCAAAGCGAACCTTGGACCAGTGCCGCCCCAGCCGCGCCTGCCAATCCAGCAACTCGGAAGCCAGCGCAGCACGGCCGTCCGCCCGCTCGCGGTAGCGCTGCGCCATGGGCAGATAATAGGTCTCGAGGTACTCCCGCACGGTGCGATGACTGGAAAACTGGGGGGTCAGCCGCGACATGCTCTCGCGCATCAGGGTCACCCAGGCCCGGGGGATACCGTCCGAATCTCGCCGGTAAAAAGCCGGGACCACCTGCTGTTCCAGCACGGCATAGAGCTGTTCGGCCTCGGTCTGATCCCACTCGACCAGCGCGTCATGTTCCAGACCATCGCCGATCGACCAGCCCAGCAGGCTGTCGTAGGCTTCGGCCCACCAACCGTCCAGTTCGGAGAGGTTGAGGCCGCCATTGGCGAGAATTTTCATGCCGCTGGTGCCGCTGGCCTCCCAGGGCCGACGTGGGGTGTTGATCCAGACATCCACCCCCATCACCAGACGCTCGGCCAGCAACATATCGTAGTCCTGCAGAAAAATGACCCGGTGCCTGACCTCGGGACGCTGCGCGAACTGATACCAGGCGCGAATCATGCGCTGGCCATCGGCATCCTGCGGGTGCGCCTTGCCGGCGACAGCGATTTGCACCGGATGGTGCGGATCGGTCAACAGCCGTACCAACCGGTCCGGATCGTGCAACAACAGATCCGGCCGCTTGTAGCTGGCAAAACGGCGGGCAAATCCCAGCGTCAGAATGTTCGGATCGAAGCAATGCTGCGCCATCTCATGCACGTCTGCCATACTGCGTGATGTATTGGCGGCCAGCTGCCGGGCAATGTGGCTGCGGGCATAGACCACCAGCTGCTGGCGGTTGAGTTCACGCATGTCCCACAGCGTTTTGTCGGTGGTCTCGCGGAACCGCTCCCGGATGTGGGACTGATCCCCCAGCCAGCAGCCTTCACCACAGGCGTGCGCCCAGATCCGCTCGGAGGCATCGGACACCCAGGTTTCGACATGAATGCCGTTGGTGACGTGGCCGATCGGCACTTCGCTGATGGCCCAATCGGGAAACAAGGGCGCAAACAGCTTTCGGCTCACGGCACCGTGCAAGCGGCTGACGCCGTTGATCGCACCGCTCCCCCGAATGGCCAGATACGCCATGTTGAACGGTTTCTCGGGATCGTTCTGCACCCGCCGGCCGAGTGACAGCAACTGCGCGACCGAAATCCCGAGACTTTCGGTGTAGCCGCTGAGATAACGCTGGATCAGACGCGGATCGAAGCGGTCGAAGCCGGCGTCGACCGGAGTATGCGTGGTAAACAGATTGCCGGCCCGCGTCGCGGCCAGCGCGGTCCAGAACGAAACGCCCTGCGCCTCCATGTACTGCCGTGCTCGCTCCAGCACCGCAAACGCGGCATGCCCCTCGTTCAAATGATAAACCTCAGGCTGCAGACCCAGCGCCTGCAAGACGCGACAGCCGCCGATGCCCAGTAGCACTTCCTGCAACAGCCGCTGCTCCTGCCCGCCGCCGTAAAGCTCGGTGGTGATGCAGCGGTCGGCCGGCAAGTTGACCGGATCGTTGGTGTCCAGCAGATAGAGGCTGACCCGCCCGACCCGAGCCTGCCAGACCCGCACCCATAATCCATGACCGGGAATATCCAGCGGAAACCGGAACCATTCCCCCTGCGCGTCTCTGAGCGGCAGAATGGGCAACTCGGACGTATTATTGGCAGGATACAGTGCCACCTGCGTGCCATCGGCTTCGAGGTGCTGGCGAAAGTACCCATATTGATACAGCAAGCCCACGCCGATCACCGGTATACCGAGATCATTGGCCGATTTGAACTGATCACCGGCCACGTTGCCCAGGCCACCGGAATAGATCGGCAAGGCTTCGCTGATGCCATATTCCATCGAGAAATAGGCCACCCCCGTCAGAGGCGCATCCGGATGCGCTTTCTGGAACCAGCGCGGTGCCTCGCGCTTGATCTGCTCAACCTCGACCAGGGATTTCAGAGTCTGGCAAAAGCTTTCATCCGCCGCCAGCTGCTGGAGTTTGCGGGCAGAAACCGTCTGCAGGACCAGCCAGGGGTTATGCGTCAACATCCACAAATCCGCGTTCAGTTGCCGCCACAGATGATCCGCCTCGCGGCTCCAGGAGAACCGCAGGTCCAGCGCCAGTTCCAGCAGACCCGACAGGGACTCGGGCAAGGGCTGCAGGAGTTGATTCTGAATCGCGGACATGGGTGATACCCTCTTGTGTGCGTGGCAAATGATGGGCCAGGATCGGGAGAGATGGTGCGGACCCTTCCCGGGCTATCAGCCCCAGTATCAAGGCAAGCTGAAGCTTTCCAGCAAGGCCATGATCTCACGCTCGGCCTCGAACCAGTCGTGGAGTTCTGCGCCGGGCATGAACTGGCGTTTTTCGGCCTTGTAGTAGGCCGCCACGGCGATCATGTCCTGCACATGGCAGGGCTGGCGGCCATCCTCCCAGCTAAACCCCATGCCTTTTTCTTCCATCATTGAACCCCGCTCCCGATCGACAGCCACGCACAGTGCCTGACGGCTGCATTAAAGCTCGATGACCCGCAGAAATCAGCTGGTGTCCTTACCGATGCAACTACGCTGAGCGCAGGATGCCCCGGGAGGCTTGCGGTTAAACGCTTGTTTGAATACGATAGCTACACCCTTTCCAGACACACCCCCTGCCATGCGTCTGAACGATGAGACCGAACCCGCCTGTGACCGCATTCTTCGGGCGGCACTGGAAATCTTTGCCGAACGTGGCTTCAAGGCCACTACAGTGCGGGATATCTGCCAGCGCGCGGAGGTGAATGTGGCTTCGGTCAATTACTACTTCAGCAGCAAGGAAGCGCTGTACCGGGACGTGCTGGTCTACTCTTTCAAGGAGGCCGACCGGCGCTATCCGCAAGTCGCCTTTGCCGACGAAACCCTGCCGCCGGAAGACCGTTTGCAATTGTTCATACGTACCCTGTTGCTGCGCCTGATGGATGACAGTCAGCTGGGGTTTCATGCACAGTTGATGGCGCGGGAAATTGCCGACCCCACCGGCGCCCTGGATTACATCGTCGATACGCTGATGCGACCCCGCTTTCAGCAACTGGCGCAGATCATTCCGCTGCTCGCCGGTACCTCGGTGGATGAGGCCGACATCAGCCGGCTGGTCCATGGCATTCTCGGACAATGCCTGGTGTACCGTCATTCGCGCCCCCTGATCGAGCGGCTGAGTCCGGAGATCATCGCCAGCGCCGACGCCATCGACCGGACTGCCGACGTCATTTACCGGTTCTCGCTGGCAGGCCTGCGCCACTTCGCCCAACCGAATCCACCTGCCGCATGAATTACATCGCCTTGCAGATGCTGATGGGTGAGCGGGGCAAATACCTCGGCATCATCATGGGCCTGACCTTCGCCTCGCTGATCATGACCCAGCAGCCGGCTATTTTCGTCGGACTGATGATGCGCTCCTACAGCTTCATTACCGACGTCGGACTGCCGGATATCTGGGTCATGGACCCCAAGGTTCAGTTTGTCGATGACGTCAAGCACATGCAGGAAATGCAGCTGTTCCGGGTGCGCGGCATCGAGGGCGTCGAGTGGGCCATGCCCATGTACAAGGGGCTGATCAAGGCGCGACTGACCAACGGCAATTTTCAGACCTGCAACGTCATCGGCCTGGATGACACGACCCTCATCGGTGGTCCGCCGGTGATGCTGCAGGGCCGGATGGACGATTTGCGCCGCGCCGACGCGGTGATTGTTGATCAAGCCGGCGCCACTGAAAAGCTGAGCGTCCCGGGTCCGGATGGCAGACCGACGCCACTTCAGGTCGGCGATGCCATCGAACTGAACGATCATCGCGCCATCGTCGTCGGCATCGGCAAGACCACCCGCACCTTCCAGTCGCAACCGGTGGTCTACACCACCTACTCCCGGGCCAAGCAGTTCGCACCGCGTGAGCGCAAGCTGCTGTCCTTCGTGCTGGTCAAGGCCCGGCCCGGGCAGGATCTGGACGAACTGACCGCCCGCATCCGCCAGAGAACCGGATTGGCGGCCTATACGCAGAAAGGTTTCCAGAAGCTGACCTATGACTATTACATGCAGAACACCGGCATTCCGATCAATTTCGGCATTTCCGTCGCATTGGGCTTTCTGGTCGGGGCCGCCATTGCCGGTCAGACTTTTTACAGTTTCACGCTGGGGAATCTGCGCCAGTTTGGCGTCCTCAAGGCGATGGGGGCCAGCAACTGGACCCTGCTGCGCATGATCCTGTTGCAGGCAGCCGTAGTCGGCTCCATCGGCTACGGTCTCGGGGTCGGGCTGACCTCGCTGTTCGGCTGGGCTATGCGCAACACCATCCTGTCATTCAAGTTTCCCTGGCAACTGCTGGTCTACAGCGGATTGGGCGTCACCCTGATCTGCGTCTTTGCGGCCTTCTTCAGCATCCGCAAGGTCATCCAGCTAGAACCGGCCATGGTCTTCAAAAGCTGACCTGCGCATGAAAAACATCGCCGTCCACTGCCGTGGAGTGACCAAGTCGTATGATGCCGGCGGGCAGAAGGTTGTCGCCCTGCGCGGCGTCGATCTGGATATTCACACCGGCCAACTGATGATGCTGGTCGGCCCTTCCGGCTGCGGCAAAACCACGCTGATTTCGGTTATCGCCGGCATCCTCGATCAGGATGATGGCGTCTGCGAGGTCTTCGGCAAGGACATCAAGGGTCTGCACCCGGGGGAAAAACTGGCCTTCAGAGCCCAGACGATCGGCTTCGTCTTTCAGGCATTCAACCTGCTGCCGACCCTGACCGTGGTGGAAAATGCCGCCGTGCCGCTGATCATCAACGGCCTGCCGCGCCAGACAGCGACACGCCGCGCGGCAGACATGCTGGAGCGGGTTGGCCTCGGCGAACGCCTGAATTCCCTGCCAGCCCAGCTCTCCGGCGGCCAGCAGCAGCGCGTCGCCATCGCCCGGGCACTGGTGCATAACCCGCGGCTGATCGTCTGCGACGAGCCCACCAGTGCGCTTGACCATGAAACCGGCCACCGGGTCATGGACCTGCTCAAGCGCATCGCCCTGGACGAAGACAAGGCCCTGATCATCGTGACCCATGACGCCCGCATTTTTGAGTTCGCGGATGCCATCGCCACGATGGACGACGGCAACATCGTCCAGTTTACCGATACCCCCAAGCAGAGCGCCGACCTGCACGCCGAATCACTCCCCACCGAACCTATGGCCGCCCACTAGAGACCTTGCCGCATGCAGATCAAGCCCCTCCTGCCGATTCTCGCCGCCAGCGGCTTTGCGCTCGGTATTTTCACGGTGATTCAGGGCAACAAGCCCACTCCGGTCGCTCCGGCCGTGACGCAGCCGGCCGAAGCACCGTTCCGCGCATACATTGCCGGCGCCGGCATCGTCGAAGCCAAAACCCGCAACATCGCCATCGGCAGCGCCTTGCCCGGGCTGGTCAAGACCCTCGACGTCAAGGTCGGCGACCATGTCCGTATGGGCGATCTGCTGTTCACGATTGATGACCGTGATGCGCTGGCGTTGCTGGAGATGCGCCAGGCCGATCTGCAACGCGCCAAAGCCGGTCTGGCCGAAGCTAACGCCACCCTTAATGAAGCCCGCACGCTGCTGCGTCTGGCCGAGTCTGTTACCGACCGCCGCGCGATCAGCGTGGAAGATCTGGAACAGCGTCGCAACAATGTCCAGATCAGCCAGGCCCGGGTTCTGACCGCCAGCGCCCAGATCCGTCAGGCCGAATCACAGATCGGCTCCACCCTGACACTGCTGGAGCGTCTCAAGGTTCGGGCCCCGATGGAAGGCGAGATTCTGCAGGCCAACCTGCGACCCGGCGAATTTGCCCAGAGCGGCAACGGATCGGGCACTCAGGGCAACCCGCCCTTGCTGGTCATGGGCAACCTGGATCAGTTGCATGTGCGGGTGGATATCGACGAGAACGATGTCTGGCGCTTCCAGCCCAGCGGACGCGCTGTGGCCTATCTGCGCGGCAATCGCGACCTCAGCACGCCCCTGAATCTTGCCTATGTCGAGCCTTATGTCATCCCCAAACGCTCCCTGACCGGGGATAGCACCGAACGCGTCGATACCCGCGTGCTACAGGCCTTGTACGAATATGACCCGAAACAGTTGCAGGCCTACGTCGGCCAGCAGATGGATGTTTTCATCGAAGTTCAGCCGCCACCGGCCCGCAGTGACACCGCTGCTGCGGCGGCGCGACCATGAGCGGACAGCGCGTCTGGACGATCACCCTCGCCGGCCTGTGTCTCGCCGGCTGCATGGTCGGCCCCGATTACCGGACGCCCGAAATCAGGACGCCGGACAAATATGGCAGTGCTCACGATCATCACAACCAGCCGCCCCCCGAAGCGTGGTGGACGGTATTCGGCGACCCTACCCTAAACCGTCTGATCAGGGACGCCGCAGCATCTAACCTCGACATCAAGCAGACAGCACAGCGCATCCTCACGGCGCGTGCCGAACGGCAGCGCACCATCGCCACAGGATTGCCCGACATCACGGCGCGCGCCAACGCCAGTCAGCGCCATAACGACTTCATCACCGGCAGCGGCGGGTTAACCAACCCCGCAGCCGGCGGGTACTTCGGCAACGGCCTGATCGACATCATCCAGGCCGGGTTCGATGTGCAATGGGAAATTGATCCGGCCGGCGGTCTGTTTCGACGGATCGAAGCGGCGGAAGCCAACATTGAGGCTGAACAAAACAACCGCCGCGCCATGCTGGTCTCCCTGCTGGGCGAGGTTGCCCGCCTTTATATCGACCTGCGCGCCAATCAGGCCAAGATGGCCGTCACCCTGGCCAACGTCAAGGCACAGGATGACACGCTGGCGCTGACCACCGTGCGCACCCGCGCGGGACTCGCCAGCGAGCAGGAAGTGACGCAGCAGCGCGCTCAGGTGGAAACGACCCGGGCGGAACTGCCGGCATTTGAAATCGCAGCCCGGCAGGATGCCCATGCGCTGGCCGTGTTGCTGGGCAAACCGCCCAACACGCTGCTGTACTTGCTGGACAACACGACCGGCATCCCGGCGGCGCCACCGAACGTCGTGGCCGATCTGCCGGCTGAACTGTTGCGGCGCCGGCCGGACATCCTGATGGCCGAACGTACGCTGGCGGCCGCCACGGCCGAGGTC
>CAYFNI010000023.1:0-25551 GCA_964344495.1 uncultured Methylococcus sp.
CCGCGAACAGCTGGCCGCCCGTCTCGACCTCAATGCCCAGGACACGATCCTCAACGCGCTGCCGATGTTTCATGCCTTTGGCCTGACCGCCGGCACCCTGCTGCCGTTGCTCTATGGCATGCGGACCTTCCTGTATCCGTCACCGCTGCATTACCGGATCATTCCGGAAATTGCCTATGACCTGAATGCCACCATCCTGTTCGGCACCAACACCTTCCTCGCCGGCTATGCCCGCCATGCCCACCCCTACGATTTCTACAGTGTGCGCTATGTCTTCGCCGGGGCGGAAAAACTGCAGGACGACACCCGCCGACTGTGGGTCGACAAGTTCGGCTTGCGGGTTCTTGAAGGCTATGGCGCGACCGAAACTTCGCCCATCCTGGCCGCCAATACCCCCATGTTCTATCGCGAGGGCACGGTCGGTCGCTTCATGCCTGGCATCGACTGGCAACTGGAAGAGGTGCCGGGCGTGCCCGAGGGCGGGCGCCTGCATGTGGCCGGCCCCAACGTCATGCTGGGTTACCTGCGGCCACAGCGACCCGGGCATCTGGAACCGCCCTATTCCCGCTTCGGTTCCGGCTGGTATGACACGGGCGATATCGTCCGCATTGACGATCAGGGCTTTGTCACCATCTGCGGCCGCGTCAAGCGATTTGCCAAAATCGGCGGGGAAATGATCTCGCTGACCGTGGTCGAGGAGATCGCCGCGAAACTGTGGCCGGGGCTGCTGCATGCAGTCGTGGCGCTGCATGATGAACGCAAGGGCGAGCGGATTATCCTTGTGACGCAGCACCGTGAGGCACAGCGTTCGGATTTCGTCCGCACTGCCCAGGCCCAAGGCTTCAGCGAACTGCACGCCCCGCGCGAAATCCTCTATGCAAAGGAATTGCCGCTGCTGGGTTCCGGCAAGGTGGACTACACGGCGCTGACCGCGCTGGTACAGAAGGCGCTGGGCGAATGAACCGCGGCTTGAACACCCTGGTCGTGGCTCAATTTTTGTCGGCCTTTGGCGACAATGCCATCCTGTTCACGGTGATCGCGATGAGCCTGCAACAGGCTACGCGAGGGGCGTGGTATATCCCCGCCTTGCAAAGCGCCTTTCTGGTCGCCTACGTGACCTTGACACCCTGGGTCGGCGCGCTGGCCGATCGGTACCCCAAGCCGCGGATTTTGCTGCTGGCCAACCTGATCAAGGCCCTGGGCAGCCTGGCCATCTTCATGGGCGTCGATCCGCTGCTGGGCTATGCGCTGGTCGGCGTTGGTGCCGCCACCTATGGTCCGGCCAAATACGGCATCATCCCGGAGCTCACCGACGCCAGCCAGTTGGTGCGTGCCAATGGCTGGGTGGAGAGCGGAACGATTGCGGCCATCCTGCTGGGCACTGTCGCTGGCGCCAGGCTAGCCGATCACTCCATTGATATGGCGCTGATCTCGGTGATGATCCTGTATGTGATCTCGGGAGGGGCAACATTCATGCTACCCAGCCGCCAGCATGGCCCCGCAAAGGGGACCGGCTCGGCCTGGCGTGACCTGAAAACCTGGATGGTGGCTTTAGTGAAATCTCACCGCGCCCGGCTGGTCCTGATGGCCTTGAGCCTGTTCTGGGCCTGTGCCGCAACCTTGCGGGTGGTGCTGGTGGCATGGGCGCCGGCGGTTCTCAACGCAGAGACTGCCTCCGACATTGCCGATCTGACCCTGTTCATGGCGATCGGAATCGTGATCGGTGCCGCCGTGGTGCCACGCCTGATCCCGCTCGAACACCTGCGGCGAACCCGCTTTGCCGCCTATCTGATGGGCGCTCTGTTCCTGCTGCTGGCCACCGTCAGCGATGCGCCGACGGCCAAGCTGGCCCTGCTCGCCATCGGCATCTGCGGCGGTCTGTTTGTTGTCCCGCTGAATGCCGCCATTCAGGATATCGGCCATGCCAGCATCGGCAGCGGCCGTGCCGTCGCGGTTCAGAATTTCTTCCAGAACAGCGCGATCCTGATCAGTATGGGGCTCTATTCGGTGGCGGCTGCGCATGGCGTCGGTTCCGTAACCACCATCGTGTTGCTGGGTCTGATCGTCGGCCTCGGGACACTGCTGGTGTCCTTCCGGCTGCCCGTTCAACCCCGTTCCTCCCGTTAATCGGTCGGTGGCGAAAGCGGCCAAACGAGCGTGTAAGATGTGCGCCATGAACCGTTCCGGACTGCCTCCTTCCCGTCCCATTCAGCGCCGCGCCCTCTCAGCGCTGGGCCTTGCCGTGCTGGTCGCGGGTTGCAATACCGTTACCACCCACAAGCCCTCGGGCGAAGAAATGGTGATGACGCAGGAGGAATTCGGCCAGTACGTCGAGCATGTCTTTCGCTACCACAATCAGGTCATGAGCGACCTGATCGAGTCAAACGATGCCCTGACCGAGCAGACCCCGAGGGAGCGCGTCGACCTGAAGACGGCCGAACGGTCGATGGTGGCAGCCTGCCAGCCGCTCAACGAGGTCGTATCGGAGTCCTTGTCGGGGGAAAAGGTCGGCCTGACCCTGCAACTCGACCTGATCGATGCCGTTCCGGCATGTGAGGCGGCATCCAAGCGGGTCGAGGACATGATTCCCTGACCGCCGTCCGCCTGAGGTGACCCGGCCTGAATCTCCGCCGGGTCACCAGCCCGGTCAGGGGGGACCGACCCTGACCAGATCCACTTCAAACACGAGTGCCGCATGGGGTGGGATGACCCCGCCCGCGCCGGTGTCGCCATAAGCCAGGTCGGCCGGTATGAAGAAACGGTATTGGCTCCCCTCCTTCATCAGTTGAAGCCCCTCGGTCCAGCCGGCAATCACATGGTTGAGCGGAAAACTGATGCCCTCGCCGGTATCGAACACCTTGCCGTCAATCAGGCTGCCACGGTAGTTGACCGTGACGGTGTCGGTTGACTGCGGACGCGCACCCTGCCCTTCTTTCAGAACCTGATACTGCAACCCGCTGGCGGTGGTGATGATGCCCGGCTTGCCGGCGTTTTGCGACAGAAAGGCGACGCTGTCCTGTTTCTGTTTTTCGGCATCCACCGCAGGCTTGAGGCAGGCGCTGAGCGACAGCGCCAGACCCAACGCCAACAGGGGTGTGAACCGTTTCAATACCAATAGGGCTGTCATGCGGGTGTTCTCCAGCGTCAGAGTGAGTTGAACCAGCCCGCCCCGAGGCGGAACAGGAAGAAACCGAGTTCCAGCAGCGCCACCGCTGCAAGAATCTCCAGCAGTTTGCGCCAGCTCAGCGGTTGGCGAGTACGAGGGGGAAATTCAGACATCCATGCGCTCCGGGACTGGCCTCAAAAGCGGGCCATCATAGCGCATGCAGAACGCGGTCATTGCTTTCGGTCAGGTGGGCGGATGCCGCTGGATAAAGCGCTCCATTCGCCGCAAGCCTTCCTCGATGCGCCCGACCGAGGCAGTAAAGCAGAATCTCAGGAAACGTTCAGGGGAATGCTGCCCGAAATCGAGTCCCGGCGTCACCGCCACGCCCTCTTCCTCCAGCAGGGCCAGCGCAAAGGCGCGACTGTCGTTCGTCACGCCACTGGCATCGGCATAGATATAAAAAGCTCCCTCGGGCTGGGCCCTGATGTGAAACCCGAGCCGCTGCAAGCCGGCAAGAAGAACAGCCCGCCGCTCGGCGAACACCTGACGTCGGCGCTCAAGCTCCTGGATATTCTCTGGGTCAAAGGCTGCGAGCGCTGCCAGCTGCGAGTGGGTCGGCGCTGAAATGAAGAGATTTTGTGCCAGTCGCTCCGTCGCTTCGATGGCTTCTTCCGGCACCACCACCCAGCCCAAACGCCAGCCGGTCATGCCGAAATACTTGGAAAAACTGTTGATGACTAACACCGCATCCGAATACTGGAGGGCGGACGTCGCCCTGACACCATACTCCAGCCCATGGTAAATCTCGTCTGAGATGACAAAACCGCCCCGAGCGTGCACCGCACCGATCAAATCCCGCAATGCATCCGGCGACAGGACGGTACCGGTCGGATTGGCCGGAGAGGCGAGAATGATGCCCGCCAGCCTTTCCAGTCCCGACGCGGTCAGGCACCCGGCAGACAGGTTATAGCCATCACGCTCATCCACCGGGAGCCAGCGCGGCACGCCTTCAAACAGGCGAATGAAGTTGGGGTAACACGGATAGCCCGGATCGGCCAGCCCGACCTCGTCCCCGGGGTTGACCAACGCGGCCAGCGCCAGCAGCAGGGCACCTGACGCGCCGGGGGTGATGAATACCCGCTCAGGATCCAGTCGGACGCTATAGCGCTGCAGGTAAAACCCGGCAATGGCCTGCCGCAGGGCGGGCAGCCCGCCGGCCGGAGTGTACTTGATGTCGCCGTCCTGCAAGGCCATTGTGAGTCGCTGCAGAATCCGCGGCGGGGTCGGGAAATCCGGTTCCCCGATTTCCATGTGCACGATGTCACGGCCCTGCTGTTCCAGCGTCTTGGCACGGGACAGGATTTCCATGACAAAGAAGGGACGGATGTCCGCCATACGCTGAGCAAGTTTCATGGTGACAAGCGACACTCGGTTAGGATCGGATTCAATACAGCCAGTTTACGAAATGGCAACAACCACTGATTTCCCTTGCAAGAGGTTTCTGCCTATACTTGCTGGATTTTTCGAGACCCACGCTAGCAGGAGTGATGCATGTCCAGCAGCAAAAAAAACGAGACGCTTTCCACACCTTTTACCTTTAAGCCCTATGAGCTGGCCGAGGGTGAAGAGTACATGAATGACGAGCAGGTGGAGCATTTCCGCAACATCCTGCTGAACTGGAAGAATGAATTGATGAGCGAAGTGGATCGCACCGTTCATCACATGCAGGACGAGGCGGCCAACTTCCCCGACCCGAATGACCGCGCCACACAGGAGTCCGAATTCAGCCTTGAGCTGCGGACCCGTGATCGCGAGCGCAAGCTGATCAAGAAAATCGACGAATCGCTGCAGAATCTGGAGCGCGGCGACTACGGCTACTGCGAAACCTGCGGCATCGAAATTGGCTTGCGGCGTCTGGAAGCCCGCCCGACGGCAACCCAGTGCATCGACTGCAAGACGCTGGACGAAATCCGCGAGCGGCAGGTCGGCTAGTCTCGCCGCCACTCAGACATCAGCGGAGTGCAGCCGTCGCACCCGCCAGCGGTGCCCAGTGACTACCGGGGGCGATTCGCCCCCTCGCCCAGCGGCCCCTTGCATCTGGGCTCCCTGCTCACCGCACTGGCCAGCTTTCTGGACGCCCGCGCCCACGGCGGGCAGTGGTTGCTGCGCATTGACGATCTTGATCCTTACCGCACCCAGCCCGACGCGACAACCCGGATTCTCCATAGCCTCGAACAGTTGGGCCTGCACTGGGATGGCCCCATCGTCCTGCAAAGTCAGCAGCTGGAGCGCTACCGCGTCGGGCTGGAATCACTCCAGTCACAGGGTCTGATTTATGCCTGTACCTGCTCGCGGCGGCAGCTAGCGGCCGATGACGCCACAGGGATCTACCCCGGCAACTGTCGTGACCAGCACCATCGCTTTCAGGATGGCCAGCAGGCCCTGCGCCTGCGCACTGATGACCGGTCGATCTTGTTCGACGATCAGGTTCAGGGCCGGCAGCAGCAGATATTGAGCCAGGCGGTGGGCGACTTTGTCCTGTACCGCCGGGATGGTGCCTTCGCCTATCATCTGGCCACGGTCCTCGATGATGCCGAACAGCGCGTCACCCACATCGTGCGCGGCTGCGACCTGCTCGACTCGACGCCGCGCCAGATTTACCTTCAATCGCTCCTGACCCTGCCCCTGCCGGTCTACGCCCATACCCCGATTCTGGTGGATGCACACGGACAGAAGCTCAGCAAACGCCTCATGGCACCCGAAGCCGAAACTCGACAGCCCGGCGCCATTCTGGCGCATCTCCTGGATCTGCTCAGACATCCGCTGCCGTGCGAGCTGACCGGCGCTTCCGTCACTGAGATCCTGAGCTGGGCCACCTCCATCTGGGATCTCCGCCGACTGCGACACGTCGGCTCTCTGGTGGTCAACCCGCGGCAATTCGCAACATGAAGCACACCTTGGCCATCCTCTTCAGCACGATGCTGGTCAACAACCTGGTGTTGGCCAAATTTCTTGGCCTGTGTCCGCTGCTCGGCGTCTCGAAGCAGCAGGAGGCCGCGCTCGGCATGGGGCTCGCCACAACCTTCGTGTTGACCCTGGCCAGCGTCTTGAGCCACCTGATCGACAGCGACCTCCTGCAACCGCTCGAGGTGACCTATCTGCGTCCGCTGGTCTTTATCGTCGTCATCGCCTTCGTCGTGCAGTTGACCGAACTGGTGCTGCGCCGGACCCAGCCACTGCTCCATGAAAAATTGGGCATTTACCTGCCGCTGATCACAACCAATTGCGCTGTGCTGGGCGTCGCTCTGCTGAATGTGCAGATGGCGCATGATCTGATCGACTCGTTTTTCTATGGGTTGGGGGCCGCACTGGGTTTTACCCTGGTGCTGGTCCTGTTTGCCGGCATACGAGAGCGGCTTGAAGCCGCCGACATACCGGCGCCGTTTCGCGGTCACGCAATTGCCCTGATCACGGCTGGCTTGATGTCTATCGCCTTCATGGGCTTCGCCGGACTGGTCAGGGCCTGACATCATGCTTGCGGTCCTGTTGCTCAGCGTGCTGTTCGCCAGCTTCGGCCTGATTCTCGGCCATGCCGGACAACGGCTGCGGGGCGATGGTGACGCGTTGATTGATCGGATTGATGCCCTTTTGCCGCAAACCCAGTGCGCTCAATGCGGCTATCCGGGTTGCCGCCCCTATGCCGAAGCCATCGCCCGCAATGAGGCCGACATCAATCAATGTCCGCCCGGTGGGTCAGCCGCCATTCAGGCATTGGCGGATCTGCTGGGTCGCGATGCCAAGCCACTTGATCCCGCGTTCGGTTCGACACCGGCACCGGCAGTTGCCTGCAGGCCTGTCCGGTTGATGCCATCGTCGGCGCACCGCGGTTTCTGCATACCGTCATCGCCCATGAGTGTACCGGGTGCGAACTCTGCATTCCGGTGTGTCCGGTCGATTGCATCCACCTGCTCCCCATCACTGTCGCGCATGCACATTGAAGCTCCTGTGGATGTGAAGTCTGGGTCCGATTTTCGCGGCGGACTGCAACTCGCGCGCCATAAGGCACTCTCGAATCAAAGCCCCATCCGGCAACTGGAGGTGCCCGAACGCCTGTTCCTGCCCTTGCGCGCCCGGAATGGCGGTGAATACCGCCTCGCACTCAGAACCGGGGTTCAGGTCCTGCGCGGTACCGTCCTGGCCAATGGCACCTCGATGCTCGACCCACCCCTGCTGGCACCGACTTCAGGCCGGCTGATCGACATCATCGATCGGCCTCTACCCTATCGCCACACACCCTCGGGACCCACACTGGTGCTGGAGTCCGACGGACTGGATCAGTCCGTGGATCCATTGCCGGCCCTGACCCTGCACCCGGGCGATCAGGCACGGCTGCTGGCCCGACTGCACGCTACCGGGGTCGTCGGGCTCGGCGGTGCGATGTTTCCAGCAGCGGCGAAGCTGGATGCTTGCCGGCAGCGGCTCGACACGCTGATTATCAATGGTGCCGAATGCGAACCGTATCTGACCTGCGATGACCGTCTGATGCAGGAACGCGCCGATCAGGTACTGATGGGACTGGCACTGCTCGCCGGCTGCCTGATGCCCGACCGGATCATCATCGGCATCGAATCCGACATGCTCCAAGCCTGGGCCGCGATGGCCGATGCCGTGCAGCGGCATGGGTTCCGGTCGTTGCGCCTGATGGCCCTGCCGACCCGCTACCCAGTCGGTGGCGAACGCCAGTTGATTCAGACCGTGACCGGTCTGGAGGTACCCTCCGGCGTACCGCCCGCTCAAATCGGCATCGTCTGTCTGAATGTGGCCACGGTCGCGGCCATTTACCGGGCCGTCAGCCTGGGTGAAGCACTGACCTCACGCATCGTCACCGCCAGCGGTCTGGGGCTCTGTCATCCTGGCAATCTGGAGGTACGGTTTGGGACGCCTGTGTCGAACGTGATCGCCGCCTGCGGGGACTATACAATCGATCAACCCCGACTCTGGCTGGGCGGGCCCATGATGGGACATGCTCTCGCAACCGACGCAGTACCGGTCATACCCTCGGTCCATGCCGTGCTAGCCTTCTCCGACCACGAGCACCCGCTCCGGCCGGCACCGGTTCCCTGCATTCGCTGTGGGGAATGCGCGACCGTCTGTCCCGCCGGGCTGGCACCGCAAAGCCTGCATTGGCATCTTGGCGCCGGCCAGATAGACCGCGCGGGTGGACTGAATCTCATGGACTGCATCGAGTGCGCCTGCTGCGATGTTGTTTGCCCCAGCCATCTGCCGTTGACCGCCGAGTTTCATGCCGGCAAGGCGCTGTTGCGTGAGCGGACACTGCAACACCAGCGCGCCCAGCGGGCCAAGGCCCGCCATGGCGCCCGACAGGACCGGCTGGCGCGGGAGCAACAGGCCCGGGAAGAAGCTGCAAAATTGCGCAAGTCGGAACTGGAGCGCGCCTCATCCCCGAAAATTGCCGAAGCCCTGGCCCGGGCGCGACACAAGCGGGCCGGATGGGCACCCCCCACCCCGGCCCGACCGGCCCCTGAGGCTGCTGATCCGGCTGCTGGTCCGCTTGAGCGGCCGCTGACCGGCAAGGATGAGTACTGATGAAGCCCGCTCGTCTGGCTACCCGATGGCATGAGGCACGCCGCTACCTGCGACATTCCTGGGCCCTCCTCGGTGTCCTAAGCATGATCGGGCTGGGCATCGTCAGTCTGATCCATCTCGGCAGCGCACAGCGCATTGCCGCTCAGCAACGTGAGGACTTTTACCGGACGCTGGCAACCTTGTTACCCCCTCAGCTATACGATAACGATCCGCTGGCCCATGCCGAGCGCATCGGCACGGAAAGCGCGCATCCGGGTGATGCCTTCAGAGTCTACCGTGCCAGCCGCGCGGGTCAGCCGGTTGCTGACCTCCTTCTCGGCGTTGCGCCCGATGGTTATGCGGGTGACATCGGGCTACTGATCGTTGTCCGACCGGACGGTGTTCTGATCGGCGTACGGGTTCTGGAGCACCGGGAAACACCGGGGCTGGGCGACCGCATCGAGACCGCCCGTTCCGATTGGATCACCCGCTTCACTGGGCGCTCGCTGTCCTCACCCCCCGAGTCACAATGGGCCGTGAAACGCGACGGCGGCGCCTTCGATCAATTCACCGGTGCCACCATCACGCCCCGCGCCGTTGTTCGCGCCGTCCAGCGGGCGCTGCGCTTCTACGCCGTCGCATCACCGCGCCTCTTTACCCCTGCGGCAACCGATTTGCCTGCCATGAAATCCAATCTGCCATGAACACGCCGAACCCTCCGATCTGGCTGACACTTGCACGGGAAGGGCTCTGGCACCAGAACCCTGCTCTGGTCGCGGTACTGGGACTGTGTCCTCTGCTGGCGGTGAGCACGACGCTGATCAATGGGCTGGCGCTCGGACTTGCGACGCTGGTTATCCTGATTCTGTCGTGCGGCGCCATCGCCTCTTTGCGTCATCTCATCGTGCACGATGTGCGTCTGCCGCTGTTCGTGCTGATCGTGGCACTTAACGTCACGGTTGTGGATCTTCTGATGAATGCCTGGTGGCATGCGCTGCACCAGACCCTGGGGCTGTTCATCCCGTTGATTGTCACCAATTGCGTCATCCTCGCGCGCATCGAGGCCTTCGCGGCGCGGCAACCGGTTGGGCGGGCACTGCTGGATGGCACCTTCATGGGGTTCGGCTTTCTGCTGGTCATTACCGTGCTGGGCGGCCTGCGGGAGTTGCTTGGCACCGGCCGGCTGTTGTCGGGCGCAGAGCTATTGTTCGGCCCGACGGCGGCTGGCTGGAGGCTGGATCTATGGCCGGTGCAAGAGTCATTTCTGCTGGCCCTGCTGCCGCCCGGCGCCTTCATTGGCCTCGGGTTGTTGCTGGCGCTGAAGAACGTGCTGGATCAGCGCCGATTTCGGGCCTCCCCCCGACCGCGCTTCCCGCTGGTCCCCATATCTGACTCAGACGGTGAAAAACCATGAATGACGCCAAGCGTCGACTGATTTTCGAGCGCCTGGCCAGCGCCATTCCAGAACCGGCGACCGAGCTGGAATATCATTCGCCCTTTGAGTTGCTGGTTGCCGTGGTTCTGTCCGCCCAAGCCACCGACAAAGGGGTCAACAAGGCAACCCGCAAACTGTTCCCGGTGGCCAACACGCCCGCCGCCCTGCTGGCCTTGGGTGAGGAAGGGCTCAAAACCTACATCGGCACCATCGGCCTGTTTAACAGCAAGGCGCGGCATCTCATCGGACTATGTCGGCAACTGGTCGAGCAACATGCTGGGGAGGTTCCCAGCACCCGTGAGGCGCTGGAGGCATTGCCCGGGGTTGGCCGAAAAACGGCCAATGTAATCCTGAACACGGCGTTCGGACAGCCCACCATCGCGGTGGACACCCACATCTTTCGGGTCGCTAACCGGACCCGGCTGGCGGAGGGGAAAACGGTGCTGGCGGTCGAACAGCGGCTGGCAAAAACCACGCCGCGTGAATTTCTTCAGGATGCACACCATTTGCTCATCCTGCACGGCCGCTATACCTGCACCGCCCGAAAGCCACGCTGTCCGGTCTGTCCGATTCAGGACTTGTGCGAATACCCGGCCAAAACGCCGGCGAACTGAGGCTGCCCGCTCAATAGGCCGACTCGCGTTCGGCAATGGTCTGCTTCATGTAAAACAGCACGTCAGTTTCATCGTTGTCCGACAGCCGGTCACGCCCGTTACCATCGAGCAGATTCAGGGCCAGATGCTGACGCACGATGCCGGCCCGTTCCAGCGTCCGGACATCCCAGTCTTCCGCATCCTTGATCGAGGGAGCGTTGCGCTTGCCGACCTCGTGGCAACTGCCACACTGGCTGGCATAGATCGCATTGCCGTGCGCGTAATCGGGCGCATGGACCGCCACTGGCGTGGTCGGCTGGGTGTTGGTACAGCCGGCAAATCCGGCCATCAGCATACAGGCGATAAATTTCTTCAGCATGACCACAGCTTCAACCGCAGATCAGATTGATGAATCGTTGCCGGCATTGCACCCCTCCGCCAATGCCGCCGGTGCGGATTGTAGCCGATCAAGCTGGCCGACTTGAACAGCCGTTCGGTCAGCTGATCCGAATCGCGACCAGGCTGAGGTCATCGCGAAACAGGCCGGTGCCGCGGAATTCGCGGACGCGCATGAGAATTTGCTCAAGCACCTTGTCCGGTGGCTGCTCGCGCTGGTCAATCAAGGCCTCGCACAAGCGTGATTCGCCGAAAAAGTCGCGCGCGCGGTTTTGGGATTCGGTGATGCCATCGGTATAGAGCAGCAGGACATCGCCGGGTTCCAGTGTCATGTCCTGCTCCTGAAAGTCGACCTTTGGCTTGACGCCCAATATCAGTCCCTCCGCATCCAGCGCCTCACAGGACGAAGCTGCGGCCCTCAGCAACAGCGGCGGGTTATGACCGGCGCTGGCGTAGCGCAGGTGCCGGGTCCGGTGGTTGTAACGCAGGTAGAACATGCTGATGAACAGGTCGGCACCGTTGAGATCGGCGAACAGCACCTCATTCAGCGCCGCCAGCAGCTGGGCGGTGCCATCACGGTCCAGCTGCGTGCGGCGGAGCTCCGCCTTCAGCGTGCTGCGCATTTCCGCCATGATCAGGGCGGCGCCGACGCTGTGTCCGGAGACATCGGCAATGACGACATCCACATAGTCGCCGTCATGGATGAAATCAAAATAATCGCCTCCGACCTGGGCCGCCGGCACGCAGAGGCCGGCCACGGCGATGCCGGGCAGTTGCAGCGGGTCCTTGGGCAAAAGAGAAGTCTGTATCTGGCGGGCGATTTCCAGCTCATGGCGCTCATCCTCGGCCCGGCGTCGCTCGCTGACGTCGGCAATGATGCCGATGTAATGGGTCAGTTCTCCTGTCTCATCGGTCACCGGTGACAGCAGCAGTTCATTCCAGAAGCCAGTACCATCCTTGCGGTAATTGCGAATGATGACTTCGCAATGACTGCCGCTGCGCAAGGCGCTGCGGATGGTTTCGCGCGCCGCATCGTCGGTGCCTTTGCCTTGCAGAAGCCGCAGGCTTTTGCCAAGCAGTTCCTCCTCCGCATAGCCGGTAATCCGGCACAGTGCCGCGTTGACATAGGTATTGGGGAAGTCTGGAAGCCGCGCATCGGCAATGGCTATGCCGACGCTGGCCGCCTCTATGGCGCGCTCACGCAGGCGTACAGCATCCTCGCCCCGCTTGCGTTCGGTGATGTCCATGTCGACACCCCGCCAACGCAGCGTATGCCCTCCTTCATCCAGAATCGGCGCGCCGGTGGACTCGGTGAACACCTCATGGCCGTTGCGGTGCAGGTAGTGATTGATGAACCGGTGGAACGGCCGCGTGACCTGCTCCACATGAGGCATGGAGGCCGCCCAGAGGTTCTGGTCGCTCGGCGTCATCAGTTCCAGAAAGTGCTTTCCGACCACCTCTTCGGGCCGGTACCCGAGAATATCTTCGACCGCATCGCTGCAGTAGGTGTAGTAGCCAAGGGCATCCTGCTCCCAGAGCCATTCTCCGGCCATGCGGGCAATTTCGCTGAATCGCTTTTCGCTTTCGGCCAGCGCCTCCTGATCCAGCTTCTGCTGGGTGATGTCCTGAAAGCGTCCCAACAAACGAATAGCAACGCCCTGCTGGTCCTGGATCGGCGAGAACGTGACCAATGCGTTGTAGGCCTCACCGTATTTTCGATGCTCCCTGATCTGCCCTTGCCAGGTGCGAACCGACAGCAGTCGCCAGCACAGTGCAGCATCATCGGCAATGGACGGCATCACCGACCCGCTGGCAAACAGGTTGCTGCCAATCGCCTCATGCGCCAGATAACCGGTCAGGCGAGTGAAACCTTCGTTGACGTATTCGATCTCGCCCTTGAGATCGGCGATCAGGATGCCGGCCGGTGCCTGCTCGACGGCACTGGACAGCAGCGCCAGGCGTTCCTCCGCTTTTCTGCGAGGACTCAGATCATGCAGGATGCCGACGAACCGGTTTGGCCCCTGCTCCGACAATTCGCCTATGGAGAGATAGACCGGTACCCGGGTGCCATCCTTGCGCACGGCATTGACTTCGCGCCCAGTGCCCATGATATGGGCCAGCCCGGTGGAGCAGTATCGTCGCAGATAACTGTCATGGCGCTCCTGATCCGGTGACATCATCAACAGGCTGATGTTGCGCCCCAGCAACTCCTGCCGGCTGTAGCCGAACAGCTTTTCGACTGCCGGATTAATCATCTGGATGATCCCGAACTCATCGATGACGATCACGCAATCGGTCATGGTATCGATGATGGCGCGAAAATAGGACTCGATGTCACAAAATTCGCCCGCCGGCTGGACTTCGGTTTCCAGCTGCAGTAGCCAGCGCCAGCGCCCGGGATAGGGGTTGAAGCGGATGCGACAGTCCACCGTCAGGCAACGTCCATCGGGTTGATGCCAGGTATAAGCGCCCGGCAGCAGCGTAGCGGCGTCAGCGGAAGATCCCTCGAGCGTCTGTGGACTGAGGCCCAATTCGGACAGCAGATCGATTCCGACACATTCGCGCTCGGTCAGCTTTCTGGCGGCCCGGTTGGCGGCAAGCACGCGACCATGCGCGTCGAGCACAAACAGCGGCGTGTCGCTGAGATCAAACAGCGACTGGGTCAGCAAGTCGAATTCGGAAACGCTCATGAATCCGAGTACCGCTTGCAGGTAGGTCGGGCGGGGCGGTCAGGATCGCGTAGCACCGTCGACCACCCGCTTGCCTAGCGCCCGCTGGATGCCGAACTCGACGGCGCCGGACTCGTGACCGCGCGGGCTGTGTCGGACGGCAGCCTGCGGCTCATGTCGAAAAACGGTCCGTAGGTCGTATCTGACGAAAACTTTTGCCAGACGAAGGTCGGGTGAGGAATCGGCTGCGAAGGTACAGGAAAGGTGATGAAGTCCAGCGAACCCGACAACAACCGACCCACAGCATGCAAGGTGCCCTTGAGCAGCCCGCCGGTCACGCCAAACAAGGCGTTGACCTCGTTGGAGGTGTTGATCATGTTTTTGGGTATTTCAGCGATGCCGAACGTCATGTTGGTGATCCCGGAAGCCAGCTTGGTCCGGACCATCTCGCCGTAAGTCGCCTGCTCTTCAGCCGGGACAGGGCCGGTGAGCGACAACAGGCCGGCGAGCAATATGAAGCGAATGATGGTCATCGACGAGCCCCCCAGTGGAATGGTCAACAGAAAATGTCCCCGGACGTCGTTCCATGTCGGGGCCAGCGGAAAATTACCCTCTCCCGCTGCGAGAATCAATGCTGCAAAGCCCGCGTAACTGCCGCGGCTGGCGGAACGACCGCACTGTCACCGGGAAACATCCACCGCACCTTATCCCTGATGTTCAGACTGGCATGAAAAAACCGCCGAAGCTGTCGGCTCCGGCGGTTTCTGTGCGCATCCCCAGATCAGTCGGGGATTATGCCGCGAAGTTGGCGGCGACGAAGTCCCAGTTAACGACGCTCCAGAAGTCCTCGACGTATTTCGGCCGCAGGTTCCGATAGTCGATGTAATAGGCATGTTCCCAGACATCACAGGTCAGCAGCGGTTTTTGTCCATTCGTCAGGGGACAGCCGGCATTGCTGGTGCTGACCAGTTCGAGACCACCATCGGCATTCTTGACCAGCCAGGCCCAGCCAGAACCAAAGGTGGTCACAGCACATTGGCTGAACGCCTGCTTGAACTGCTCGAAGGAGCCGAATGCCTGATTGATTGCCTCGGCCAAGGCACCGGTTGGCTCACCGCCGCCGTTGGGTTTCATGCAGTGCCAATAGAAAGTATGGTTCCAGACCTGTGCGGCATTGTTGAAGATGCCGCCGGAGGATTTCAGGATGATCTCTTCAAGCGAGAGATGCTCGAATTCGGTACCGGGGATCAGGTTATTCAGGTTGGTGACATAGGCCTGATGATGTTTGCTGTAATGGTAATCCAGCGTTTCTGCAGTGATGAACGGTTCCAGCGCGGTCTTCTCGTAAGGCAGCGGGGGCAGTTCATGTTTCATTCAAGACTCCTTCTTGGGTGACGTTTCGATTCCACCGGGCTCTGCCCAGCATTCAAGACACAATTCCGACTGAATTGCTTGGTATTGAGTTTAGCATTCCCCGCGCCTGCATCAAGTGGGTTTACCGCTGAGAGCGGTCTGGGCGGCCTATAAAAAAAAGAGCCTCTGCTGACGTCAGAGGCTCCCGGATCATCTTGCCGTGCATCGGTCCACCGTTCTATCGCATGTCGTGCTCAGGTATTGCGATCATCACCCCAGCGCTGAACCGCCGCTTTCCAGCGCCCATCCGGCTGTTGCTTGAGGACGCTGTATACCCGTCCGCCATAGCGGTATCTCATGCTGTGCAAACCGCCATTGGGCAAAGTCTTGAGATCGGAAAATCGGACCGTTGCGACAATGGTACCGTCCTGTTGGCTACGGACATCCACCAGATCCATCGCATAATCGCCTTGGCCGATCAACTTTTGCCAGAAATCGCGGATCTGCCCGCTGCCTTTGGCAACTGCCCCATTCGGTTGCAGTAAAAGGGCGTTGTCCGCATAGAGCGAGAGAATGTCCTCCACCCTGCCCCCGGCAAAGGCGGCATTCCATTGGGCGGCGGCATTTTCAGCAATCTTTCGAGCACTCTCGCTGTTTTGTGCATGGCATACATCCATGCTAGTGACTAATAACAGTAATAGTCCTAAGCTACGTTTCATCATAAACCTCCTTAGGTGTCGACCTCGGTCTGAGGACGCTTACATGACACCATCGTTGGTTTACAATATCCAATAAGTTTTGCTGATTGTTTCGATAAAACACAACAATAAGCCCGACGTTACCGATGGACAAACTCACAAGCATGCTGGTGTTCAGCAAGGTCGCCAAAGCCGGCAGTTTTGCCGCGGCCGCCAAGGAGCTGGGCCTTTCACGAGCCATGGCCACCAAACATGTCATGCAGCTTGAGAACGGTCTGGGCATCCGGTTGTTGAATCGAACCACCCGCAACCTCAACCTGACGGAAGTCGGGGCCGTGTATCTGGAGCGCTGCCGGCAGATTCTCGATGACATGGAAGAGATGGAACTGGCCGTGACCCGGCTGCAGACCGAACCCAGAGGTTTGCTCAAAGTCAGCGCCACGCCCTTCTTCGGGTCCTACCATTTGGCGCCCGCCATTGGCGCCTACATGGAAGTCTATCCGGATGTGCATGTCGACCTGACCCTCCAGACCAGTAACGTCGACCTCATCGAAGAGGGGTTTGACCTCGCCATCCAGCTCGACGAACTGCAGGATTCCAGCCTCATTGCCCGCTCGCTCGGCACGTCACAGCGTGTGGTATGTGGTTCCCCCGCCTACTTCAAGAAGTACGGGGTCCCGGCGTCCCCAGAGGATCTCCGCAACCACAACTGCCTGGTCAACCTGAGCTTGGCCCCGCGCGATCACTGGCAGTTCAACATCCCGGGCGGCGAAACCACGGTCGTCAGGGTCAGCGGGACCATGCAGGCCAATGTCGCCGATGCCTTGCGCATCGCTGCCCTGAGCGGCCTGGGTCTGGTGATTCTGCCCACGTACATGGTGGGCCAGGACATTCGCAAGAACCGCCTGCAGGCTGTTCTGACCGAATACGTACCGGCCCCGCTGGAAATACACGCCGTCTACCCGCACCGCAAGCATCTATCGGCCAAGGTCAGAACCTTCGTCGACTTTCTCCATGAACGCTTCCATCCCAAACCCTATTGGGAGGAGTGGGCGCAAGATCAGTTGCAGCAGGCTTGATGCCATTCAGAGGTCATCCATGAACGATAAAGAATCCGATGATGTGTTGTTTGCGCTCAAGGAAATTCTGATTCTCTTCGCCCTCCTGACCGGTGTCGGCGCCTTGGTCGCCGGGCGTTACTTGGGTGCCGGCATCATTCTCAGCATCGCAGCCGTACTCTATTTCGAGGGTCCCATCAGCCGCTGGCGCAAGAAATACCTAGGTTGGTGACATGGCCTATCTTGAAATTGAACGTAAATTTCTGCTCGTCTCGGATGAATGGCGTGCGGCGGTCCGTCAATCACAGTCCATGCGCCAGGGTTACCTCAACAATGAACAGCATTGTTCGGTGCGCGTCCGTATTGCCGGGGACCAGGCATGGCTTAACCTGAAGGGCGTTACCATCGGTGCTCAGCGACTGGAGTTCGATTACCCGATTCCGGTCGCCGATGCTCACCACATGCTCGACACACTGACCTGCAAGCCCGTCATCGAAAAAACCCGCCACTGGGTCGATGTCGGGGACCACACCTGGGAGATTGACGTCTTTGAAGGCGACAATCTGGGCTTGATCGTGGCCGAAATCGAACTGGACGATCCGGAGGAAGCCTTTGCCAAGCCCGACTGGCTGGGGCAGGAAGTGACCGACGATCCGCGCTACTACAACACCTGCCTCTCTTCACACCCGTTCAGCCATTGGCAGGACTGAGCGCGGGATGCGCATGAGCAAAACCCAGTTCCTGTGGCTCGCAACGCTGTTCGAAGGCGGCTTGGGCGGACTCGCATTCCTGCTGGGCGCCCTGTTCGGGATCGACCCGCTTGAACATTTTCGGCCGGAGGCCGAGAGCCTGCCCGATTCCCTGCTGGCGACCCTGGTGCTGTATGGCATGTTCGCGCTGGCCTACCGCTTCCAGTTCACCCATCCGATCCGGCAATTCCTCATCGACAAAATGGGCAGCCTGCTGGCGGGATGCAGCCTCATCGAACTGACCTACCTCGGCTGTCTCGCCGGCGTCACCGAAGAACTGCTGTTTCGCGGCTTTCTGCAGCCCTGGCTGGAAATCCAGTGGGGCTGGCTCGGCGGCTGGATCTTCAGCAACCTGATCTTTGCCCTGCTCCATTGGATCACCCCGCTCTACGCCTTGTTGGCTGGACTTTGCGGGCTGTATCTCGGATTGGTGCTGGATCTCGGTGCCGAGCGGAACCTCTTCAATCCGATGCTGGTGCACGCACTGTACGATGTGCTGGCCTTTATCGCGATCGTCCGTGCCTGGCGATCGGCAGAACTCGGCAAATCCTGACGCAACGCCAAGGCTAGCCTGACGTCTAGCTCTGCGCCTGCAGGGCCGTGATGACCACGGTATTGATGATGTCCTCCACCGAACAACCGCGACTCAGGTCATTCACCGGCTTTCTGAGACCCTGCAGGATGGGCCCGATGGCAATGGCACCGGACTCACGCTGAACCGCCTTGTAGGTGTTGTTGCCTGTATTCAAGTCCGGAAACACGAATACAGTGGCGTGACCGGCCACCGCCGATCCGGGCATCTTGAGCGCCGCCACCTCCTCGTCGACCGCTGCGTCATACTGGATCGGCCCCTCCAGCGCCAGATCGGGGCGGCGCGCACGGGCCAGGCTGACCGCGGACCGCACCTTGTCGACCTCCTCTCCGGCCCCGGATTCGCCGGTCGAATAGGACAGCAAAGCCACGCGCGGCTCCACCCCGAAATGCCGCGCCGTATCCGCAGAACTGATGGCAATTTCGGCCAGTTCCTCGGCTGTTGGGTCAGGATTGACGGCACAGTCGCCATACACCACAACCGTATCATTCAGGCACATGAAAAAGACCGACGAAACCACCGAACACCCCGGCTGGGTCTTGATGAATTGCAGCGCGGGACGAATCGTGTGCTGCGTGGTATGGATAGCCCCGGAGACCATGCCATCGGCGTGGCCCAGATACACCATCATGGTGCCGTAATACGCGCCATCCATGAGACAGTCCTGGGCCGTATCCAGCGTCATGCCCTTGTGGCGGCGCAATTCGTAATAGGTCGTGGCATACGTCTGCAACAAAGGACTGGTGGCCGGATCAATGATCTGCACCTGCGAGAGATCGAGTGCGATGGCCTGCTCCCGCAGGACGCGCTCGATATCCTCCTTGCGGCCCAGCAAGGTGATGCTGACCACCCGTCGATCGAGCAAATAGGCGGCCGCTTTCAGCACCCGCCCATCGCTGGCCTCCGGCAAAACGATATGACGGCGGTCCGACCGGGCCCGTTGCATCAAATTGTAGGTAAACATCCTCGGCGTCATGCCGCTCGGTTCGATCTGGCTGAACTGGCGAACAATCCCGGCACAGTCGGCATGGCGTTCAAACAGGGACAAGGCGCGCTCGATCTTGTCCCTGTCTTCGGCGCGGATACCGACATGAACATGCTTGAGGCGCGCTGCCACGGTGTAGGTATCCTCGGTCACGGCCAGCACTGGCATGGCGTCACGCAGCCCATCGACCAACTGCATCACCGCCGGATCCGGACGCATGCCCGTGGTCAGGAGCAAGCCGACCAGGCGCGGATAATGAACCGAGCGATCCGCTTCCAAGAGCCCAAGCAGCACGTCCACCCGGTCACCCGGGGTTACGATCAGTTGATCGGGCTGCAACCTGGGCAACAGATTTTGCAGATGCATCGCTGCCACCAGATAACAGCAGACACGGCTGTCATCCTGCCGCTCTTGCCCGAACAACCATTCAGCACCCAGATGCTCGGCAACTTCCCGCAGGCTGGGGGCAACCAGCACCGGATCATAGGGGAACGCTCCCACCAGCTTGCCGCTGCGACCGAAGCGGTGCTCAAGCGCTTCCGCCAGCTGAAAGACGTTGTCCTCGCTGGCCTTGTTGAGCGCCACGCCGATGACATGGCAATTTTTCTCCTCATAGGCATCGACCGAGAGTTGCATGGCCTCCAGCGACTCCGGAATCCCGCGCCCATGGGCATTGCCGACCACGAGTACCGGGGCCGAGAGGTTCCGGGCCAACAGCGCATTCAGGTCAATCTCGAGCGCAGACACCTGGCCCAGAAAATCAGAACCTTCAATCAGCACGAAATCATTCTGGGCTTCCAGCACCTTGAAGCGCTCAATGACCCGTTCCAGTACTTGCGCCTCCTGTCCCTTGCTGAACAGCTCTTGGATTTCGCTCAGCGTCCAGGCATAGGAGGCTTCATACGATTGAGGCAGCCCGAAGTGCCGGCGGATCAACTCGATATCCTCATCGCAGCCACCCACCTCGGACGCCTGGATGACCGGCCGAAAGAATCCGACCCGCGCCGTTTGGCGCAAAGCCAGTTCGATCAGGCCAAGGGCAAACAGAATCTTGCCGCTACCGGCAGCAACGGTACTGATGTAAACGCAACGCGCCATGATTGATCGTAACGAGCGGTATCACGAATGACGGACCTCAGGCCGTCGACGGAGCCAACACCTCGAGGGTCTGGCGGGCAATTTCGACTTCTTCGTCGGCCGGGACAATCAGGATCTTGACCCCGGCGGTCATGCGCTGGATCTCTCGCACCCCCGAACCCGGCATCAGATTTCTCTGCTCATCGAGCTCAAGACCCAGATGGCCCAGACCAGCACAGGCCGCTGCCCGAATCGGCGCGGCATATTCACCGATGCCACCGGTGAAAACCAATGCATGCAGTTCAGGCAATTGGGCACGATACGCGCCGATGTAGTGCCGAAGCCGGTGTATGTACATTTCGATCGCCAGACGAGCGTCTGTCGACTTCGCCGCACGGGCCAGAATGTCGCGCATATCATTGGTGCCGGCGATACCCTTGAGCCCGCTGCCACGGTTCAGCCAGTCAGACACCTGATCGGCAGGCTCGCCCTGTTCCTGCAACCAGAACAGCAGGACCCCGGGATCCAGATCACCGCAACGCGACCCCATCATCAGTCCAGCCAGCGGCGTCATGCCCATGGAGGTATCAATGCTTTGCCCGCCACGAATGGCGCAGGCACTGGCGCCATTGCCGAGATGCAGTACCAGCAGATTCAGGCGCTGCCGGGGACAGGCCAGATAGGCGGCCACCCGGCGGGTCACAGAGGCGAAGGACGTGCCATGAAACCCATAGCGACGCACGCCGTGATCTCGATAAGCGGCTTCCGGAATCGCATAGCGAAACGCCGACGCCGGCAGGGTCTGATGGAACGCCGTGTCGAACACCGCCACTTGCGCCACTTCAGGCCAGAGCGCCTGACAGGCTTCAATGCCCTGCAGATTGGCCGGATTGTGCAAGGGCGCGAGCGGGATGGCCGCGCGGATCGACTCTACCACCGCATCCGTCACCTGCACGGCCGCGGCAAACGATTCCCCTCCGTGCACCACCCGGTGCCCGATAGCCTTCAACTCGCCCGCCTGCCAATGGCCTTGAAGCGTGAGTGCATCCACCGCCTGCCGTAGCGCCGCCTGATGGTTTTCGACCGGGGCGTCGGGCTCGCCGACCCGCTCGACACGCCCTTCCGCAGTCGGGATCAACTCCGCGTCGGGCCTGCATTCAAACAGGCTGAATTTCAGCGAAGAGCTGCCGGCGTTCAGCACCAGAATCTTGTCGGGCATGCATGTCAGGTCTGGAATCGATAAATCGGCAGACTACCACCGGCACGCACGGATGACCAACGCAGTCGATGGCCGACATCGGCTACCGCCCCGTGACTGCCTCCGAGTCTGGCACAATAAACCCGCTCCGTGATGGGCCTCAGGACAGACCGCAGCTATTCAGCGCCCTGCCCGAGCCCAACCACTGGCAGCCCACGATTCACACTCTGGTTACGGACCACATGGACATTGTTCTTTTGCTCAAGGCTTTCATCCTCGGCGTCGTTGAAGGATTGACCGAATTTCTGCCGGTATCGAGTACCGGACACTTGATCCTTACCGGCGATCTGCTCGATTTCAATAACGAACGCGGCAAGCTGTTCGAAATCGTCATCCAGTCGGGCGCCATTCTTGCCGTCTGCTGGGAATACCGGAAGCGCCTCTGGCGGGTGGTCATGGGTTTACCGCATGAACGCGCCGCACGCCAATTCGTGCTCAACCTGATGGTGGCTTTTCTGCCCCTGGCGGTGCTTGGGTTGCTATTCGGCAAAGCCATCAAGGCGCATCTGTTCCAGCCCCTGCCGGTAGCCATGGCGTTCATTGCCGGCGCATTCGTCATTCTCTGGGCGGAAAAGCGGCCACACACGATCCGCGTCGATTCGGTCGATCGGATGAGCCTCGGCGACGCATTCAAACTGGGTCTGGCTCAGGCATTTGCGCTGATTCCAGGCACCTCCCGTTCCGGTGCCACCATCATCGGTGGACTGCTGTTCGGACTTTCGCGCAAGGCAGCCACCGAATTTTCCTTTTTTCTGGCGATACCGACACTGGTGGTGGCCACGCTCTATCAGTTGTACAAAGAACGCGCCCTGTTGAGCATGGACGATCTCGGCATGTGGACCGTGGGTTTTTTCTCCGCCTTTGCCTCGGCTTTCATCTGCGTACGCTGGCTGCTGCGTTACATCGCCAGCCATGATTTCACGCTCTTTGCCTGGTATCGCATCGTCTTCGGGGGCATTATTCTGGCCACCTGGCAACTGGGTCTGGTCGACTGGACACCGGGCTGAGTGCTCATGCACCCGGAATTCCCGCTCGCGCCCGAGATCATCTATCTGAATCATGCGGCGGTCTCCCCATGGCCGCTGCGGACATGCGCCGCCGTCCAGCAGTTTGCGAATGAAAACAGCCGCTTGGGCGCGACACACTATCCCCGCTGGATGGCGCGTGAGCAGACCTTGCGGCAGCAACTGCAGACTCTGCTCAACGCACCTTCAGCGGATCACATCGCGCTGGTCAAAAACACGTCCGAGGCCATTTCGTTCGTCGCGACCGGGCTTGACTGGCACGCCGGCGACAATATCGTCACCAGTGCCGAAGAGTTCCCCTCCAACCGGCTGCCATGGGAAGCACTTCAGGAGCGGGGCGTCGTTTTGCGGGAAGCGGATCTCATGGCGGCCGCATCCCCGGAGCAGGCGCTGTTTGATCAGGTCGATCAGCGTACGCGCCTGATCGCTATCAGTTCTGTCCAGTATGCTTCCGGCCTGCGCATGGATTTGGGACGCATCGGCCACTTCTGCCGCGGTCACGGGATTCTGTTTCTGGTGGATGCCATTCAGAGCCTCGGGGCATTGTCTCTGGATGTTCAGGCCTGTCAGGCCGATTTCGTCATGGCGGACGGCCATAAATGGCTGCTGGCACCGGAGGGGCTGGGGGTGTTCTATCTATCGAGCACAGGCCTTCAGCGACTGAAGCCGACCGAGTATGGCTGGCACATGACGACCCGGCCGGGTGACTACGACAACCGACAGTGGGAGGTGTCACGGAGTGCCCGACGCTTTGAGTGCGGGAGCCCGAACATGCTGGGCATCCATGCGTTATCTGCAAGCCTCTCCCTGGTGCTCGACACGGGTCCTGACGTCATCGAGCAGGCGATTCTTGCGCGGACCGCGCGGATCATCGAGTGCATTCAGGCGTCGGATACCCTGGAGTGCCTGTCTTTGCGCGAACCTGAGCGCCGCTCGGGCATCACCGTATTTCGACATCGACGGGTGGCCAACGAAGCGCTTTGGCGATATCTGAAGTCGAACGGTGTCGTGTGTGCCCAGCGCGGAGGAGGCATACGCTATGCGCCGCATTTCTATACGCCGATGGAACATCTGCAACACGCCGTCACGCTGGCGGCCAACGCGCCACTGACCAGCTAACCCAGTGATCTAGGCACGGGAAAACAGCATGTGGTAGTTCCGTGTCGTCAGGGCAGCCACCTCCTCGAAAGCCATCCCCCGTAAATCAGCCAGACATGCCGCGACATAGCGGACATAGGCTGGGTAATTGGGTTTTCCGCGCTTGGGGATGGGTGCGAGATAGGGTGAATCGGTCTCGATCAGCAGCCGATCCGCCGGAACCCGCTGGGCGACATCCTGGATCTGCTCGGCATTCCGGAAGGTCAGGATCCCTGACAGGGAAATGTAAAAGTTCATCTCCAGGGCAGTTCGGGCGGTGTCCCAATCCTCCGTGAAGCAGTGCAGCACCCCCCCCACATCAGCCGCGCCCTCCTCCTCAAGAATGCGCAGCGTATCGGCGCGAGCCTCACGGGTGTGGATGATCAGCGGTTTGCGGGCCAGTCGGGCAGCCCGAATATGGGTTCGAAACCGCTCCTGCTGCCAGGCCAGATCTCCGTCTACCCGGAAGTAATCCAGTCCCGTTTCACCGATGGCGACGACCCGTTCATCCTGCGCCAGTGTGACGAGTTCTTCGACGGTAGGCTCTCGACATTGGGTTTCTGTTGGATGCACGCCCACCGATACCGATATCGAAGGGTAAGGATCAATCAGCTCTCGCATGGCTGCATATTTTTCCAGCGTGATGGACACGCACAGCATCCGTTCGATACCTGACGCCAGCGTTTCATCGACCAGCCGCGAAAAATCATTGCCATACGGCGTGAGATCAAGGCGATCAAGATGACAGTGTGAATCAATCAGCATAGGACTCCCAAATGTTGCCAGGCCATTTTAGCCTTCGGGCGTGTGAATATAAAAAAGCCCCTTATCCGCGAAGATAAGGGGCTTCATGATCCAGAGGATCAAGGGTGCCGGGAGCATTCCCCCGGCACCTCCCGGCCTTACATGAAGGACGGGATCAGCGGTGCATCGATCTGGGAGATCGTGCGGTTGCCAGCTGCGTCGAAGAAGAACAGCAGACCAGCAAAACGGCTGTCCGGATCGTAGATGATGTCGGCCAGACGATACACTTCCCACGCTGCGTCAGATGCCTGTACTTCAACAGTACGGGTCTCACCCGGCGCAATCGGGCTGTTGTCGCTTACTGACAGACCGTCTTCGGCCAGCAGATCTTCCGGGTAGCCCGTGGTGTCACGGAATACGTCGGAATCCAGGAAGCGAACAGATGCGGTGTAGAACTCACCCAGACGTACAGCGGCGTTGCCGTTGTTGGTGATGGTGAGCTTCATGCGCATTGCACGGCCCGGTACACGGTAGGTCGCATCGTCAACCTTCACAGCGACCGTCGACTTCTCGTCAGCAGCCGGCTTCATGCCACGCATGGTACCTGCCTGCAGCGGGATGGTGATCGGGTATTTGCTGTTCGCCGTAGACATCGCGAAAATCACGACCAGTACGGTAGCAGCTGCGAAGCCCATGCCAATCTTGCGGTCGGTACCAGAGACCAGTTCGTCCGCACGACCCGCGTTGACCATCAGGAAGCGGGGGATGAACACCGGACGGCGTACCCAGTAGATGATCCACGCCAGACCAAAGGCATACCAGAAGGCGTGCCAGAAGTAGGTGTTCTCAAGATTGTAGTTCTCAAGATCGATCGTCTGACCGGTCAGCGTCGTCAGCGGGTTGCGGAATTCGCTCATCGAACCTTCGATGGTGATCCACTTGCCCGGACCGATGATCGGACCACCGCCCTGGACGTTCATCATGGTGTGTACGTGCCAGTCACCCGGACGACGTGCCTTCAGCACAACCTTGAAGTCATAGGTCTTGCCGATTTCCAGACGTACCGAACGCGGTACCAGCTGGCCACCAA
>CAYFNI010000024.1:0-25354 GCA_964344495.1 uncultured Methylococcus sp.
CGTTCAGACACGGGCACGCGCGACCAAGGCCGGCTGCCTTCAAGTGCCCGAAACTTCTGCTCGCCGCCCTGCCCGGCCATCGGCCCAAACTGCGGCCGATCACAGCCCGACGCCCCAAGCCTGCTAGAATCCCCACCCGAAGCTGCTCCGTACACCCACTGTCGGGGCAGCAACCCTATTTGCTTCATCAGGCCATGCCGGCCGGGTGCTTCTTCAGGAGATTACTGGATGCCTGCCTTCATGCTCGATCCCTCGTTCTGGGTCAGCCTGGGCGAGATCATGCTCGTCAACATCGTTCTGTCCGGTGACAATGCCGTGGTAATTGCCCTGGCCGCGCGCGCGTTGCCGGAAGCGCAACGCAAGCTGGCCGTGGTCTGGGGCTCGGTGGCCGCCATCGTGATGCGGGTGGTGCTGACCATCGTGGCGCTGGAGATGCTGCGCCTGCCCTATCTCAAGCTGATCGGCAGCCTGCTGCTGTTCTGGATCGCGGTCAAACTGCTCGGCCCGGAGGAAGATGACGGCGACGGCATCGCCGATCATGCCTCGCTGGCCAGCGCCATCCGCACCATCCTGATCGCCGATCTGGTCATGAGCCTCGACAATGTGCTGGCCGTGGCCGCTGCGGCCAATGGCGACCATCTCCTGTTGATGCTGGGCCTCGGTATCAGCATCCCGCTGGTCATCTTCGGCAGCACGGTGATTCTGCGGCTGATGGATCGCTTCCCGGTGATCATCACAGTGGGCGCGGCCATTCTGGGCTATGTCGCCGGCGAAATGCTGGTGACGGAACAGGCGCTGGAACGCTTCCCGACCCTGATGCAAATCCATGGCCTGCATCTGTTCGTACCGCTGACCAGCGCACTGCTGGTCGTTGTTGCCGGAAAACTGATCAGCGCCCGCCGGGCGGCAGCCAAACCGGCTGTCTTTGATGATCTCGTCGAGCCGGACGAACAATCCCGCCAACACCGCCGCTGATTTCTGGGAGAAGCCTCATGTTGAAACTTTTAGTGCCGGTCGATGGTTCCAAGGACACCCTGCCGCTGATAAATGCGCTGATTGCCTGGGCGGGCCGTTTCGCCGAAGCGCCGGAACTGCACCTGATCAACATTCAGCCGCCCCTGCATGGCGAGGTCGGCCTGTTCATTTCCCGTGAGCAAATTCGCGACTATCACCACGATGAGGGCATGAAGGCCCTGCAGGCCGCGCGCGACCGGCTGGATCAGGCCAAGCTTGGCTACCACTGCCACATCGGCGTCGGCAATACCGCCGAGGCGATTGTCCAGTTCGCCCGCGAACATCAGTGCGACCAAATCGTCATGGGCTCGCACGGCCGCGGCGCGCTGGGGGCCCTGCTGCTGGATTCGGTCGCGACCGATGTCATCCATCTGGCCGAAATCCCGGTACTGCTGATCCGGACCACGACCGAGAACGACTGAGCCGCTACTGGTACCGCAACGCTTCGATCGGCCGCAACTGCGCGGCCTTGCGCGCGGGATAGAAGCCGAAAAAGATTCCCACCGCCGCCGCAACGCTGAACGACAGCAGGATCGACCACAGCGTCACCACCACCGGCATGCCGATAAATTCGGCCACCAGCCAGGCCCCGCCCACCCCGAGCACAACGCCGACCAGACTGCCGGCCAGCGAGATGATCACCGCTTCCAGCAGAAACTGGATCAGCACGTGGCGGTGCCGGGCCCCGACCGCCATGCGGATACCAATCTCGCGGGTGCGTTCAGTCACCGACACCAGCATGATGTTCATGATGCCGATCCCCCCTACCAGGAGCGAAATGCCGGCAATCGCCCCCAGCATCAGCGCCATGGCACGGGTGGCGGTTGCCGCCGTCGCGGCCAGCGCAGTCAGGTTGCGCACGGTGAAGTCGTCGTCCTGACCCTCGCGAATATGGTGTCGCTGGCGCAAGGTCTCGTTGATGTGTCGCTCGGCCCGGGCCATCACCTCAGCCGAGGCAGCCTTGATCATCATGAAGCGCACCATGCCGGGAAACTGGTTACCGAACAGTTGACGCTGGGCGGTCGTGAGCGGCACCAGCGCGGTGTCATCCTGATCGCGGCCATCCAGACTCTGGCCTTTCGGCGCCAGCACCCCGATGACCAGAAACGGACTGTTCTTGATGCGCACCGTTTTGCCGACCGGATCTTCATCCCCAAACAAATTGCGCACCGCCGTCTGCCCCAGCACCACGACCCGTGTGGCCGAGCGTACATCATTGTCGGTAAAACCGGTGCCGGCGATCGTCGGCCAGTCGCGGATGTCGAAAATCGCCGGCGTGGTGCCGGCAATCATGGTCGTCCAGTTGTTCGGACCGTAGATCATCTGCGCGTTATTGGGCGAAATCGGCGCGACCGCGGCAATGTCAGGCAATTCCCCCAGCGCCTGCGCGTCGCTGGCGGTCAGCGTCGGCACGGTGCCGCCACCCATGCGCACGCCGCCGGAGGTGGATGACCCGGACAACACGATAAACAGGTTGCTGCCCATGGAGGCAATAGACTCCGTCACCATCGCCTGGGCGCCCTGCCCGATCGCCAGCATCAGCACCACGGCGCCGACGCCGATGATCATGCCAAGCATGGTCAACCCGGTTCGCAGCCGATTCGCGCCCATGGCCTGCAGGGCTTCCTCGAAGGTATCAGGCAGGGTCATGCTGGCGCGGGTTCTTGATGATGCCGGCAATCCGGCCATCGATGATCGACAGGATGCGATGGGCATGGCGTGCCACATCGGCCTCGTGGGTCACCAGCACGATGGTCAGACCCTGCTGGTTCAGGTCCTCGAACAGCGCCAGAATGTCCTCGCTGGTCTGGGTATCGAGGTTGCCGGTCGGTTCATCGGCCAGAATCAGCTGCGGCGCATTCACCAGGGCCCGGGCAATCGCCACCCGCTGCTGCTGGCCACCGGACAACTGGCTGGGATGGTGGTGCAACCGGTCCGCCAGACCAACCCGCGCCAGAATCGCCTGCGCCCGCCGCTCCCGCTCCGGCCGTGCTACGCCGGCATACAACAGCGGCAATGCGACATTGTCGAGCACAGTTTTGCGCGGCAGCAGGTTGAATCCCTGAAAGACAAAGCCGATCAACTGGTTGCGCAAATCCGCCAGCGCATCCGATCCGAGGCCGGCGGTATCGATGCCGTTGAGCCAGTAATGGCCACCGCTGGGTACATCCAGACAGCCCAGAATATTCATCAGGGTCGACTTGCCGGAGCCGGACGGCCCCATGATGGCGACAAAATCACCCGCTTCGATGCGGAAGCTGAGCCCATGCAGGACCGGCACGGCCGCACTGTCCGCCATCGGATAGTCCTTGCGGAGATCATCGGCCTGAATCAGGGCGGGGGTCTTCATCCGCCGTCGGCTCAGAACATGCGGATCTTGAACGAGGACCCCCCGCCGCCGTTGCCGGCGCCGGCCGGCCGTTCGGGACGGTTGTCCTCGACAATCAGCTCATCACCCGGGTTAAGCTCACCCGCGCGGATCTCGGTGAATTTGCTGTCGCTCAGGCCGGGTTCGATCGAGACCGGTTGCACCTCGCCGTCCCGCAGGCGATAGACCATCTTCTGGCCCGGCGCCGCCGGTTCCGGCTTGTGTCGGGCGTCGGCCGGCCTGTAACGCAGAACGCCGACCGGCGCGCGCAGGACCTGTTCGCGCCGGTCGATGGCGATATTGACGAAAGCGGTCATGCCCGGCAGCAGGCTTTCGTCCGGATTGGCGACATCAATCACCACGTTGTAGGTGACAACATTCTGCAACACCTGCGAATTAAGCCGAACCTGACGCACCCGCCCGTCAAACTCGCGCCCCGGGTAGGCGTCAACGGTGAAGCGCGCAAACTGGCCCACCTTCACGCCGCCGACATCCGCTTCCGCCACCGTGGTGTCGATCTGCATGCGCTTCAGGTTCTCGGCGATGGAGAACAGCACCGGGGTCTGGAAACTGGCCGCCACCGTCTGGCCGACATCGACGTTGCGCGAAACGACGATGCCGGATACGGGCGAGACAATGACGCTGTAGCGCAAATTGGTCTCGTCGCGGTGCATCTCGGCCTTGGCCAGGTCGACCTGGGCCCGACCGACGCCAATCGCCTGCTCGGCCTGATCCCACTCGGCCCGGGCAACATAGCCCTTCTCGAACAGCGCCCGGGTCCGGCCGGCATTGGCGATGGCCAGCTTCAGAGTCGCCTCGGCATTGGCCAGTCGGGCCCGACTTTGCTCCAGTGCGGCCCGGAACAGCGAAGGATCGAGTTCGGCCAGCACCTGTCCGGCCTTGACCCGGTCGTTGAAATCGGCCATCAGACGCTGGACGGTGCCCGACACCTGGGTGCCGACGTTGACCAGCACCACCGGGTTGAGCGTGCCGTTGGCCGAGACGGTTTTGACAATCTCGCCCTGATCGACCCGAACCGTGGTGTACTCCAGCGTCGGCGACGATGCCTGCTGCCGCCACCAGACACCCGCCGCCGCGAGCAGCCCCGCCAACCCGAGCATGAGGAGGGATTTACGTTGCATCGGCCATGCGCTCCCGGACCATCCGGGGTCCTGTCATCGTTGCGGATTCAGTTTGCAAGGCGGCGCTCTCCGGGGCCCTGGACGGCCGCCACATCGTCCACGTCCAGCCGCCCCAGCGCCTGCGCCAACTGCGCCTTGCCAATCCGCCAGTTGTAGTGCGCCTGCACATGCTGGTTGCGGGCATTGGCGAGATTGGCTTCGGTACTGAGCAGCTCCACGATGGTGCCGACGCCTTCCTGATAGCGGCCCAGCGCGACCTGTTCCGATTGCGTGGCGCTCCTGAGCAGCTCGTCGGTGTTCTGCAGATTCTCCCGGCTGGCCGCCAGCGTGTAATAGGCCCGCCAGACATCCTGGGCGATGGTCTGTGCCAGCCGGTCGCGATTGGCGGCCTGCGATTCGACCTGTTCTTCGGCGCTCTTGATCTGATAGGTGTTGTTGAAGCCGGTGAACAGCGGCATCTGCACCTGCACGCCCACCGCCCAGCTGGAAATGTTGGACACGTCCACCGTGTCGAAATAGGTGTAATTGCCGACCAAGGACAAGGTCGGCAGGCTGCCGGCCCGTGCCTGCAGGATAGCAGCTTCGGAGGCCTTGACCTGGGCCTCGGCCGCGGCCAGATCGGGGCGTGACTGCCGGGCCAGTTCGATCAGATCCTGCACGTTCTTTTCCCGTTCGACATCCGGCCCGGTCAGACTGGGCGATTCGAACTGCATCGACTCATGTGGCTTCAGACCCATGGCTGCCGCCAGCGTCCCCAGCGCCGACTGGGCATTGCCTTTGGCGGTGCGCTGGTTGACCTTGGCCTGCGCATGCGTGGTCTCGGCCTGCAGTTTGTCGGCCAGTGCCGCCGAGCCGATCGCGTAGCGGTAACTCGCTGCCTCCAGCGCCTTGCGGGTGGATTTCTCGGTCGCCTCCGCCGCCTCCAGCGCCGCCCGCGCGGCAAACAGCTGGTAATACGCCTGAATGGCCGTAAACAGCACGGTCTGCAGGGTCGCGGCATGCGTCCAATTGGCGGCCTCCAGCGCCTGACGCGCCGCTTCGACCTTCGCCGCCCGCCCGCCGAAATCCAGCAGCAGATAGTTGAGGCTCAAGGTCGGCGCCACACGGGTATTTTCGGATCGGTAATCACCACCGCCCTGCACCGGCACCCCGTTGGTGATGCCGCCACCGGCAGTGTTCTGGCTGCGGGAAATCGGTAGCGAAAAATTGAAGGACGGCAGATAGGCCGACTCCGCCATGCCTAGCTGAGAGGCCTGCTGGCGGGCATTGGCCCAGGCCTGGCGGGTCTGGGGGTTGTGGCAGAGCGCTTGTTCGATCACATCGATGAGGCCCCAGATATCCGGCTTGCGGGTCAGAATCTGGCACGCATCCCGACCGGCATCCTGCGCCGCCTTGGCCGGAGACGATGCAACCAGGCGATGCGTCCCGAGCGGATCGTCCGGATAGACGAGGCCATCGCCGGCCTTGGCCAGTGGAGCCAGCAGCGAGAGCAGCAGGCCGACACAACGACCCGGCCGGAACCCTGCCAGACGAAATCGGGCAATGGAGCGGTGGCGGCTGAACGGGCGGGCAGATTCGGGCACAGGGCGCGATGGGAAGTGAATCAACGGTATTCTGCGCAGGCAGCAACGGGACCAACAGGCACCGCTATATGGTGCCACAGCCCACGCCCAGTCGCCCGCCGCAGATTCACTAGCGGTTCTCGTAGCGATTCAGGTCGAACAGGCCCGCCGTCACCGGATCTTGCAGGAGGTGGCGGCGATTGAAAAAGTCGGCATAGGTCCAGAAGTCGGGATTAGTGCGGCGGATACCCCAACGCTCCACAAGGCGGGTCATGTCGCCCTCGCTGTTCAGCGCCAGCACCCGACTGACAAACGCCGGCAGCTGCTCGATCGGCACATCGAAATAGAAGTTCGGATAGCTACCGGCGAAACCGGGCACAAGGGTCAGCGTGTCTTCTTCCGGCAGGCGGCGCAGCGATTCGAGAAACATGAACGACACATTCCGCAAGGCCTTGTTCTGGATCAGGCTGTAGACGGCCGCCCGGTCGTCTGGCGCATTCGTTTCACGCACCCGCACAAAGGACAGCTCCGGCAGGAAGTGAATGCCGCCGCCTTGCAGGAAGGTGAGCGGTTTCAGCAGCCGCTCGGCGCGAACCTCCAGCGGCGTGGCGCCCTCGCGGTCGCACGGTGCCCGGGCACAGCGGTGGAGCGTATTGGGCGGACCGATCAGCCGGCCGAGGCGCTGTTCGATGCGGGTAAAGATCGCGCCGGCATAATCATCGCCGTCAAACTGTTCAGCCGTATCCTTGCCATAGCCGTAGTAGGGATTGACCAGCGCCGAATTGATTTCGGACAGCAGCCCGCGGTTCCAGTGTCGGTAAATCGACGGTCGGGCCGCGGCCGGGAAGAAGCTCAGAAAATTATTTTCCGCCTCCATCCGCAGGTTATCCATGTAGGCGCGGGTCGCTGCCTGATGGCTCACCGCGCCAAAGACGTTGAACCCGGCCACCAGCAGATAATGTATCCGCTCGAACAGCGGATAGTCGACCACCCAAACCGTCTGCGGCCGGGCACCGACAAAGCCCCACATCAGCGAGGCGCTGTCGAAATGACGGAACGCAGTCAGCGCCGCATTGGGGTTACTGCCGTCCCCCGTCCAGAGGGCCTCGAGGCTGTTGCGTCGGTTATCCGGCAAGCCGGCCAGAAAGGCGTTCTTGGCGTCGAGGTAGTGTGTCTGCGCCTCGGTATAGGTGATCATCAGATCATCCAGCCCCACCGCATCGCCGCGCTCACTGGGAATGCGCAACGCATTGGCCGTGGAAGCAAGGAAATCGGCATCGTTGCTGATCCGGTCGGACGCCGGATCGTAGAACACCACCCAGAACTGGTCGCGAATCACGTTCAGCGCCACCTGTCCGCGGCAGACCGGCCCTTTCATGAAGCCGGAAATGAAGTAATAGGCGTCATCCAGCAGGAAGCGGTAGCGCGACTGCGGCGGCAGGGCCTCGAAGACCTTGAACGGATTGGCGCTGAGGCCCTCCCAATAGCCCGGCCAGGCGGTGACCTGATAGGGCGGGTCGATGAACAGCTCACGCAAGCGCTGCAGACGGGCATCACCGATCTCGTAGACATCGTGATTCTTGTCCACGATGGTGACGGGCAGCGGCAGCAGCCGGTAGAAAAACCGTGGACCGGGATCGTCATACGGACGCAACCGCGGAATCTCGCGGATCGGTTCGCCCGGCGGTGTCGTCGAGCGCACCAGCCGGAAGAACTCGCGGCTGTCATGGCCGCTGAAGTGGAGATGGCCCATGAACAAATGTTCATAGATATAACGCGCCACCAGCCGCTCCTTGAGCCGGGACCCGTTCATGAACGCCTCCCAGCGCCCGATTGCCGCCTGCGTTGCGACCGGCAATGGCGGCTCGGCCGGATAGCGGGCACCCTGCTGGAGCCAGTCGAGCAGGGTCTGTTGTTCGTCGGGTGTCAGGCCCGGGAATCCATAGGGCATGCCCCAGCCGGGATGGTGCCGGGCGAAATCGTCAAATTCCCGCGGCATCGGACAGGTCAGCGAGCGGTTCAGTTCGAAATCGAACTCATCCGGCAAGGCCCCTGACACCGGCAAAGGATGTGCCTGCTTCAGCTTCAGCAACTGGGCGAGCACGCTGTCTTCCAGGTTTGTCGTGGGCGACTGGCGACGTTCATTGAGGACCGGAAAGAACCCCTTCTCGCGCCATTCCGCGGTTGTGGTGGCATCTACCCGCATCCGGGTCGGTGCCATTGCTTCCAGCCGAGCACCATCGAAAATGGCCGCCTTGCTGGCGCCGCGATCCAGCCCCTGCGGCGACTCCAGTTTCAACTGACAGGGCGCATCGTAGCACCCGTGGCAGACCACGCACCGGCCATCCAGGATCGGTTTGACGTCCCGCAGATAGGAGCGCTGGCCTGCCGCCAGGCTGGCCAGATAAGCCTCCGGGGTAAGTTCACGCGCCTGCGGCGTCGCCGGACCATCGCGCAAGGCAGCCGGATCATCGGCCGGCTTGAACAACGCACAGCCCGATATCCACAGCAGTAGCCCGACCAACACCCAGCCCCAGCCGCAGAAACGGCATCGATCAGGTCGCATGACGCCAAACCGTCCCGATCAGGCGAAATCCGCATCGAGCACGATGCGGTAGCGCGGATTCCCGGCACGCAGATGCTCAAAGGCGTCGTTGACGCGGCTCATCGGAAAATGCTCGACCCACGGCAGAATCTGATGGCGGGCGGCGAAATCCAGCATGGTTGCCATCGCCGAGGGTGATCCGGTCGGCGAGGCTGATACCTCCTGCTGTCCCAGCAGCAGACCCATGGCATCGACCGGGATCGGGTCCAGCACCGCGCCGACAATGTGCAGGCGCCCCTTGGGCGCCAGCGTGGCCATCAGGGCCGGCCAGTCCAACTGCACGTTAACCGTGTCGATGATCAGATCCAGCGAGCCCGCCAGCGCGCGCATGGCTGCCGAATCGCGACTGGACACCACGCGATGGGCGCCCAGCGTTCGCGCTTCCTCGCGCTTGCTCTCGCTGGAAGTAAACGCCGTCACCTCGCAGCCCCAGGCCTTCAGGAACAGGAGCGCCATGTGACCGAGTCCGCCAATGCCGACTACCCCGACCCGCGCGGTCGGCCGGATGCCATAGAGCAGCAGGGGCGCAAACACGGTGATACCCCCGCACAACAGCGGGCCGACCGCGGCTTCATCCAGCCCCGCGGGAATCGGCAGCGCCCAGGCCCAATGGCTGCGAACCCGCTCTGCAAAGCCGCCGTGATGTCCGACGATGGTCGCCGAGGAATGCGCGCACAGATGCTGCTCACCCGCCAGACAGGAACGGCAGTGCATGCAACTGCCGGCAAACCAGCCCACGCCGACCCGTTGACCGATACTGAGACCGGCGACCTGGTCGCCGGTCGCCACGATCCGCCCGACTACCTCATGCCCCGGTACCAAGGGGTAGCGCGAAATGTGCCAGTCGTTCTGGAGTACGGACAGGTCGGAATGGCAGATACCACAGTGTTCGACCGCAATCTCGACCTGCTCCGGCGGCAGCGGGCCGGGGTCATATTCATAGGGCACAAACCGGTTGCCTGCGGCCAGGGCCGCCCAGGCTCTGATGGCATTCATGAGACTCTCCTTCCGGGCTAGTGGATGTCAGTGCAGGGTAGCTGACCGACATGCTAGCGCATTCGCGCATTCCCGACACCTCGGGCCGGGGCCGGCCGATTGCCGGTACAATACCGGCATGCCAGTCGTCACCCTGCTTCCGCACCCCGAGACCCCCTGCTCCAGCGTTTGCCACCTGACTGTGCATGGCGCGATCGGGGTCGAGGGCCAGCTGGAACTGCAATTTCGACTGTCGGCTCCGCTGGCCGAGTTCCGCCTTCCGGCCGCGAACCCGGCGCCAGGACGGCGCGACGAACTGTGGCGGCAGACCTGTTTCGAGGCTTTCATCCGCACCGACGCCGGCCCGGGCTATTGGGAATGTAATTTTTCCCCCTCCGGCGACTGGGCCGTGTACCGGTTCGACAGCTACCGCTCAGGCATGGCCGCCGCGGAGTTGCCCGAGCCGCCCCGCATCCGCCTCCAACAGTCGGACACTGCGCTCACGTTGACAGCGCACCTGCCTCAGGTACGGGGTGGGCTGATCGATCCATCGGCGTGCCTCAAGCTCGGGCTCGCGACCGTGCTCGAATCGGCCGATGGCCGCCTGTCCTACTGGGCCTTGCATCATCCCGCCGGCCAGCCCGATTTCCATCACGCGGATGCCTTTGCATGGACCGTGCAGGGCTGACGCGCCCCCTTTGCCCCATTCACCGAGAATCCCGAGGAATGCCATGAAATTCGGCATCGACCGTCTGATCGAACACCCGGAACTCCGCCGCCCGCTGGCCGGGCGCCGCATCGGCCTGCTCGCGCACCCAGCGTCCATGACCGAGGACTTCCGGCATGCGCTGGATGCGCTGGCAAGCCTGCCGGACCTGCACCTCACGGCCGCTTTCGGACCGCAGCACGGACTGCGCGGCGACAAGCAGGACAATATGGTGGAGTCGCCCGACTATCTGGATCCGGTGCTGGGCATCCCGGTCTTCAGCCTGTACGGAGAGGTGCGCCGGCCGACGGCGACGATGATGGACGCTTTCGACGTCCTGCTGGTGGACCTGCAGGATCTCGGTTGCCGCATCTACACCTTCATCACCACCCTGCGCTACGTACTGGAGGAGGCCGCCCGGCTGGGCAAGTCGGTATGGGTGCTGGACCGGCCAAATCCGGCCGGCCGCCCGGTGGAGGGACTCACCCTGCGCGACGGGTGGGAGAGTTTTGTCGGCGCCGGACCGATGCCGATGCGGCACGGCCTGACGCTGGGCGAACTGGGCTACTGGTTCATCGACCAGTTCGGGTTGCATCTCGATTACCAGGTCATCGAGATGCAGGGCTGGCAACCGGAGGCCGCTCCGGGCTATGGCTGGCCGTTGGGTACCCGCAGCTGGGTCAATCCCAGCCCTAACGCGCCGAATCTGTCGATGGCACGGGCCTATGCGGGCACCGTGATGCTGGAGGGCACGACCCTCTCCGAAGGCCGTGGGACCACCCGACCGCTGGAACTGTTCGGTGCGCCGGATCTGGATGGGGAGCGGCTGATTGCCGAGATGCAGCGGCTGGCGCCCGACTGGCTGCACGGCTGCCGGTTACGCGCCTGCTGGTTCGAACCAACCTTCCACAAGCACGCCGGCCAGCTATGCAGCGGAATGCAGTTCCATGTTGATGACCCTGCCTACGACCCGCTGGCATTCAGGCCCTGGCGCTTGCAGGCACTGGCGTTCAAGGCAATCCGGCGTCTGTGGCCGGATTACAGTCTGTGGCGCGACTTTCCGTATGAGTACGAATTTGATCGTTTGGCCATCGACCTGATCAACGGCAGCGAACTCCTGCGGCAATGGGTGGATGATGCGGCTGCCGAGCCGGGCGACCTGGATGGGCTGACCCGCCCGGATGAAGCCGCCTGGCTGGAGGGCCGCGAAGCCTGCCTGATCTATCGCTGACGGGCGGCTACAGGAAGCGGGCCATCATGTAGAAGGCCACCCCCGGCAGCAGCGCCGCCGGACCCCACCAGGTGCCGAGTACGGTGCCGATGACGGCAATGGCGATAATGACAATGCCGATGGCGGCGAACTTGCCGCTGAGTTTCTTGATCGGCGGGACCAGATCAGGCTGGACTGGATGGCCGCAGTGACTACAAAGGCCGTCGAGGTCCGACGTCTGAGCGGAGCATGAAGGGCAGGTCATCAGGGCCATAAGGTGATCCTCTTCTTATTATGTGAAACATGGGCTCTGTCTGCGTTGGGACAGAGCCACCTTGAACATGGCATTGCCCGCCGGCTGCTGTCAATCCCGGCGTTATCGAAGCAAGGCCTTTGCCGCCGCCTCAGTTGTCCTTGTAAAAGCGATAGTTGACGATCGCCTTGCAGAACGACTGCGGCAACCGGAAGCCGGAACTCGTTTCGCAGGTCGAGGCGTAAATGGTCACATCGGCCTGCCAGCTATCCAGTGCCAACGCCAGCAACAACACGACGGCGACGGTGCCCAAAATCCACTTCAGTTCCGTGTCCATGTTCCCCTCTTGGTACGTGAGTCTTCCGTTGAGACCCTAGACGCGCACCAGGGCCTTTTTCAATTCTGCTTCCAGTAGACCGATGATCCGGGTCGCCGGTTCAACCTTGACCTGAAGTTCCTGCAGGGCATCGCTGGCGTGTCCCATCACAAGCTCCAGATGCCGATGTTTGAGGCCGATGCTCCTGAGGTGCGCCCATTCCCGGCATAGATCATCCTCCGCTGCGCCGAGAGGCCCTCCGAGCAGACCGGACACCTGCGCCTTGAGCTTGGCGGCCAATTCGGCCTGATTGAGGCCAAACAGGTAAAAACTCAGCCGCGGATCGCCCAGCACCTTGCGACAAAAGGCTTTGACCACGGATTCCACACCTGATGTGCTGCCCAGCGCCTCATAGAGCGAGACGTTGGCGCTGACGTCCGCCGCCGGCCGAGGCGCAGGTGGAGCCACCGGCGCGGGGGCGGGGGTGGCCACTGCGGTCGCCGGTGCGGCAGGAACAGCCGGCGCGGGGACCTTGACCGGCGCCGCCGGACGGGCGCTCTTGCTCGGGCCGGTCTTGATACCGGCCACCGTGGATCCGACCTTCCTTGAGCGGGGGGTCTTGGCAGCGCTGCCGGTACCGTTACCGGTTTTGACGCTGCGGCCTTTTCGTGTTGTTTTTTCGCTCATCGACTGTCCTCGTGGTAATGGCTGTTGTCACTGTGGCACGCTTGGCAACACTCGGGCGGCTGGTGCCTGCCTCCGCCCGAGCCGCCTGATTCAGGCTGTGGCGCTGAGTGCGTTTATCGCGGACTCAGGTGCCGGATCAGGTCGCCGGCGGTCAGCAGACCGACCAGACGTCCTTCCGCATCGACGACCGGCAGGGCGTTGAGCCCTTCTCTCGCCAGCCGATCGGCGGCCTCCCGGATCGAACTGTCAGGCGATAAAGGCACGATGCGGGATGATACGAGCCCCTGGATGGTACCGGAAGGCGCCGGGGCGGACCGCTCGGCCGGACGCGCCGCAACGGGCGGCGCCGCAACAGGCGCCGGCGCGGGCGGGGGTGGTGGCGTGGGGCGAGACGGCCGCGTCGATTCCGGTGCATGAGAACGGCGGTTCATCACGTCCTCGCGGGTGCTCTCACAGATGCCGACGACCTCGGCGATCAGATCCTCCGGTACCTGCAACGTGACCAAGGTATCCCGCAAGTGCTCAACGACGATGTCGAAGTGACGGTCATTCATGCCCATGCCGACCAGTTTGGCATGACTGCGCCGCATGTCCCGGCCGGTGTAGTGGTGGGGTCCGCCAAAGGCCATGGCCATGAAGGCCTTCTGTTTCTCGATCTGCTCGGCGACATTGACGCCAAAGAAGAAGTAATTAATGCGGGCGTCCGCCACCACTCGCTTGTAGAACATTTCAACTGCGGCATCGACGGCCGGCGCACCACCCAGTTTTTCATACAGGGTTGCGTTGGGGGTGGCTTGGGTGGGGTCGGCCTTTCTGCGGCCGAACACATTGGCCAGGGTTTCGCTCATTACCTTCTCCTCATGACAGTAAGCTTGTGCATGTCTGATCCAGAGCCCGGACACGTCCGCGGTCTTCGACGAATGTCACCTTTGCCGCGTCGACGGGGTCCCAGGATCGGCACCTGACCGGGCCTTCCGACCTTGCCGGCGATGAGACTCCTCCCGAGCCGACTGCGCCAGAGACGTATAGCGCTGATGCAAGTCTGCAAGTTCAGCTTCATCCAGCTCTTCCAGATCCAGCAGGGTGTTGTCTGCGCGTCGCATGGCGCGGATCAACTCATCCAGCTTGACTTGCAAGGCCTCGGTATCCCGATTCTGCGTATGCTGGACCAGAAATACCATTAAAAAGGTGACGATGGTAGTGGCCGTGTTGATGACCAGCTGCCAGGTGTCACTGTATCCGAACAAGCGGCCGCTCAACAGCCACACCACCACCACCGACAATGCGGTAATGAAGGCCAACGGTCGCCCCGCCAGGTGCCCGAACATGCGGGCAAAACGGTCGAATCGCAACTCGAGCGGACCGAACGCCGGTCGACGCCTCCGTGCGGCCCCCTCAGACGGACTGACATTCCGCTGGATCGTCGAACCCTTCATGACACTTCACCCTCCGACGTGTGTGGCAGGGACATCCTGCGCCGCCGCGCTCCGGTTCGGGCACGATCATACCCCTTTCTGAGGCCATCGGTGTCTTGTCACACTGGCCATGCGCAGTCGGGAACCTCCTCCGCCTGTCCCGGACAAAGGGGCCATCGAGGCGGACCATTGGCGTCCGTCTCCTCCCCCTTAGCGAGGTACTCCAACATGGGACGAGAAGTGCGGAAGAACCCGCCCGTCAGCGGGGTCGAGGCCTGGATTCACACGCAATTCATGGAAGGTTCGGACGAGGTCTGCTTTGCCTATCGCCGGCAGGTAGAACAGCTGCGGGAATTCGCAACCGACCTGAAACGGCTGCCGGCCGAGGCCCGCCGCCAGCATCGCAGCAGCCTGAGAAAGTGGGAAAAATTGCGCCAGCTGGAGGATGTTCGGCTGCGCAAAAGCCAGCTGGGCTAAGTCGGGGCCGACCCCACGCGCGCGGATCGGCCCGTGGCTCAGTCGGCCTCTTCCACGACCGGGTTGGTCAGTGCGCCGATGCCCTCGATCTCGACCGTCACGGTATCGCCCGGCTGCAACCAGACCGGCGGCTTGCGGGCCATGCCCACGCCCTGCGGGGTGCCGGTCAGTATGACGGTACCCGGCAGCAACGTGGTGCTGGCACTGAGAAACTCGATCAGGGCCGGCACATCGAAAATCATGTCGGCGGTGGTCGAATCCTGCATCACCTGCCCATTGAGGACGGTGCGGATCGGCAACCGGTTCGGGTCGGCAATCTCGTCACGCGTCACCAGCACCGGCCCCAACGGACAAAAGGTGTCGAAGGTCTTGCCCCGGCACCACTGTCCTCCGCCCGCCATCTTCTGCCAGTCGCGCGCACTGACATCATTGCCACAGGTATACCCCAGCACATACTCCAGCGCCCGCTCGCGGCGGACATTGCGAGCAGGCTTGCCGATGACGACGGCCAACTCGCATTCGTAATCAACCCGATCGCTGCGCAGCCGACGCGGCAATATGATGGGCTGGCCTGGTGCCTGCACCGCCCCCGGCAGTTTCATGAACACCACCGGATAATCGGGCAGGGGCGAGCGGGTCTCTTCGGCATGCGCACGGTAGTTGAGGCCGATGCCGATCAGGGCGGTCGGCTGGACCGGCGCCAGCAGCTGTCCGACCCGGGCCGGCTCGGTCGTGACCGTCCAGTCGTCATACAGGTTGCCCTCGACCACGAGGGCGCTGCCATCGGCGCTCAGGGCGCCCTGGCAGGTCCGGCCTTCAGGGTCGAGATAACGAATGAATTTCATAGTGTCTTCACCATCAGGTAGTCATCCATGACAAACCCGCCGCCGATGTCCTCGGTCAAGGCAGTCTGAATGACAAAACCGTGTTTTCGATACGCGGCCAAGGCCGCACCATTGTGTTTGTTGACCCGCAGAAACAGCGTCGCACATCCTTGGCGACGGGCAAACGCCTGTACCTCCGTCAGCAGCCGGGAGCCGACCCCCTGACGCTGGCGCTCCGGGCTCACATAAAGTTTGTCGAGCTTGCAGCGACCCTCTTCGGTCAGGCAGGCGTGGGCAAAGCCGACCAGCCGCGCCCCGTCCCGCGCCACGAAGACGGGGTCACCTTGGGCCCGTTGCTGCCGCAGCAGCGCCGGGGTGTAGCGTTGGGCCAGCATGTAGTCGATCTGCGCATGGCTGATGATGGCCGGGTAGCAGGTACGCCAGATATGCTGCGCCAGTGTCTGCAGGGATTCGACTTCATCGTCCCGCAACAGCCCGATATGGATCGTGTCCATCCTGATTCCGAAAAAGCCCGACGGGCACAGTTAACCATGCTCCGCCCGGCTTGGCCACGGCGGATCGTGACCGCTACCGATGGACCTGGGAGGTCATGATGAGAAACCGCTGGCTCCATCCCTCCTTTCAGCATGGCGGACGGCGCTATCGGAAGCCGTTAGGCGGGCTTGTGGCGCTGAGCCTTATCCTGACGTCACTGCCGCACCCGAGAGGAGGAACCCCCGTCATGAAACTGACTTCGACCGCCTTTGGCGAACAATCGCCGATTCCGCCCCGCTACACCTGCGAAGGCAGTGATGTGTCGCCGCCGCTGGAATGGCACGAGTTGCCGCCCTCGACCCAAAGTCTGGCGTTGATCGTCGATGATCCGGATGCCCCGGACCCTGCCGCCCCCCGGATCATCTGGGTACATTGGGTCCTCTATAACCTGCCGGCCACCGCGGGTGGGCTGCCGGAAGCGGTACGGCATTTGCCCGCCGGCACCCGCGAGGGCCTGAACGACTGGCACCGGACGGGCTATGGCGGACCCTGTCCGCCCATCGGCCGACACCGTTACCGGCACACCCTGTATGCACTGGACCGGGTCTTGCCTGATCTCGGCCCGGTCTCCCGCAGTGCGCTGGAGGCGGCCATGCAGGGGCATATACTCGACCAGACGACTCTCACTGGCACCTATCAGAAGCAGGCACGTGGGCAGCGCTGACTGGCGCGGCGCTTAATGTGAGGGTGAGGGGCGGCCGAGCGTTGGCAGTTTGGCCTGTTGTGCCGGCGTCAGAACGGCATGGATGTCCTGGCGTGTGCGCAAGGCGGTGTTGACCAGCTCATCAAAGGCCACGCCATGCGAGCGGGCCGCCTGCCGGATGCTGGCCTCATCCTTGGTCGGATCGAGAAAGAGTGCGTGGGCCCAGTCGGTGGCATCCTGTAATTTGGCGGCAATTGCCTGAATCCGTTGCTGATTGGCCTGATGCAGGCGCCAGATGCGCCCGATCTGCTCGTCGGTCAGTTGCAGTTCGGCTTCATGCCGGAGGATCACATCCCCATAGCTCTCATGTCGGTGACGCTCCTCGGCCAGAATCTGCTCCAGCCACGGATGAACCCCCGATCGGGCGGGTGGATCCGGCATGACCGGCAGACTCAGGGGCTCTTCCGCGCGGGCCTGTGCCTGCAGCAACACACCCAACACGATGACCGACATGCGACGTGTCAGCCCGCTGCCCCAGCGGTTGGCGGCGTCCTTCTTCATTAACTGAAGCCCATCAACCACGGTAGTGAATGTCGACCCAGCACCGGGGCAAGGGCTCGCCAGAGGGAAAGATCAGATTGTCCTTGGCGAACTTCTCGGCATCCTGCATTTCCTCGCCATAGTGCAGCCGACCAATGACCTCGGCGTGGATCGGGTTGACCAGATCCTTGAGTGTCAGGACTTCCAGCAGATGGCCTTCCTTCTTTTGTTTGAGAAACATATTGATCTCCGGACTGAATGGGTGAATGGTGCCGCGGGACAGGATCAGCAGCAGCCCCCCGGACCTTGATCGGGGTGCGCCAGTTTCAGGGTCCACGACCCCAAGGCACCGAATGCAATCGCCGCCACGCCGCTGCCCCACGCGGGCACCAGCCAGCCACCAACCCGGACATCGACCTCCAGCACCACACGGAGCAGGTGCAGAGCGGCGATCAGCCAGAACAAGGAACCCGCCACATGCAGGGCGAGGGTCTGTGGGGTCAGGGATCTCATGGAACATGCCTCCAATGGAGTTTCAGATTCAGAATTCGCCTCACTGCGGCATGCCCGGCAGAAACATGGCCGCATCAGTGTGCGCGGGGGGCCGCCAGCAGGACATCCGGATCATCACGGGTTTCGGGCGGCGAAGCCTTTCACGGGCCGCAGTACATCTGGACATGTGCCTATGCCCACCCGGTCGTCCGCCGTTGCGGCTAGAATGACCGCTGACAACGCCGCACTCCCTGTCTCCATCACCACTGCACTACCCCGATGAAACGCTTTTTGCTCTCGATGCTGGCCATCCTGCTGCTCGTGGAAGAGTGGCTGTGGGATGTGTTGACCCGTTGGGGTCGAATCCTGACGGAATGGCTGCACCTCCAGCGCCTGGAACGCTGGCTGAGCCTCGCCAGCCCGGGTGTGGCGATGTCCGCCTTCCTGGTGCCGATTCTGGCGGTCATCCCGGTCAAGCTGGCCGGTTTCTGGTTGATAGCCAGTGGTCGACTGGTGGCCGGCCTTGCCCTGTGGATCACCGCCAAGCTGGTCGTCACGCTGCTGGTGACGCGGATGTTTGCCGTGACACGCGACCAGTTGCTGTCCTTTCGCTGGTTTGCCGCGCTCTACCACACCGTGACGCGCTGGCTGTCATGGGCGCATGCGCGTATCCGCGCAACGGCGGCGTATCGACAGGCCCTGCATTGGAAACAGGAACTGGCCAACCGACTGGCCGCCTGGCGTCAGTCTGCCTGAAGCAGAATCAGCGACGATCGCCGCCCATCATGGGCGCACCGTGTACCCCCACCGGGTTGAAGCCGTACATGAAGCCGCTGCCATACCCATACGGATACCCATAGCCATACGGGTACCCGTAGACATACGGATTACCGGCATTGTCATAGATCACCGGCGCAACCGAGGAGGTACTGTCGCTGGGTTGCCCGGGACCGACGGCATCGCGCACGATGCTGTCATTGGCGTCGGTTTCCGACTGGGCGCCGGCGTCAATATCCTCCACCGTTGCCGTATCTGCATCGACATCCGCCAAAGCCGCGCCGGGTGGCCACAGCAACCCGCCAAGCAGCACATAGAGACACACTCTGAGCATGTAAAACCCCTCATTGGTTACATTCAGCCAACACCGGGGCCTGACTGCGGCGCCCGGCGAACCGGTCAAGGCGATTAACGCCCTGTGACCAGACCTTCTCCCCCCAGCAACTGCGGACCGGGTGGCGACCATTGCAGATCCAGGTTGTCCGTACCCTTGAGGTGGATCAGTTCCATGACCGAACCATCCTCTTCCTGGGCATCGTTGATGCCGTACATGAAATCGTAATAGTCATGATCCTTGCCCAGCCAGCGGGTCCGGGCGACGACAAAAAAGTCTCCGTTGGCCACATTCGGGAAGGAAAAATCGCCATCTTCGTCGCAGCGGGTGGTGCGGGTAGCGGCATAGAAGGCTTCGGCACCGACGAACTTGACCTCAGGCTCACGGGAATCCATCCGGTAGGCGGCATTGATCGTCCCGTAGCGGCCCGTATCCAGTGCGAAGAAATGGCGCGCCCACTCCCGGGCGTAGGCCGTGGCCGGCACCAGACTGACCACACTGTTGGCGCACGTCACGAGGGTACCATTGGCCAGACCCACCATGACCCGACCACTGACCTGATTGGTGCCCGGCAACAACAGGGTGCGCGCCTGACCGGCATCGAACGGCACGGCAATCCGCACCGGTCCCCCGGACTGACAGCCGATCAGCCCAAACGCAACCCAACCTAGCAACCAGAGTTTGTTCATGACACATCCTTCGCAGCTTCAACACGGGGAACGGGGCCAAAAATCGGCACGCGCGCGCATAGGATACCGGTGCCGGCCGCCCTTCAACCAGTGGCCTCTGTATCGCATGGCGTGCCGATGGAACTTTCCCCGCGGGCTGTGCTTCTAAACTGCGCACACTCCGGGCCATCCACAATCCGAACAACGAACCCGGAGACCGGAACAGGAGGAGGATCATTCACATGAATACCAGAAAGGACCGGCTCATCACCCGCGAACTGCTCGACTGCTACCGACGGGACATCTACAGTTGCCATCCGGTGTTTTCGGATCGCGCCATCCAGTCATTAAAAGAATGTATCGAACGTGGCAGCGATTTCGACTGCGAAGCCACTCGACTGAACGCACTTGACCTCTACACGGTGGTGGCTTCCAACACCTGAGGCAGCACACTGCACCGCCCCACCTTACGGCGGTGCACGCCTCTCCCCGCTGGCTTGACCCTTCCGGCTTTCGGCTAAAATAAGCCGCACACGCCCTGTGGCTTTACTCAGGGCATCCATGCGCGGAGAAATGCCGATGAGTCTGGACGTCATTCGTGAACTGCCCCTGAGCGACTGGGCACCGCCGTTCCCGGAGCGGGCTGACGAGGGGCTGGAGGAGACCCTGGAAACCGGCCGGGTCCTCTACTTTCCCCATCTTCGATTTGCACTGAACCCGGACGAAACGCGCTTCATCAGCGAGGTCTGGGCGGACGGCAAGGCCAAGAACATCAGCTTCCGCGGCAGCGACAGTCCTTTGCAGGGGGCCAGCGGCACACCGGAAGACATCGCCGCCCTCAAGGCCCTGATTGAGCGCTTTGCCCATCAGGCCGAGACGCTGGTTCACGGACTTTTTCCGCGCTATCAGGGACATCTGCGGCGCGGCTTCACCTCCTACCGCACCGCCCGCGTTGAAGGTCGCATCAGCAGCTGGCGCAAGGACGACACCCGCCTGCACGTGGATTCCTTCCCCTCGAACCCGACGGGCGGTGTCCGCCTTCTGCGGGTATTCAGCAACATCAACCCCTCGGGACAGGCGCGCGTGTGGCGAGTTGGCGAACCGTTCAAGGACCACGCCGAACGGTTTTTCCCCAAGGCGCCGCGCCCTCTTCCCGGGGCGGCCTGGTTCATGGAACGACTCGGCATCACCAAAGCCCGCCGCAGTGACTACGACCATTACATGGGGCAACTGCACGACCTCGGCAAGGCGGACATGGACTATCAACGTCACTCGCCACAACTGACCTTCGAGTTTCCCGCCGGCGCGTCCTGGGTGGTGTTTTCCGATCAGGTTCTGCACGCCGTGATGGCGGGTCAATTCATGCTGGAACAAACCTTCTACCTCGACCCGGAACATCTCGTCACGCCGGCAAACGGCCCGCTCGCCATCCTCGAGGGCCTGGCCGGTCGCTCGCTCCGGCGCTGAATGCTCGCAACCAACACCCAGGATCATCATGTTCAAGAAGCCCGCCGAAACGGCCACTCCGATCATCGACGCGCTGGCTGAGCGCTGGAGCGGACGTGCCTACGACCCCGACCGCAGCATCGACCGCCATGCCCTGCTCAGCGTACTCGAAGCCGCTCGCTGGACCCCCTCCTGTTTCGGCTACCAGCCCTGGCGCCTCTTGATCTGGGATCGCCGACAGGCTGACGGACCCTGGCAGCACGCGTTCGCGTGTCTGGCCGAGAGCAACCGCGCCTGGGCCCGACAGGCGCCGATTCTGATGCTGGCCTGCGCCGACCGCCAATTTGCCGATGGCCGCCCCAATCGGTGGGCGCATTACGATACTGGCGCCGCCCTCATGAGCCTGTCCGTGCAGGCGACCGCGCTGGGACTGATGGTGCACCAGATGGGCGGCTTCAATGCCGAACAGGCGAGAACGGCTTTTGCCATCCCGGAACGCTTCGACTGTCTGACGATGATCACGCTGGGCTACCAGCTTGAGCGGGCGTCGATACCTGCCGAGCTGCAGGAGCGGGAGCATGCACCCCGCACTCGCCGCCCCCTGGGCGAGCTGTTCTTCGCAAACGCCTGGGACCAACCGGTCGAATAAATCCTGCGACCGACACCGGCCACTCTGGCCAGATTGCCTCGCTCCCTGCTGAACCGTCCACGGAAGTGCACCCCATGTTCCCGGCTCTGATTGATCGCCTACAGTCCCTGTTGAATCGCCGCGTTACCGCCACCGGTCTCGGCCTGTTTCGCATCGGCTTTGCCCTGGTCGCCTTACAGGAGGTGGTGTTCCTGTTCTATTTCAGGCACTTGATTTTCGACCCGGTACCCTATCTGGACCGGGCATCGCCGGTGCTGCATGTACTGCTGCTGGTGTGGATGGTGCTGCTGGTCTGTCTGGCGCTGGGGTATCACACACGCCGTGTGGCGGTCGCCAACTACCTGTTCTGGGTGGTGTTCGTGGTGTTCACGCCCATGTGGCAGGACTTCGACGGTGGCTTCGACCAGTTGATGACCGGCAGCAGTTTCCTGCTCATCTTTCTGCCCTCGGAACGGGCGGTGGCGCTCGACCCGCTCCGCTGGGCGTGGCGCTACTCGACACCCGGCCAGCGCTACCGGGGCGTCCGCGACGTCCCGATCCTGGCCTATACCCTGCCGCTGGCGCTGACGCTCGGCCTGGTTTATGTCGACTCCGGCCTGCACAAGCTGTCGGCGGAATTCTGGCGCAACGGCATGGGCGCCTGGCTGCCGGCCACCATGCCGTATTACATGTCGCCGCTGGACATGAGCCCGCTGCTGAATCTGAAAGGGCTGGAAATGGTCATCGGCTATGCCGTCATCGTCTTCCAGCTGGTGTTCATTTTCCTGTTCGGATGCCGGCTGTTCCGGGTGCCGCTGCTGCTGATGGGGGCAAGCTTCCACCTGGGTATCATCCTGTCGCTCAATGTCTATCCGTTCGGCTTCGGCATGCTGGTCCATTACCTGCTGCTGGTGCCGTTCGCATGGTGGCGCCGGGCGGGACGCCTGATCGCGGCCAGACAGCCCCTGCTGACCGTGTTCTACGATGAAGCCTGTCCGCTGTGCAACCGCACGGTGATCTTTGTCGAACATTTCGACATCCGCCACTCGGTCGTCTTCAAGGGCCTGCAGTCCCACGCCCGCTCACAGCCGGAACTGGACGCCATTCCCGACGCGGTCCTGCTCACCGACCTTTACGCGCTGGATACGCGCGGCCGCGTGTCGGCGGGCATCGACACCTACATCGGCATCCTGCAAGCACTGGGATATACCGCACCGGTTGGCTGGCTGATGCGCGTACCGGGGTTCTATCAGCTGGCAGCGCGGGTGTACCGACACGTTGCCGATAACCGCACCCGCCTGCCCTGCGGTGCACACTGCCCGACACCGGTGGCGCCCGCGTGGGTCGATGAGCGGCCATTCGCCGGGTTTTACGCCCGCTATGCCGCAACCGACCGGCAAATCGCCCGCCGTATCGCCAAGGCACTGGTGTTCATAGGCGTGCTGCAACTCAACAGCACGCTGCATTACGGCGTTCTCTACCGTTGGGCAGGCACGCGTCCGACCGATCCGGCCCTGGCCCTGCTGGATCAGGCCAGTGATTCAGTCATCAATCTGTCGCATGCCCTGTTCGGCATTTCGCCGCATGCGCTCTATCTGCACGACCATTTCGACCACTACAACACCCTGGTCGCCCTGACCTACCGCGACCGTGACGGGCACGAGACCTGGCTGCCTTTCGTCAATCCCGAGGGTCGCCTGCTGTCGCCCAACTGGGGCCGGGTGCAATCGATGTGGGCCAATGTGGCGATCACCTCGCACATGAGCCCGGACCGTCTGGAGAAGTTCGCCCGCAAGGTGACGGCCTTTTACGGCATGGACATGGGCGTGGACCTTGCGGACGCGACGTTCGTGATCAAGGCCAAGCAGGTCGAAGTCCCGACCACCTGGACCTACGACCTGCGTCACGCCAACATGGCGGCACCGTGGCGGGACATCGGCTTGCTGCAGTGGCATGGCGGCCTGACTCGGCTGGAACTGAGCGAACTGCCCGGCACTCGCCCGCCCGGCGCCGGTGGCGATGTGCGCGATGAGCGGCCGCTGCTGCGCTGACGGGGCCCCAATCAGAAGGCGACGGTGCGATCCCGCCCGGCCACCGCCGCGATATAGTCCGGCATGCCCTTGATGCTGGCGCCGGCAACGAGATCGCTCTCGCCGATCTGGCGAGCCACGGCACAGGCACCACAGACCCAGATCGGAACGCCGGCGGCCTGAACGGCTGCCAGCACGTCCTTGAGCGGTGCCAGATTGACGCCCGTGACGTGATCGGCCGTCCCCAGCCGCGCCAGCGTGACAGCTTCATTCCACAGCCACACAACCACATCGTGGCCCTGCTCCTGTGCCGCTTTGGCGGCGATGAAAGGCAGTGTCGCCATGGTCGGATCGTCAGTGCCGCGGCTGCCTGAAATAATGAACGTGCTCATAGGGGCTCCTGTCGTTGAGGTTGAAGGACGAGCGCGCAAGGGTATCCAGCGTCACCCCGATGCCGCAAGGCGTCAGGGCCGCAATTGACGGCGCAGGGCTTCCAATGCACTGGCGCTCTTTTCGATCAATTCGCGGATCTTTCCGGCCATGGGGAACTCGACCTTGAACGGTTCGGCGTCGCGCACATCGAACTCGCCCTGAATCCCGCCCTGCTCACAGCGCCAGGCCAGCAAGCCGGGCGTCACCGGTGTGAACTGCACGGTCGTCATGCCCGTCTGGAGTGGAAAGGTCAGCCGCAGGGCAGGAATCGACACCGAGGCGCCGCAGTGCGCGATCGCCGTACCCATCAGCATCCAGCTCACCGGTCGCCCGGTCTCGACCACCGGTCGGTCATCGACCGCTCCGGGCCGATCAATGCGGGTGTGAACGGCCTGGTTGGCGACGGGTCCAGCGTGCTCACCATGCATGGCTGCGTGAGGATCGCTGCCCTCCTCCAGCATCAGAGAACCCCGCTGCAGCATGATGATGCCGAGCAGCACCACAATCAGACCGGAAGCCCTGACCAGTCGGGGCGCGAACTGACTCGAAAGGGCACTGGCCAGAAAGCCGAAGCCCATCATCAAGGGCAAGGTGCCGAGACCGAACACAAACAGCATTTTCGCGCCCTCAAGCGGACTTCCGGTGCCCGCCGCCATGACGTACATGGCCTGCAGCGGGCCGCAGATGATCATCAGCCCGTTCAGCAGCCCGATCACGAATGGGTGCGGGCTCCGCCGCAGAACACCCCCCATCCAGCGACTCACAAAGGCAGGCAGGCGCAACCGGACTTGCGGCAGAGAACCGAAGATTCGCAGCGTCGACAGGCCGAACAGGATGAGAAACACCCCTGCCGCCAGTCCGGCCACACCCCGCATCTGCGGCGAAAAGGTGACGATCGCACCCAAGGCTCCGAATAGGCCACCGATCAGGGTATAGGACAACGTCTTGCCCACGGCATAGTAGACGTGGGACATCCAGCGGGCCCGCCCCTCGGCCGCGTGCTTGACGGTATAGCCGACCACCAGGGCACCGCACATGCCGGCGCAGTGAAAGCTGGTCAGCGTACCGGCAATGAACAGCAGCGCCAGACTTAACGGCTGACCGGGATGTGGCGACTCGAACTGGCCGCCGAGAAACTGGCTGAAATTGAGGACCAGATACAGCCCGGCGACCAACATCACGATGACCGACACTTTCAACAAAACACGGCCCCACCGGGGAGAGTTCGTCGGCTGAGATGGCTTCAACGTCATAA
>CAYFNI010000025.1:0-8163 GCA_964344495.1 uncultured Methylococcus sp.
AACCTGTGCCGGGCTAGTCGCGTCCCTCGGTCAACACTGCCCGACATTCAGCCGCCACCCCCGCCCAAGCCGATGATGCCGGCTGAATGTCGGGCAGTGTTGACCGAGGGACGCGACTAGCCCGGCACAGGCTGGGGAAACCGCCGCGGAAGATGACGCATCTGACCCGCCACTTCGGCCGGCTCAGCGAGGGGAGGCGGCCCCGGGTTCAGGCAGGAGTTGCAGCTTGAACAACTCGACCCGGCGCTGATCGGTACGCAGCACGATGAACCGGAAGCGACCAAATTCGATCTTTTCGCCCCGCTGCGGCACATGCCCCAGATGGTGCACGATCAACCCGCCGATGGTGTCGAACTCGTCATCCTCGAAGTCGACGCCGAAATAGTCGTTGAAATCCTCGATCGGCGTCAGTGCCTTGAGCGTGTACTCCTGATCGCTGCGACGGAAGATGTACTCCTCCTCGCCAAAGTCATGCTCGTCCTCGATCTCGCCGACAATCTGCTCCAGCACATCTTCGATCGTCACCAACCCGGCCGCGGCGCCATACTCATCGACCACGATGGCCATGTGGCTGCGGGTGGCACGGAACTCGCGCAACAGGACATTCAGCCGCTTGCTTTCCGGCACGAACAGCGCAGGCCGCATGACCTCACGCACCAACTGGCGGCGGTTCCTGAGGCTGTGCAGCAGGAGATCCTTGACGAGCAGAATGCCGACCACTTCCGTGCGGTCCTCGCCAATCACGGGATAGCGTGAATGAGCCGACTCGACGACCAGCGGAAAGATGGTTTCGATCTCCGCATCTTGCGGGACTACCACCATTTGCGAGCGTGGTACGGTGATGTCGCGCACCCGCAATTCGGACACCTGCAGCACGCCCTCGATCATCGACAGCGCCTCCAGTTCGATCAGTTGGCGCTTCTGGGCGGTGCGCAGCAGTTCCAGCAGATCGTCGCGGTCTTCGGGTTCCCCGGAGATGAAATGCGTCAACCGTTCGAGCCAGCTTCGATGCTCGCCAGCCTGTTCGTCGCTCATGATGGCACTGCCTCGTCGGTCTCGTAAGGATTGGGATAACCCAGCCGGGAAAGGATGTCGATTTCCAGCGCTTCCATACGCTCCGCTTCGGCGGTGTCGATGTGATCGTAACCACGCAGGTGCAACACGCCATGGATCACCATGTGCGCCCAGTGGGCCTCGGACGCCTTGCCCTGCGCCTGGGCCTCGCGCGCAACCACGGGCGCACAGATGACCAGATCGCCAAGCAGATCAAGGGGAACCCCGTCAGGTACCTCACAGGGAAAACTGAGCACATTAGTGGGGCCACTCTTGTGGCGGTAAGTGTGATTCAGGTCGGCACTTTCGGCCTCATCGACGATGCGGATGCTCAGTTCAGCCTCAGGCCCAACGCCTGCCGCAGCCACCCAGCACTCGAACAGCCCCGCCGCCGGAACGGCCTGACCAGAGACGTTGTCGAGATCAACGATCATGCCCATCCTCGGCGTGGGCTTTCTCGTAGCGCTCATAGGCCGCCACAATCCGCTGCACCAGCGGATGCCGGACAACATCGTGCGCCCCAAAGAAGGTAAAGCTGATGCCGTCGACCTCACGCAACACGTCCAGCACATGCCGAAGCCCCGAGGCCTTGTGGCGCGGCAAGTCGATCTGCGTGATGTCGCCCGTGATCACGGCCTTGGAGCCGAACCCTACCCGGGTGAGAAACATCTTGATCTGCTCCACCGTGGTGTTCTGGGCTTCGTCGAGGATGATGAAGGAATCATTCAGCGTCCGCCCGCGCATGAACGCCAGCGGCGCGACTTCGATCACATTGCGCTCGATCAGCTTGGCAACCCGTTCAAAACCCAGCATCTCGTAGAGCGCGTCGTACAGCGGCCGAAGATAGGGATCGACCTTCTGGGCCATGTCCCCCGGCAGAAAGCCCAGCTTCTCGCCGGCTTCCACGGCCGGCCGGGCCAGAATCAGCCGGCGGACCTCCTCCCTTTCCAGCGCTGCGACGGCACAGGCGACGGCGAGGTAGGTCTTGCCGGTGCCGGCCGGGCCAATGCCGAAATTGATGTCGCACTGGCCGATGTTTTCGAGGTAGCGCTGCTGGTTGATGCCGCGCGGACGAATCACGCCGCGACGGGTGCGGAACACCGGTGCCGATTCAGCCGTCGCGTCGCCCTCCAGCAAAGCCTGGACATTGGCGTCCTGCAATGACAGGTGGACACGCTCGGGCGTGATCACTTCGGTGCGGCTGGCTTCGAACAGACTTTGCACGACCCGGGCCGCCGCCTGCACCTCACGCTCGGCGCCGATCAGGGTGAAATGATTGCCCCGGTTCGCGATTTCGACGCCAAGTCGGCGTTCGATCTGACGCAGATGCTCATCAAACTGCCCGCACAGACTGGCAAGCCGTTCATTGTCATCGGGCTGAAGGTGAAGCTGGATCGTGGTGTGCGACTGAGACAAGGAAGCGCCCGTACTAGGGTGAGTCGGCACTGGCGGCCGGCATCCAGCGCCCGCGCAGTGAATTGGGCATGGCCTCGGTGATCAGGACATCGACGAACTGTCCGATCAGGCGTGGATCACCGGGAAAATTGACGACGCGGTTGTTTTCCGTCCGGCCGGACAGTTCACGGCCGTCGCGCTTGGAAGTGCCTTCGACCAGCACCCGCTGCGTCGAATGCAGCATGCTGCGGGAAATCTCCGCGGCCATCTGGTTGATGCGGGTCTGCAGGCGCGCCAGTCGGGCCTTCTTGGTCGCCACCGGCACGTCATCGACGATCTCGGCCGCCGGCGTTCCGGGGCGCGGGCTGTAGATGAAGCTGAAGGAGTGGTCGTAACCCAGCGTCTCGATCAGGTCCATGGTGGCCTCGAAGTCCGCATCGGATTCTCCGGGGTAGCCAACGATGAAATCGGACGACAGCGAAAGATCGGGCCGCACCGCGCGCAGGCGCTCGATCTTGGCAATATACTCCTCGCGCGTGTGACCGCGTTTCATCAGCGCCAGAATGCGGTTACTGCCGCTTTGCACCGGCAGGTGCAGGTGACTGACGAGTTTGGGCAGTTCGGCATAGGCCTCGATCAGGCTGTCGCTGAACTCGACCGGGTGCGAGGTGGTGTAGCGGATGCGGTCGATACCCTCGATGGCCGACACATAATGGAGCAGCAGGGCGAAATCGGCGATTTGGCCATCGTCCATCAGCCCCCGGTAAGCGTTGACGTTCTGCCCCAGCAGCACCACCTCGCGCACACCCTGTTCGGCGAGCAACGCCAGTTCGGCAATCACGTCATCCAGCGGACGGCTGATTTCCTCGCCACGGGTATACGGCACAACACAGAAGGTGCAGTACTTGCTGCAGCCCTCCATGATCGACACAAACGCCTTCGGCCCTTCGGCCCGTGGCTCGGGCAGGGCATCGAATTTTTCGATTTCGGGGAATGAGACGTCAATCGCCGGGGTCTGCTCCCGTCGGACCCGATCCAGCAAGTGCGGCAGACGGTGCAAGGTTTGCGGGCCAAAGACCATATCGACGAACGGCGCCCGCTTTTGCAGTGCCTCGCCCTCCTGACTGGCCACACACCCGCCGACGCCAATGACCAGATGCGGTTTCGATTGCTTCAAAGGACGCCATCGGCCCAGTTCCGAGAACACCTTTTCCTGGGCCTTTTCCCGCACGGAACAGGTGTTCATCAGCAACACATCCGCCTGCTCCGGATCGTCAGTCAACTCGAAGCCATGCGATGCATTCAATACGTCCCGCATCTTGGCGGAATCGTATTCGTTCATCTGGCAACCCAGGGTTTCGATATAAAGTTTTTGCGTCATCCGGCAAGGCTGAAAAAGCTGAGTCGCGATTCTATCAAACTTCGGCCCTGACCAACTCGAATCCGATCGGGGTGACTGACGACCGGCTCAGGCATCGGTCGGCCCGGGCCCCACCAGCAGTTCGATCCAATGCCGAACCGGCACGGCGGCCTCCAGTTCCAGGTGCGAGCAACACCCTATGTTGGCGGTGGCGATCAGTTCCGGCGCGGCACCCTCCAGCGCCCGCAGCTTCTCGGCCCGCAACCGGCCCGCCAGTTCCGGCTGGCTGAAGCCGTAGGTACCGGCCGCCCCACAGCACAGATGCGCATCCGGCACCGGTGTCAGCTCAAAGCCGAGCCGCGTCAGGATGCCTTCAATCACCCCGCCGAGTCGCTGCCCATGCTGAAGGGTACAGGGCGCATGAAAGGCCAGTCGGCAGGGGCGGAGATCGGTCAGCGCCTCCAGCGGTTCAGCGGCCAATACTTCCCCGATATCCCGGGCCAGGGCCGAAACCCGCGCCGCCTTGCCGGCATAGACCGGATCGTCGCGCAACACCCGGCCGTAGTCCTTGACCATGACGCCACAGCCGCTGGCCGTCTGCACGATCGCCTCCGCACCCGCCTCGATCAGCGGCCAGCAAGCGTCGATGGTCCGCCGCATCGCGGCGGCCGCGTCGGCGGGCGCCGAGAGGTGATAGTCCAATGCGCCGCAACAGCCGCTCTGCGCGACGCGCAGCAGACTGATACCCAGTCGGTCCAGCACCTGCGCCGCCGCCAGATCGATCGTCGGAGCCAATACCGGCTGGACGCAGCCCCCCAGCACCAGCATCCGGCGCGCATGCCGGGCGTCCGGCCACCGGGTTGTCACCGGGGCCGCCGGCCGCGGCAACGCTCCCCGCCAACGGGCAGGCAACCCCTGTTTCAGGCCGTGTGCCAATCGCAAGGCGGTGCGAAACCGGCCCGGCACCCGCAGCACATGACGCAGCATCCACCGTTCCAGCCGCTGCGCCAGCGGTCGCCGGGTCTGCCGTTCAACCGCGTCGCGTCCGAGATCGAGTAACTGCCCGTAAGCCACACCGGACGGACAGGTCGTCTCGCAGGCACGGCACGTCAGGCAACGATCCAGATGGTGACGGGTCACATCGCTGGCCGGCGCACCTTCCAGCATCGACTTGATCAGGTAAATCCGGCCACGTGGACCGTCCAGCTCATCGCCCAATAGACGGTAGGTCGGACAGGTGGCATTGCAGAACCCGCAGTGCACGCAGGCGCGCAGGATGCCTTCGGCCTCGCGGCCGGCGGAGGTTTGAGTCAGCGCATCGGGCAACCGGGTCTGCATCAGAACGCCGCGTACAGCCGACCGGGATTGAACAGCCCATGCGGGTCAAGCGCCTGCTTCACCTGTCGGTGCAAGGTACCCAGCGCCGGTGGCAGCGGTTGGAAAACTGCCTCGCCCGGCCCGGCGCCGCGCACCCGCGTCGCGTGGCCACCCGCCTGTTCCGCTGCCTGCCAGACGCGCCCCGGCTCGACCTCCGTGCGGAGCCAGCGCAAGGCGCCGCCCCAGTCGTACAGCCAGTGTCCCGGCAGATCCAGCGGCGGCGTTGCGGGCGCCAGCGAAATGCGCCAGAGCTGCCCGCCCAAGGGTGGATAACTGAAAAAGCGGCTGCGCTGCTCCTTGAGGCCCTGCCAGAAATTCGCACCGGCGACGGCCCGATCGCCGCCCAGCGCGGCTTCGACGGCCGCGAGGGCCGCTTCGGTACCGGCCAGACGCACCCAGGTCCAGCTGTCATCCGCCGCCAGACCGGTCAACGGCCAAGGCTGACCGGCCCAGCGGTTCATGGCCTTCAGCGCTTCGCCGGCACGCATGGGAAACACCAGCGTCCGCTCGCAGTCCGGGCGCGGCAGAACCTTGATCGAGAGCTCCAGCAACAGGCCCAGCGTGCCCATCGAGCCGACCATCAGGCGTGAAAGATCGAACCCGGCGACATTCTTCATCACCCGGCCACCCAACGAGAGCACTTCGGCCCGTCCGTTGATGAGGCGACACCCCAACACGCTATCGCGCACCGAACCCGCAAACGGACGGCGCGGCCCCGACCAGCCACAGGCCACTGCCCCGCCCAGCGTCGCACCCGAACCGAAGTGCGGCGGCTCGAACCCCAGCATCTGCCCGTGGTCCGCCAGCAGGGCCTCAATCTCGACCAGGGGGGTACCCGCCCGGGCGGTCAGCACCAATTCGGCCGGATCGTAATCGACGATGCCGCAATGGCCTCCGATTTCGAGGCGTTGCGGCGCTGCCTCGGAATGGGCCGGTCGCCGGCCGAGAAAATGTTTGGTGCCCCCGCCCCACAATGCCAACGGCTGCCGCTGCTCGACCGCGAGCGCGACCCGCGCCTGCAAGGCTTCGGTCAGGTCGGCGGAGGCGGTCATGGGCAAGGGTGAAGCGGGCTTCACCCTCGACCCGGGTCGGCAGGTGACGGATTCATCAAGGACTGGACGGCGCGACCGGACCGATCAGGTTCCGGTACAGGCCCAGCGTACCGATGCGCTTTTCGAATTCCGGAACCAGCACCTCGATGCCGGCCGGATCGCCGGTCTTGCCAGGCGCCGGGCTGGCACCGGTCTTGGCCAGTTGCTTGGCCGCGAATTCAGCGATTTTCTTCATGCGCGTCTGACAAATTTCCGATTGGCGCGGCGCCGACGCCTGTGCGCCATAGGTGTTGATCAGGCTGAAGATACTGGTTTCGGTGGCGGGATTCTGATAGCGGGCAACGTGGGCATCGAGATCCTTGACCCGTCCGACGATCACGCCGACATCCTCCCGGGCACCGGGACGACAGCAGTTGCGGCTGGCTTTCTTAAGTCCATCGATGTCGGCATCCAGCGACCGCATGAAATCGGCCACCATCAGGTCAGCCTCGATCGCCGTCAGGCATTTTTCCGCCCCCATCGAACGGATACGTCGTACGACCGTATCCTGCGCCTTGCGGCGGATGTCCTCGGATTGCTCCGACAGGTAACGCTCGCGCTGGTCGGGATCATTCAGTGACTGGCCGACATCCTTGCCCGCCCCGAACAGACCGGAATGCAGGTTGAGTTGAGTACAGCCGCTCAGGGCCAACAGGCCGAAAAGGGCAAGGATCCATGTCTGGTTTCGAAACGGCATGGCGAACTCCATATGTAAAGATAGGCGTGAGCGGGTCAGAAAAGGCTTCTGAATCTCGGGCAGGCGTTCCATAATTCAACACGCTTTAGCCTGTCCAGCGCAAGCCGTGCCCGACCGAAAACGGGGCTATCCTCCACCCTCAGACCAGGACACCTTACATGAAGTGGCTGACTTCCCTGTTCGGACGCCGTGACCCGGATGATGACCGGCCGTTGGAACAGTACCGCAAATTCCGTGCGTTGGGGCGACGCCTGAATGTGGAGTTGATCCGCCAACTGCCGCCACCGGCCCTGCCGGAGTGCGGAAAAAAGCTGGGTCTCTACAAGGCCGGCACGCTGATTCTGAATCAGGATGACGAAATTGCCGTCGCCTACGACTATTGCCTGCAGCATTATCGCCGGGCGGGCAAGAATGCGATCGAACGGGCCCTGAGCCTGGCGACGCCCGCGGACGACTCCGATGAGCGCGTCTATTTGCAGACCCTGTCCACGGCGCGCTTCGCGCTATTCCGCATCATTGAGATTCTGCCACGTCGGGGCGCACGGCTGCTGGACCTTGTGACCGGCGCCAGCATCGACATTTTCGACATGGGGTTGAACTCAAGTGGCCAGCCGGGGGTGATTGTTGCCGGACGACTGCTGTCATTCGACGACTTCACCATGTCATCCGGCACCCTGATCCCGGTTCAGGAACCCGTGTTCTCCGCCCGGCTGCAGCCGGTAATCGAGAAATTCTGGCCAGAATTACCCGCCACTGACCCCAACCTCGCACCCGCGCAAGCCGCCGCCTTCGAGGCACAGATACTGCGCATCGCCCTGCATGCCGAGGAGGATCTGAGTTTTTACACGGATATCGAGAGCTGAAGATCGGGCGGAGATCCCCCCGCTGCATCAAAACCGCTCAAGTTCCGGATGCGGCAGTTGCCCGTGATGGACGTGCATCGCGCCAAATTCGGCACAGCGCGGCAGGGTAGGCACCGCCTTGCCGGGATTGAGCAGCGCGGCGGGATCAAAGGCGCGCTTGATGGCATGAAACTGAGCCAGCTCCGCCGGCGAAAACTGGACACACATCTGATTGATCTTCTCGACCCCCACGCCGTGTTCGCCGGTCACCGTCCCGCCCGCCGCGATGCAGGCTTCGAGGATCTTGCCGCCGAGGATTTCGGCGCGCTCCAGCTCATCCGGCTGACG
>CAYFNI010000025.1:8173-25135 GCA_964344495.1 uncultured Methylococcus sp.
ATCGTACAGGATCAGCGGATGCAGATTGCCGTCGCCGGCATGGAAGACGTTGGCCACGGCCAGCCCGTACTCCACCGAGAGCGCTTCGATCTCGGCCAGCACGGCAGCCAGCTGGCGACGCGGAATGGTGCCGTCCATGCAGTAGTAGTCGGCGGCAATGCGGCCTACGGCCGGAAAGGCCGATTTGCGCCCGGCCCAGAATCGGCGGCGCTCAGCCTCATCGCGGGAGCAGCGCACATCGGTCGCGCCCCGCTCGCGCAGAACTCGTTCAGCCCGGATCTGGTCGGCAGCGACCTGCTCGGGCAGACCATCCAGCTCGCATAACAGCAGCGCCGCGGCATCGACCGGGTAACCGGCGTGGATGAAGTCCTCGGTTGCCCGGATGATGGCGTTGTCCATGAACTCCAGTCCGGCCGGCACCAGCCCGTCCGCGATCAGGGCCGCGACGGCCTGTCCCGCCGCCTCGACGCTGGCAAACGACGCCAGCAGGGTGGTGGCCACCGGCGGCTGCGGCAGCAGCCGCACCACGATCTCGACCACGATGCCGAGCAGCCCCTCCGACCCACACACCACGGCCAGCAGGTCATATCCCGGGCCATCCAGGCCGCTACCGCCCAGCGTCAGCCGCTCGCCATCCATGGTCAGCAGCGTCACCTCGATCACGTTGTGCACCGTCAGGCCATACTTGAGGCAATGCAGACCGCCGGCATTCTCGGCGACATTGCCGCCCAGCGTGCAGGCAATCTGCGAGGAGGGATCCGGCGCGTAGTACAGACCATGCGGAGCCGCCGCCTCGGAGATGGCAAGATTACGCACGCCGGGCTGGACGCGGGCGCTGCGATTGAGCGGATCCAGCGCCAGAATGCGGTTGAAGCGGCTCAGGCTCAACAGCAGGCCATTCTCAAGCGGCAGCGCGCCGCCAGAGAGTCCGGTCCCCGCTCCGCGCGCCACCACCGGGACACCGGCGGCATGGCACTCGCGCAGGACAGCCTGAACCTGCTCCACGGTCTCCGGCAGCGCCACCAGCCAGGGAACCTGCCGGGCCATGGTCAGCCCATCGCACTCATACGGACGCAGGGCCTCGACCGTGGTCAGCAGGCCGTCGGCGGGCAGCAGCGGGCGCAATCGAGCGGCAAACGCTGCGCGTGCATGCGGGTGAGCGACAGTTTCGCTGGGGTGCGGCCGGTAGGGCATCGTCGGCCCTAGAAGCGAAAACGCGCACCGACCGACGTGCGATCGCGCAGCAGAAATGGCCGGAACAACAGCATGCCGGCACTGAAGCCTCCCAGATGACCAAACCAGGCCACATCACCCGCCCCGCCCGGCCCCCCGAAACCGGTGGTGACCTTGTAAAGCTGGATGATCACCCACAGGCCGAGGAAAGCGATCGCCGGCACTTCGACGAAGATCGGCAGAAACAGCACCCAGATCACGATGCGGGCATACGGGAACAGAAAAAAATAGGCGCCCATGATGCCGGCAATCGCACCGGATGCACCGACAATCGGAATGGCGGACAACGGGTTGGCATAGATCTGCATCAGCCCCGCGATGAATCCGCACAGCAGATAGAAGAACAGGTACCGGATGCCACCCATCCGGTCCTCGATGTTGTCGCCGAAAATCCACAGCAGCCACATGTTGAAGATGAGATGCATCCAGCCGCCATGGAGGAACATGCTGGTGATGAATGGCATGTAGTCTTCCGGGAATCCCATCGTGGCCGCCCAGTCAGGGTGGGTGTAGCGTGCCGCTACCAGACCATGCAGATACTGGAAGTTGCGCTCGGCCTCGGGTGGCAGTTCCTCGACATACAGGAACATGATCAGGTTAAGCAGGATCAGCAACCAGGTGACCCAGGGCGTTCTTTGTAGCGGGACCGTATCGCGAAATGGAATCATGGGTGCGGGAACCTAGCGGTCGGCGGGTTGCTGAACACGGAAGCGGACAAACACATCGACGGCTCCCACCAGCGCCAGCGCCGCCAGCGCCTGAGGCGGGAAATACACCAGCAGCACATAGGCCGGCAGTGCCCAGCCTTGGGATTGTCCGCGCACGGCCAACACGCCATGGAGGACGGCCAGCCCCACAAAGGCATAGAGCAGGATAGCCACCATCAGCAGGTCGGCCAGCAGGATCGGATCCACCACACCACCGGCCCAGATCAGCGTCACCATCACTGGCAAAAACCAGAACGGCAAGGCGAGTTGCCGGAATTCGGCGGCGAAGCGCGGCCGGCCCGACATGAGCGACTGCATCCAGCGCCCCAGCAGCAGCGCCAGAAACAACGCCAGCCCGAGCAACAGGGCCATGAAACCATTCATCAGCCGCACGGTGTCATTATCCTCGAAGCCCTTGACGGTGGCGCCTGGCACGGCCGCGACCGCGCGCGTCAGCCATTCATGCCAAAACCCCACCACATCTCCGGTCAGGAAGTGCATGAACGCGACAAACGAGACCATCACCGCCCCGGCCACCGCCAGCGCCGTTCCCAGGGAACGGCCCCGCCGCACCCACTCCGCCATCAGCAGCACGGTGGGCCATAGCGGCAACACAAGCGGAAAGGCCAAGCCCGGACGGGACCCGAGCGTAAACCAGCCTGCCGCCACCAGCGCGCCGCCGATCAGCGTGACGAGGAGCCCTCGGTACACACCTTCGCGCAGGCACACTAGAGCAACCAGCGCTGCGGCCACGATCGCAAACGGCGGCAGGCGCAACGCAAGCACCCCGAACAGGCCCGCCAACACACCCACGCCTCCGACACTCCGCATTAACGTCAACCCCGGATTCCCCATGGCTCCACTCACTCTGGCGGGACATAGCCCATGATGTTCAGACGCCGCCCCGGACAGGCCTGCGCCCCTTGCTGAATGTTCAATCTAACCGATTCCGATCCGGCGGGCGAATGAACCCAGCCTGCCAACCTGCCGCGTCTGACCGGGCTCGGGTATCATCGGATCCAAAACGGAGGCGCCATGACACACGAACTCGACAACCTGCCGGATTTGCTGCAGCCCGTCGCCGGGGGCGGTCTGCTGGACCGGCGCCTGTTTCTGAAACAGGGCCTGACTGCCGGCGCCAGCGCCGGACTGGTGCTGGCCGGCATGAATGCCGGAGCCGCCGAACTGCCGCCGTGGATGAAAACTCCGGGGGCGCCGTTCAGCAACTATGGCCAACCCTCCCCTCACGAGAAAGAGGCGATCCGCTGGATTTCCGCCAACAGCGCTGCCCCCGGCAACGGCATTTCCTGGACGCCTTTGCACACGCTGGAGGGCATGATCACTCCCAACGGACTGCATTTCGAACGCCACCACAACGGCGTACCGCAGATTGACCCGGATCAACACCGGCTGCTGCTGCATGGACTGTTCCGCAACCCCCTGAGTTTCACCGTCGAGGATCTTTTACGCTACCCGATGGTATCGCGCATCTGCTTTGTCGAATGTGGCGGCAACAGCAACGCCGGCTGGCATGAAGAACCCATACAGACGCCGGTGGGGTATTTTCATGGGCTCGCCTCCTGCAGCGAATGGACCGGCGTGCCGCTCTCAACCCTGCTGGATGAAGCCGGCCTGCTGCCCGAAGCCCGCTGGCTGATCGCCGAAGGCGCCGATGCCGCCGCCATGAACACCAGCCTGCCAATCGAAAAGGCACTGGACGACACCCTCGTCGCGCTGTACCAGAACGGTGAGCGCATTCGCCCGGAAAACGGCTACCCGATGCGGCTGATCCTGCCCGGCTGGGAGGCCGTGCTGAACGTGAAGTGGCTGCACCGACTTCAGGCGGCCAGGGAACCGGTCATGGCTCGCAACGAAACTGCGCAGTACACCGAGCTTCAGCCTTCCGGCAAAGCGCGCCAGTTCACCTTCCTGATGGATGCCAAATCACTGATCACCCATCCTTCGCCCGGCCACACCCTGCGCGGGCCGGGTTTGTATCAGCTGTCGGGACTGGCCTGGAGCGGTCGCGGCAAGATCCGCAGCGTCGAAATCTCCGCTGATGGTGGCAAAACGTGGGCCCCGGCCGCGCTGCAGGAGCCCGTGCTGTCGAAATGCTTCACCCGCTTCCGTCTGCCCTGGCGCTGGGATGGCTCGCCGCTGATTCTGAAAAGTCGCGCCATCGACGAAACCGGTTACCAGCAACCCGAGCGCGCCACACTGATCGCCGAACGGGGACGTAACGGTTATTTCCACTACAACGCCATCGTATCCTGGGCCGTGGCCTCGGATGGGAGTCTGAGCCATGTTTACGCCTGATCTGCGCATCGCCGTCGGAGTCCTGGCCCTGGGGCTGGCGTCTGCACTGCAGGCGGCGCCTGAGGGGCCCCGGCTGGGAAAGCCGCTCGACCCCCCGTCACTGGCCGGTCTGGACATCAATGTCTTTCCCGATGGCAGCGGCCTGCCGCCGGGTTCGGGGACGGCCGCGGCGGGGAAGGTGGTGTATGACACTCAATGCGCAACCTGTCATGGCGTGAAAGGCTCCGGCGGCAGCGCCAAAGAACTGGCCGGCGGTGCGCCGCTGAACGGCCCGCACCCGGATCAGACCGTAGGCAATTACTGGCCGTATGCGACGACCCTGTTCGATTTCGTGCGCCGCTCCATGCCACTGCACGCCCCGCGCAGTCTGTCGGACGATCAGGTCTACGCCGTCACGGCCTATGTCCTGCACATCAATGGCCTGATCGGCGAGGATGTGGAAATGAATGCGCGTACCCTGCCGGACGTGCGCATGCCGAACCGCGATGGCTTCATCCGTATTTGGCCGGATTCACACTAACGAACATGAGGCGCCGGAACACGGGGTAGTGCTCCGGCGCTGTGCCTCGGCTTAGTCGGTTCGGGCAAGACCGGGATCAATGCCCGATGCCGGTCATCAGCCCTGGTGGCCCGATTCCTTGTGGAGCTTTTCCGCCAGCGCTTCTGCAGACGCCTGCAGATGCTCGGCCGCCTCGTCCAGCTTTTCGCGTGCTTCGCCGACCGCTTCACTGGTGGCGGAGGCCAGCTGAGCACCGATCTGTTCAGCCCGTTCGACCAATTGCTCGGTCGCCTCGCGGATGTCGCCCACGCTGTCACGGGCCTCTTCAGCCAGTTCATGGGCTCTGGCTGTGACCTGCTCGCGCACGCCGGCCGAATCGGATTTGATCTGTTCCGCCAGATGTCCGGCGCTCTCGGCCAGATCGGTCAGCTCTTCCCGGGTTTCTGCGACCAGTTCGGCAGCCGCTTCACGCACGTCGCCCAGCGTCTCCTGAGCCTCCTCGACGACCTCGCTGACCATGCCACGCGCCTTGTCCAGCAGTTCGGGCGCATGTTCCTTGACGTCGCCTACCACGGACCCGGTCGCATCAGCGATCTTGTCAACCGCCTCATTGACCCGCGTGGACACCTCCTCCACGGCCGGCGCCGCTTTGCCGGACAGGCTATCGAAGACCTGCTTGATGCGCTTGACGAGTGAACCAACCAGACCTTCAGGACTGCCATTGGACATGATGAATTCCTCCAGAGGGGAAAGAGTGAAACACACGATGGCCGTGTCGAGACCGGCCGGTCGTGCCTGAAAGCCGCGACCAGATCGGGCCCGGCCATGATGACAAGGCTACGATACCGATTAAAATCAGGGCTGTATACCAAGCCTATCACTCACTCCAAAGGACCCTCGCCTTGTTCGAACAACTGCTCTGGTCATTCATTCATCGCCCTTACGTCACCCTGTTCATGGTCTTCTTTCTGCTGTTGTCCTGGCTGGAACAGGGCTGGACGCGCACGCTGCTATGGATTGCCAGCGCCTACCTGATTGCGCTGGTGGCCGAGTGGGGCAGTATCCACCACGGCATCCCGTTCGGCGACTATACCTATCACTACGATGCTCTGACGCAGGATCTGGTCGTGCTGGGCGTTCCCTTCTTCGACACGCTGTCGTTTTCGTTCCTGAGCTATGTGAGCTTTTCGTTCGCGCAATTCTTCATGTCGCCTTTGCAGGTGCGGGGGCTGGATGTGCAGCGGGTGACGTCGCCCTCCGTGCGGCGCGCCTGGGCTACCGTCCTGCTGGGTGCATTCCTGATGATGGTGGTGGATCTGATCGTCGATCCGATCGCCAATCTGGGCCGCTTCTGGTTCCTCGGCAACATCTATCACTACCCGGATCCGGGCGTGCACTTTGGCGTGACGTTTGCGAATTACTGCGGCTGGTTTGTCGTGGCATTGACCACGCTGAGCGTGAACCGCTGGATTGACCGATGGCTGGAACGTCGCCAGGGTGGCATGCCGCGGCTCATTGACTGTCCGGGCAAGGGCTTGTTTGCACCGCTGTTCTGGGCCGGCATCGTCGGCTTTCAGCTGGGCGTGACCTGGTGGGTGGCGCTGAGCGATCAGCCGGGACTGGATGTCCCCAGGACCCTGTTGCAGGCCGTTACCGGCAGTTACCTGCTGGCGCCGATTCTGGTCCTCGCGACGATTCAGATCGTCAAGCCGGACAATCGGGTCGCACCGGCCATCGAGCGCTGAACCGGACCGCTCAGCGCTCCATGTAACGGGTCGGATCCGCCACGCCGGCGGCGGCGAATCCGGCCGCACGCAGCCGGCAGGCATCGCAGCGGCCGCAGGCACGCCCGCTGTCATCCGCGGCATAGCAGGAAACGGTCATCCCATAGTCGACGCCCAGCCCGATGCCGGTGCGGATGATGTCGGCCTTGGTCAGCTCGATCAGGGGGGTGTGGATCTGGAATGCCTCGCCTTCGACGCCTGCCTTGGTGGCCAGATTAGCCAGCGTCTGGAACGCCTCAATGAAGGCCGGACGACAATCCGGATAGCCGGAATAATCGACCGCGTTGACGCCGATGAAGATGTCCGAACACCCCAGCACCTCGGCCCAGCCGAGCGCCAGCGCCAGGAACACGGTGTTGCGCGCCGGCACGTAGGTGACCGGTATCACCCCTTCCTGCAGCTGGTTCGGCACGGCGATGCTCGTGTCGGTCAGTGCCGAGCCGCCGATGGCGTCCAGCCCCAGACGAATGCACTTGCGGTCGCGCACGCCGAAGGCGTTGGCCACCTGCTCGGCGGCGCGCAATTCGGCGCTGTGCCGCTGCCCGTAATCAAAACTGAGGGCATGACATTCGAATCCCTGTGACCTCGCGATGGCCAGCACGGTGGCGGAGTCCAGCCCGCCAGACAACAGGACGACGGCCTGTTTGCTCATACGCCGGTCCGATCTCCCCAAAGGTATTTGTGTAATTGAATCTGCAGGCGCACATTCAGGCGATCCTGCAGGATGCGATCGGCCAGTTCCGTGGCATCCAGAGCACCGGCCACGGGCGAAAACAGCACTTCGCAGCGCGTTTCCAGCCCGTAGTCCCTGACCATGTCCTTCGACCACGCATAGTCTGCATCATCGCGGATGACGAACTTGATCTGGTCGGCCGGACCGAGATGCGCCAGATTCTCGTAGCGATTGGCAGCGACTTCACCGGAGCCCGGCGGCTTGAGATCCATCACCTTGACCACGGCCGGATGGACGCCTGCCACATCCAGCGCACCGGAGGTTTCCAGCGACACCGCATAACCCGCCGCGACCAGCGCATCCAGCAGGGGCAGGCAACCCGGCTGGGCCAGCGGCTCCCCCCCGGTCACGCACACGCGTGACGTCGCCTGCGCCGCCACCGCGGCCAGAATCTCGTCCAGCGTCATGCGGGTCCCGCCGGTGAACGCATACGCGGTATCGCACCATGTGCAGCGCAATGGACAACCGGTCAGGCGAATGAACACGGTCGGCCAGCCGACCGTGCGCGACTCTCCCTGCAGGGACCGAAAGATTTCCGTGACGCGCAGCGTGACCACAGGCTCAGTGGTTCTCCTGCGTCATGCGTTCCAGCCGCTTTTCGGCCATTTTGGCGGCGCTGCTGTCGGGATGCTGCTTGATCAGGGCGGTCAGCATCTCACGCGCCTTGCCGAACTGTTGGTTCTCATACTCGATGAAGGCCAGTTTCAACTCCGCATCCGGCACCTTGGCGCTCTGCGGGAATCCGGCGATCATCTGCCGGAACGCTTCCCGCGCAACGGCAAAATCCCGGTTCACGTAGTGCGCTTCGCCCAACCAGTAGTAGGCGTTATCGCTGAAGTCGCCGGTCGGATACTTGGCGGTAAAGGCCTGAAACTCGGCGATGGCATCGGTATATTTGCCGGCCTTGAGGGTCTCGAAGGCGCGCTCATAGTCACGCTTGCGTAATTCCGGGTCGACCGGTGGCGGCGCCACCGGCGCGACCAGAACGGCATCCGGGGCCGGGACTTGAGCCGCTTGGAGAGCGGGTCTGATTCCCCCACTGGCCGGCACCGTCACCCCACCCTGGGCATCCACCATGCCGGCACCGGCCGGTAAACCCGGCGCCGAGGGCAGAAACGCCCGCAGGCGGTCTTCCATCTCCTGATTCTTTCGCTCCAGCACCATCTGCTGTTCTCTGGCCTGCTTGCGGAATTTCTCGAAGTTGTTGTGCAATTCCTCCACCGTGCCGCGCAGCTTCTTGACCTCGTCCTGCAGGTTGCCGATGTCCTGCGACATTTCGGTCAGTGGCTGGCCGGACAGCCGGCGCTCCAGACGGGCAACGCGCGCGTCCAGCGTGGCGGTGCCGTAACCGGCTTCATCCCGGGCCGGCTCATAGCCGGTTTGTGCCGCCAGCGGACCGCTCGCCAGAAGGGCCAACAGGGCGCTCGTCAAAATTCGATGTGCTTTCATAGGGGGTTTCAATGACCTGGGTAAACGATTTCGACCCGGCGATTCTGCTGCCATGACCCCTCGTCATGACCGTAGGCCGAGGGCTTTTCCTCACCATAGCTGACAATCTGCAACTGTCCGTCGGCGGCACCCTGCAGACGCATGGTACGTTCCACCGACTTGGCCCGCCGTTCGCCCAGCGCAATGTTGTATTCGGATGAGCCGCGTTCGTCGGCATGGCCGTCCAGTATCGCCGTCTGTGCCGGATGTGTCGCCAGATACTCGGCATGCGCCATCAACACGGCCTGCGATTCCGGCAGAACGTCGTCGCTGTCGTAGGCAAAATAAATCACCCGCTTGGACAAGGGGCCGCTGGGGCTGTCGAGATCGCCCGCCCCGTCTCGCCCATAGCCATAGCCGGAGCCACTGTACTGGCCCGTGCGGGTCTTGCCCCGACCCCGACCCGCCGCGCCATCTTCACCCTCGGCCTCATCGCCGGTGAGTCCCCCACGCGTACTGCACCCGCTCAGGGCGATGACCAGAACCATGCCTGTGAGTGCCCATGTCGTGATCTTCATGTCTTACCTCAAATGGAATCGCGGCTCACGGCGACCAGGCCGCGCCACGGACATTACCGCCCGACACGGGCAGATTGCGGTGAACCTTGCCGTCTATCGTAACCATCGCCAGCTGGTCGGCGCCACCCTCCTTGCGGGTATACAGAATCGCCCGGCCATTGGCCGCGAAGGCGGGTGATTCATCCAGCCGACCGCTGCTCAGGACTTTGATGTCGTGCGACGCCAGATCCATCAGCGCGATCCGATAGCCGCCATTGCCGCCATGGACAAAGGCCAGGGAGCGGCCATCGGGCGAGAACACGCCGCGCGCATTGTAATCGCCCTCGTAGGTGAGTCGCTGCGGCTCACCGCCGCTAACGGCAACCTCATACAACTGCGGCTTGCCGCCCCGATCGGACGTGAACACCAGCGAGTGCCCGTCGGGTGACCAGCTGGCTTCCGTGTCGATGGCCTCGTCGCGGGTCACCCGCCGCGTGGCGCCAGTCGCAAGGTCCAGGGTGTAGATGTCCGGACTACCCTCCTTGGAAAGGGTCACGGCAAGCGTCGAGCCGTCCGGCGACCAGGCCGGCGCACCGTTCAGACCGGGGGCAGCGGAGACCTTGCGGCGTTCGCCGCTGGCGAGATTCTGGACGAAGATGGCGGCCGCATGGTCCTCGAACGATACATAGGCGATTCGCTTGCCATCCGGTGACCAGGCGGGGGACATGATCGGCTCGGAGGACGTCATCACCGCCCGGGCGTCATCGCCGTCGGCATCGGCCACCATCAACTGGAACGACCGGTTTTTGCCACTGCCGGATACCTGCACATACGCCACCCGGGTATTGAAAATGCCCCGCTCACCGGTGAGTTGCTGATAAATCAGGTCGGCAATGCGGTGTGCCGTGTGCCGCGCCTCGGCAGGTTTGAATGGAATGCGCTGACCCAGCAACACGGTACCGCGGATGGCATCCAGCACGACAAACTCCGCCTCCAGCGGCGCCCCGCCGGCACCGGGCACGACGCGACCGATCACCACATGCTCCTGACCAGCTGTTTGCCAGAGCGGGTAGTTCACCGGCTCGGGCGGAACCGGTCGCTCCGGCATTTGCGATTCGCTCAGGGGATAAAACCGGCCGCTGCCTTCCAGATCAGCAGCGATGATCCCGGCGAGATTCACGTTCGGCAACGCCGCCTGGCCGAACGGCACCACGGCAATCGGCTGGGCTCCAACCACACCCTGGGTAATGTCCACCGTCAGTTCGGCATGGGCCACCAGCGCCGTCAACGCCATCAGGCCGGAGGAAAAGAGGGGAAACCAGCGCATCACACTGAACATGGAGCCTACCTGAACCATCAATCGGGGTTGAATCTGAATGCCACCGTCTGCCCCAGCAACTGCTCGGCCACTTGAGCATCATTCGGCATGGGAAACGGTGCCGCCTTGCGAACGGCCGCCTCGGCCGAGCGTTCAAACGCGGCATCACCGCCAGAACAGGATGCCGCGACCGACAAGACACGGCCATCCGGCTGCAGACGCACCTGAATTTTACAGGACATCCCGTGTGCGGCGGAGGGCGGCCGGAGCCAGGCACGCTCGACCCGCGGACGGAAGTGGCGGCTGACCCACTCCTGTGCTGATTTTTCGGCGGCCGCGAGCGCCGCGCGTTCCCTGGCCTGCCGCTGGGCTTGTTCTTCGGCCATGGCGGCCGCGAGTTCAGCCTTGTGTGCGCGCTCCTCCGCCTCACGACGGGCCTTTTCCTCGTCCTTGCGCTTGGCTTCAGCTTCAGCCTGTCGCTTGGCGACCGCCGCCTGCTCGGCTTTCTGACGGGCCTCGGCGTCCGCTTGGGCCCGGGCTTTCGCCGCTTTTTCAGCCGCCTGTTTCGCCTCGCTCTCGGCCGCGCGTTTGGCGTCCTGTTCGGCTTTCTTGCGCGCGGCTGCGGCTATCTGTGCCTTCTCAGCCGCTGCCTTGTGCCGCGCTTCCTCAGCTGCCTTTTGCTCCGCCTGCTGACGGGCCTTGGTCGCCTCGGCCTTCTGCCGGGCGGCCAGGGCAGCCTTGCGCTCGGTTTCAGCTTCCAGCCGCTGACGTGCCTCTGCCTCCGCCTGTGCCTTGAGCCGCTCGGCGGCCATTTCAGCGGCTTTCTGCCGCGCCAGTGTCTCGGCGTGTTGTCGGGCTTCGCGCCGGGCCTCGGTCTGTTCATGACGCTGACGTTCGAGCGCCTGCTTGCGTTGCGCCGCCTCACGCTGTTCCTGCTGGGCCAGACTTTTCATAGCCGCGCGGCGGGCAGCGTCCTCGGCAATGGCCTGGGCTTCGCGGTCAGCTTGCGCCTCGGCCTGCCGATCAGCGGCCGCTTCGGCCTCGCGGGCCTGCGCTTCGGCCACTTGCTGTGCCTGCAATCGTTGCTCCTGCTGCCGCGCATCCCGCTGGCGGAGTTGTTCGATCTCGGCGGCATCGACAACCTCGGCCTGAATGATGTCGGGCGGCTTGGCGACAGGGGGCGCCGACGGAAGGTCCAGACGCAGGAGCAGCAAACCGACCAAAAGTCCATGAAACAGAAGGGATATCAGCAGGGCGCTCGGACGGCGGCGCCGGGTCGGCGCACTCATTCGCTCGCGGGCGGCTGGGTCATGAGGCCGACCTGAGGCAGGCCCGCCCGTTTGAGCGCGGCCATGACGGTGACGACCCGCCCGTAATCGACCTGATGGTCACCCCGAATCAGGACGGCTTGTCCGGGCTTGGTCGCCAGCGAGGACCGCACCTGTTCAAGCAGGGCTTCATCCGTGACCGGCCGCTCGCCCGGATGACCGCTATCAATGAATGTGGAGCCATCGGCCTTGATGGAAATAATCAGCGGCAGCTGCTCATCCGGCTCGAGCGTGCGCGCCTCCGCTTGCGGCAAGTCGACTTCTACCCCGGTTTGCAGCATCGGTGCGGTGACCATGAAGATGATCAACAGCACCAGCGTGACGTCAATGTAGGGGACGACGTTAATCTCGGCCATGGGCCGGCGCCGTTGATCACGGCGGGTGGCACTGTGGAGATTCATGCGTGGGCGTCTAAGTCCGTGGTTTGGGTTCAGGCATTAGTTTCAGACCTAACCCACGGTCGCGCAAGCGCCGGGCGGGGAGCCTTCGGGCTGGCCGGTTCGGTGCCGCGACCCGCCGGGGCAATCCTTGCGCACGGAAGTCGGCAGGATCGAAACGTTGTTAGGTGTCAGCGCAATCATGCAGCAGCGGCCCCGAACTGATGACCGGCCGCCATGACTCATCGCTTCGCCCGGAAGCGGGACCGACCTGATCGATTGCTGCCCCCCTTATACAAGGTACGATGACGACGCGCGCCGTCACCGGCACCTTGGCGGTGTGGGTCCTCCGGATCGGACGGGCGACAGCGTTGGGGGCGATTGCAATGGTTGCAACCAACTTTCCTGCATACAGCGAATCCTTGCTGATCGAGGGACTTCAGGTAAGGGTAATAACCCACACATGCCGCGTCAATTGGAGCAGCCCTGATGGCAGAATGCAGACCAGAACCGATCCGTCTGCGGCATTTAGCCCATTGGTGCGTCGGGCGTGGCTGTTACAATGAGGGTTCACCCTGACTCGGAAGACACCATGACAATAACAACAAAAACCTCGGCATCCGTTCTGTTTGCGCTGGCGGTCCTGCTTGCGGCTCCTGTTCAGGCCCATTTCATCAGCGAGGCAGATCACCATGCGTTCGAGCACAAATTCACCGAAATGTGCATCGAAAAAGAAAAGCAGGCGCTTCAGGGAAGCGGCGTTCTGCTCTCGGAAGTGACGGCCGTATGTGACTGCATTGCCAAGGAAGAAAGCAAGCGCATCACGCCCGACGAGGTGCGGAAATTCGTCATTGAGGGCAAGTACCCGGCCTCACTGATGATGAAAAGCAACGCCGCGACCTACACCTGTCTGCAGGCCCGATAATCACAGTGCCTTGATCAGCACCTTGGAGTTTCGCTGGGTGTTGTAGGCCAGCCGTCGGGCCGGCGGCAGATCGTCGATGTCGGCCGGCTCGAACCCCCGCTCCCGAAACCAGTGTGCGGTCTGGGTGGTCAGGACGAACAGGCGCTGGATCCCCCGTAATGCGGCCTGCCGCTCGACATGGGCCAGCAGCCTCCCGCCACGTTGCTCTCCCCGGTAGTCCGGGTGTAGCACGAGGCAGGCCAGTTCGGCCATCGCCGCCTCGGGAAAGTCATGCAGGGCGGCACACCCGATCACGGTGCCATCCCGCTCGATGATCAGATAATCGGCGATGTCGCTCTCCAGCCGTTCGCGTGAGCGCCCGATCAGGACGCCCTGAGCCTCAAGCGGCACGATCAGGTCCAGAATGCCCGGCACATCGTCCACCTGCGCGGGACGCATTGATTCGAACGGCGTCTGACTGATCAGGGTGCCGACACCATCGCGGGTAAACAACTCCAGAAGCAGTGCACCGTCGGTTTGCCAATGCACGTAATGCGCCCGCGCGACGCCCGCGCGACAGGCCCGGATCGCGGCCTCTAGGTCGCGAATGACACCGACCGCAAGTTGCCCCTCCGCGCGAATCAGCCGGCTGGCCTCATCGCTGGTCAACTGACGAATCAGTTGCCCGGTCGGCAGGAGCGTACAGGGCTCCTCGCCGATCAGCATCAACTTGTCGGCTTTGAGCGCGATGGCAGCAGCCGTGGCGACTTCTTCCGAGCGCAGGTTGAAGATCTCGCCGGTCGGCGAATACCCCACGGCAGACAGCAATACGACATCGCCCCGATCCAGACAGGCCTGGATACCCTCGGCGTCGATGCGGCGTACTTCACCCGTATGCTGGAAATCCACTCCATCGCGAACGCCCATCGGCTTGGCGGTGACGAAGTTGCCAGAGGCTACACGAATGCGTGCGCCCGCCATCGGCGAGTTGGGCAACCCCATCGACAGCAGGGCTTCAATTTCCACCCGAACGGTCCCCGCGGCTTCCTTCACGCACTCGAGCGCGCGCTCATCCGTGACCCGCAGGCCGCCGTAATACGTTGCCGTTAACTGCCGGTCCTGCAGGCGGGCATCAATCTGAGGCCGGATGCCATGCACCAGTACCAGCCTGATACCGAGACTGGTCAACAGGGCGAAATCGTGCAGCAGTGACGGAAAACGGCCGTCGACCACCACTTCACCGCCAAAGTAGATGACGAAGGTCTTGCCGCGGTGGGCGTTGATGTAGGGCGCGGAACCGCGGAAGCCGCTTACGAAGGCTGGAGCATCATGCGAATCCATCAGTGACCTCGTACAGCGTGGTCGTCACGATCGCCGGGACGCGCCCGACATCGTGCGGGCTTCAGAACAAAGGTTCCCGGTAAAACATCATGATGTTGCCGATCAGGAACATCGACACCATCGCAATCAGTCCTGCGACTGTTCCCTCGCTGATGCGGGTCCCGTCACTCGGCTGGCCCTCCACCGGCGCGAGGCGTAATTCCAGCCAACGCCCCGCCGCCATGATGACCGCCAAAAGCCCCATCGTGGTGTGGGTGGACTGAATGATGTATTCGCTCTTCAACTCGAATTCGGCGTGCGCGTGGGTCAGCAGCAGAATACCGCCAAAGGCGCACAGGATCGGAAACATGTAGCGCAGCTTGCGCGAGTCGGCGCGGGTACGGGCGCGGATTTCCAGCAGGCCGAGCACCAAGGCCAGTAAGGTCGCGATACGATGCTGGAACACCTCGCCATTGCTGAAGGTACTCTCCCAGAAGCCAATCGGGCCCAGCGGCCAGGTTTCCGCATCACTACGGAAGAACAGGAACACGCTCAGGCCGACAAAGCCGATAGGCCAGTATCGTGCCCAGCGAAAGGCCTTTGAGGGCACATAGGAGAGCATCGCCACCAGCCCCATGACGGTCAGGAAAATGCCGGAGATATTGTGGTTGTAGTCAGACCACTCGGTTGCTGCTACCGAGGGCACCTTGTTGACCACGGCCACCCGACCGGCCTCTCCGGCAATCAGCTGCTCATGGGAGGGCGATTCGACCTTGGGCAGCCGTGGCTTGAACATCTCCGCGACTTCCTCGATGGTCGCCGTCAACTCGGGGTTGGCGGCAATATCCTCGGACGGTGGCTGCGACGACAGGGTGGCGGCAATGAACAGAATGCCGACCAGAATGAAGGCCTCGGCCTCAATGTAGTAAGGTACCTTGCGCTTGAGGGGACCGCTTTCCTGCGACGTTTTCCAGCGTTTTCCGGCCCGATGATTCATCAGGGCGAAGCCCAGGGCCACAACCAGCAGGAAGGACTTGGTAAGCACCAGACTGCCGTAGCCGGTGCCGAACAGGCCGGTCCAGGACGCCACATAGTTGACGGCCAGGGGCACACCGGTCAGCAGTAGCAGGACAACCGAGCTGACGCCGAGCACACCAAAGCGGACAATCGCCGGCGGCCAGAACAGACGTGCTTCCTCATCCTGATAGCCCAGTCGCCATAATGCCAGCAGCTGGGCCACACCGCCGAACCAGACCGCGGCGCCCAACTGGTGGAGAATCGTCATCAGCATGAGCGGTTCGCGGTTATCGAAGCGTCCGACCGCATGCACCAGCCAGGCCCCCGCAACCACCAGCGGCACAATGGCCAGCGTCAAGAGCAGCCAGAGCTTCCGGCTCTCTGGTTGCAGCAGAAGTTTGCGGGTCAGCCACAGGATCACCAATGCCAGTACGAAGCGGGCCAGTCCGGCCTCGAACTGCACCGTGCCCACATATTCAGTCAGCGGCAGTTCGCCCAGGACACCCCACAGCACCAGGCCCTTGATCACCAGCTTGGCACCCTGCATCGCCGCCAGGGCCAGGGCCCCAAACCGCAGCACCGCCAGTGCCCGACGGATAATGCCCTGACTCACGGCAGGCCGGGAGCAGCCCGCCTTGAGAATCAACACACTCCAGAACAGGCTGCCGACAACCAGCGCATAGCCAATCAGAATCAGCCCGCCGAGAAAGTCGTCGATAAAATTGGCCAAGCCTTGCATGTACATGCCGCGACTCCTCGTGAATTAGGGGGCAACGTGAAAGCGTATGTTGTTTTCGGTCAGATGGCCGTCGGCAGCAAAGACCTTGTATTTGATCGCGTAGGCCCCCGGCTCCAGCGCCGGCAACTGGATGAGCAACTCACCCGGTTTGTTGCCGCGACTGATCTCGGCCGGATGAAAGACATCCCCCTTGCTGACCAGAAACACCCGGCTCAACTTCAATTCGACGTTGGAGTTGAACAGCAGAACCACGGTGGTGGCATGGTGCGCCTTGACCGGCGCGTGCGTCAGGGAGGACTCGGTCACAACGGCGTGCGCATGCGACACGGTTGTCCATGCGGACAACAGCCCGAGCAAGACCAGAACAAAAAAATGGTTTTTGGCGCGAAGCGATAGCGTAAAGAATGACATGGCGGTCAAGAAGAGTCGGGTGGACAGGAACAGGCGATCAGCCTGCCTTCGATTTGAGTGCGTGACCGGTCAGCGTCTTGCCGAGATCCCAGATGGCGCCCGGCACCTTGTGACAGTCGGCAATCACTTCATCCATCGCTCCGAGGATCCAGTCGCGATCCTTGTCCGAGATGACCAGCGGCGGCAGAAATTTCACGACATTCATGCCATGTCCGGCCACCTGACTGAGGATCCGGTGATTCTTGAACAGCGGGATGGTGATCATCTGGCTGAACAGCCCCTTGTTGGCTG
>CAYFNI010000026.1:0-19888 GCA_964344495.1 uncultured Methylococcus sp.
TGCCGAGCAAGTAATTTGGCTCACATTTCGCCAAGCGAAATGATGTGTCTCGCGAGGTGTTGCGCCGAAGGGAGCTTCGTGACCATTGCAGGGTCCACTTCGGGTCGATGTCAGATCATTGGGCTTTCCGCCATCTCACTGCATCATCACCCTCAATGCCAAGACACCTCTCCGCGCCCCTCCAATAACCTGTACTCAAGCAACCGCCGCACGCGCGTGGGTTTTCTGTCCGTTGGTAGCGTGATCAACACCCATCCGCTTCCCCCCGACGCCGCTCCCCACCCTTCCGCATAAGCAACCCCTCGCATACCTCCCGCGCGTCCGGAGGCCTATGGTCACCCCATCTACGCTGTACAGCGGTGTTTGAGGTGAAGCATGGATGTGTACGACTATCTGATCGTGGGGGGCGGCATGACGGCGCATGCCGCGGTGCGCGGGATTCGGGAGATCGATGCGGTGGCCCGTATCGGGTTGCTGACCGAGGAGCCCTGCCCGCCCTATCGCAAGCCGCCACTGTCGAAGGGCTTGTGGAAGGGCATGGCGCTGGACGCGATCGGGTACGGCACCCAGTCCCTCAAGGTGAAGCTGCATGCCTACGCTCGGGGGGTGGCGCTGGATCCGGAGCTGCATCAGGTCACGGATGCCGACGGCGAGCTGTACCGGTACAACAAGCTGCTGCTGGCCACCGGCGGCATTCCCCGGCGCCTGCCGTATGAGTCGCCGTCGATCGTCTATTTCCGGAATCTGGCGGATTACCAGTGGTTGCGCGCGCGCTCGGGTCAGGGCAAAAGGCTGGCCGTCATCGGCGGCGGGTTCATCGGCTCGGAGATCGCGGCGGCGCTGGCCGAGCACGGCAACGAGGTGCTGATGATCTTCCCCGAGCCCGGCATTGGCGCGCGGATTCTGCCGGAGGATTTGAGCGTGTTTCTCAATCATTATTACGAGAAGCACAACGTCACCGTGCTCGCCGGGCATACGGTGACCCGGATCGAGCAGCGGGGCGAGCGGGTTGTCCTCGGCCTGCGGTCGGTGGCCACCGGGGCCGAGTCGCAGCAGGAGGCCGACGGCGTGGTGGCCGGCCTCGGCATCCTGCCCGCCGACGGGTTGGCGCGGCAGGCGGGTCTGACCGTCAGCGACGGCATCGAGGTGGATGCGTTCCTGCGCACCTCACACCCCGACATCTACGCGGCCGGCGATGTCGCCAATGTCTTTTGCCCGGCGCTGCACAAGCGCGTGCGGGTGGAGCATGAGGATAATGCGCTGCACATGGGGCGCTGTGCCGGCCGCAACATGGCCGGCGATGCCCAGCCCTATCGGCACCTGTCGTATTTCTATTCCGATCTGTTCGACCTCGGCTACGAGGCGGTCGGCGAGCTGGACCCGCTGCTGGATACGTTCGCGGACTGGACCGTGCCCCACTGCAAGGGCGTGATTTATTACCGCCGCGACGAACGCGTCTGCGGCGTGCTGCTCTGGAACGTCTGGGAGCGCGTCCCCTCGGCCCGGACACTGATCGAGTCGGGCCAGCCGATTGCGCGGTCGGCGCTGAAGGGGCTGATCGGCTGACGGGGCCTTCCGTCCGTCAGCCGATCCGGCCCGACCTGGCGCGGCAAACCGTCACTCCCGGGTTTCTCAGTCGTGCGCCGCCAGCGGATGATGGACGATGTTTTCCTGGGCGATGATGTCCGCGATGCGCGGCTCGCCGTTGACCGCCCGATAAATCGCCAGCTTGGTGGCCTGGTAGTTCCAGTCCTGAATCTTGGCGTTGTCTTTCGCTTCCCAGTGGATGAACACCCCGACACAGATGAACAGGTGTTCGACCTCCTCCTGCGGGATCACGCCCTCCTTGACCGAGTCGACCACCGCTTTCGCCACCCCCCGCTCGGCCGGGCCGAACATCTGCGTTGCCTGCTTCGCGTTGGTGATCTCGACCTTGTTGAACATGACCGTGGCCGGCTTGGCCATCAGGTTGGGCGCCACCAGAGCCAGTAGCGCGTTGTCGCCGCTTTTCTGATTGGTCAGCGTGTTGCAAAAGGCGGTTTCAGCGGCACTGCCGCGCGGCCCCATCAGCAAGTCGATATGGGCCACCTCATGGCCGTCGCCCACCAGCGCTTCGCCGATCAGCACCCGGTCGATTGTTCGGTTGTTCATGTATCCCCCCGGCTCCGGAAAATGGCGTGTTGTGACCTTGCGACCCCGGCACCGTCACCCTCCCGACGGCGCGCAGGTGGCGATCGGTGGGGTGTCAGGCGGGTATCACGGCTCCCGGATACAGTGGAACAGGCAGGTGCCGAACGGTATAGGAGTGGGTACGCATGGCGGTCTGCGCTGGCATGGCTAAGCTGTCCAGCCGGATCACGGGCGCACTGAAAACAAAATATCCCCAGGAGGACACCACCATGAAGACCCGCTTCAAGACGACGATGCTGTCATGCATCGTCATCGCCCTGCTCGGCATGACGACAGCGTACGCGGAATGTACCCATCTGCCGCAGGCGATCGAGCACACGAAGCTGTCCGTCAGCCAGAGCGAAGCCACCAAGCCGGACGGGACGCCCCTGCTGACGAGCAACCTTGCGGCAGCGCTGGAACATGCCAAGGCATCGGAAAAAGCCGAGAAAAACAAGCACACCGCCGAAGCCATCGTGCATCTGGAAGCGGCCATGAAGGCAGCGACCGCCGGCGACTTCAAGGCCTGCCACACGCACACGCAGGAGGCCCTCAAACAGCTCGAAAGCGCGGCCAAGTGCGAAAAGAAATAACCCCGCCGCCCGCGGCGCATCGGACAATCGGCTGCATGCCGCTGCAAGCGCAGCGGCAACCCCCACCGCAGCGGTGCGGACGGGGCGGCCGCCTGGCCCTGCCTGTGGGCCGCGTCGTTACGGCGGAGCATCACGCGGCGTCACGCCCGGCACCTTGAGGGTCGAGGGCGCCGACCCGCCTTATTCCCCCACCTTCAGCCGCTCCCAGTACTGGGCATAGAGCGCCACCGCCGGGCCGACATCGGTGCCATATTCACCCTGTTCCAGCACCGCCGCCGGCGGGTAGATGATCGGGTTGTCGCGCATCGCCGGCGGCAGCTGCCCGACGGCGGTTGCATTGGGCGAGGCATAGCGGGTTTTCTCGGCAATCAGCCGGGCGATGTCGGGTCGCAAGAGAAAGTCGATCAGCCGATGCGCGCCGTCGGGGTTGCCGGCGCCGGCCGGGATCGCCAGATTGTCCATCCACAGGCCGCAGCCCTCGGTCGGACAGCGGTAGACGAAATCCGGATTCGCCTGCTGCGCCCGGTAGGCGTTGCCGCTCCACATCATGCCGGCATCAATCTCCCCCGTCAGGTACAGGACCAGCGGGGCGTCCGAGTTGAACACCCGCACATTCGGCATCAGCGACCGCAGTTTTTCGTAAGCCTGACGCAATTGCTCCGGATCAGTGGTATTGCCAGAGTAGCCCAGCACCCGCAGGCCGATATGAAACACCTCGCGCATATCGTTCGAGAGCAGCAGCCGGTTGCGGAACTCCGGCCGCCACAGGTCGGCCCAGGCCTTGATCGGCGCCGGGTCGAACTGGCGGGTGTTGATCAGGATGCCGGTCGTGCCCCACAGGTAGGGCACGCTGTAGCGGTTGCCCGGATCGAACGGCTGGTCCAGGTGCAGGGGATCGAGGTGGCGGAAATTCGGCAGCCGGTCCCGCTGCAGCGGCCGCAGCAGTCCCTCCTTGCCCATCCGGTCGATGAAATAGGTCGATGGAACGATCAGGTCATAGCCCCGGCCGCCAAGCAGCTTGATCTTGGCGTACAGCGCCTCGTTGCTGTCATAGGTCGAATAGCGGACCGGAATGCCGGTCTCGGCCGTGAAGCGCTCCAGCACTTCCGCCGGCAGATAATCGGACCAGTTGAAAAAACGCACCTCGCGTTCGGCCGCCAGCCCCAGTGGCGCGGCCAGCCAGAGCCACAGCAGCATCAGGCCGGTGCGCATGCGCGATTCCTGCCCAGCAGCCATTGAGACAGACTGACCAGCACCAGCGACAGGCAGAACAGCAGGGTCGCCAGCGCATTCACCTCCGGTTTCACACCCATCCGCACCATCGAATAGATGCGCAAGGGCAGCACGTCGAAATCCGGCCCGGTGACAAAAAAGCTCACCACCACATCGTCCAGCGACAGGGTGAAACTCAGCAGCCAGCCGGCGACGATCGCCGGCAGCGCCAGCGGCAGCACCACATGCCGCAGTGCCTGCGCTTCGCTGGCGCCAAGGTCGCGGGCGGCTTCCAGCAGGCGCCGGTCGAAATCCTTCAGCCGCGACAGCACGGTCAGGGTGACGAACGGCAGGCAGAACGTGATGTGCGCCAGCAGCAACGAGGCAAAGCCCAGCGGCAGGCGCACGGCGATAAACAGCACCAGCAGCGAAACCCCCAGCACAATGTCCGGCGACATCAAGGTCACCAGCAGCAGTCCCTGCACAAAACCCCGTCCCGGCAACCGGTACAACCGCAGGCCAACGGCCCCGAGGCTGCCGATCAGGGTCGCCAGCGTTGCGGCGAGTATCGCCACCGTCAGGGAGTTGAGGGTCGCTTCGATCAGGGCCGGGTCATCGGCCAGACCCCGATACCACTGCCAGCCCAGCTGCGACCAGTTCAGACCGAGTGGTTCGGCATTGAAGGAATAGGCCATCAGCACCGCCATCGGCAGGTAGAGAAAGCCGAATACCGCCCACAGCCCGCTCCGGCCCAGCCTAGTCATCCAGCACCTCGACGTTGCCCGTCAGGCGTTGCGCGAGGCGATAGCTGCCGAGGAACAGCAGCAGCAGGACGATCACCACCAGACTGGCCGCCGCACCGAAGGGCCAGTCGCGGGCATCGAGAAACTGCTCCTTCAGCAGGGCGCCGATCATCAGATCATGGGCACCGCCCAGCACATCGGTGACGTAGAACAGCCCCAGCGCCGGCAGGAACACCAGCAGGCAGCCGGCGACGATGCCCGGCGCCGTCAGCGGCACGATCACATGGCGAAAGATCGCCAGCCGCCCGGCACCCAGATCGGCCGCCGCCTCGATCAGCCGCTGATCCAGCTTCTCGAAACTGGAATACAGCGGCAGGATCATGAACGGCAACAGCACATAGACCAGCCCCAGATGCACCGCCCAGCCGGTGTACAGCAGCCGCACCGGTTCATCGACCAGGCCCAGCCCCAGCAGCACTCCGTTCAGTACGCCCTGGGCGGCCAGCAGGCTGCGCACGGCATAGATGCGCACCAGCGAATTGGTCCAGAACGGGATGATGACCAAGGTCAGCAGCAGCGGCTGCCAGCGGCGCGACACGCGCGACAGCTGCCAGGCAAACGGGTAGGCCAGCAGCAGGCAGAGTCCGGTCGCCAGACCGGCGCTGGCCAGCGAATCCAGAAACACGCGCACAAACACCGGATCCAGCAGCCGCGCATAGTTGGCCAGCGTTGGAACCGGCGCGATGAAGCCGGCCTCGTCGCGGCTGAGAAAGCTGACCGCCACCACCATCACCGTCGGCACCAGGGTAAACAGCACCAGCCACAGCGGCAGCAGGCCAAAGGCCGGCCGGTGCGAGAGGATGAAACGCCTCACGCCACCCCCGCCCGACGCCTAGTCCCGCGCATCATCCGCCTCCGGGTCGTCGCGCAGCACCGTTTCCCAACCCGGCGCCCAGCTCACCGCCACCCGCTGGCCGAGGGCATAGTCGAAGGACGGGTCATCCTCGTCGAAAAACTCGCTCGCCCGGAGGGTGCAGCCATCATCCAGCCGAATCAGGGTATCCAGCGTCACGCCGGTATAGGTTTTGTCTTCGATCACGCCGGTCAATCGACCGCCGGCGTCCACCGCGGCATCCAGCCGCTCCAGCCGCAGATCCTCCGGCCGCAGCAGCACCTGCACCCGGTCACCGGTTGCCAGCGGCAGGGTCGTCGGCAGGGAGAACGGCTGGCCGCCCAGCCGCACCTCGATCCGGTCGGCGCCAGGGCGGGCGAGGACGGTGGCGTCGAGCAGGTTGCTCTCGCCGACAAAGCGGGCGACAAACCGGTTGGCCGGGTTTTCATAGATGTCGCGCGGCGGGCCGATCTGCTGAATGACGCCCGCCCGCATGACGGCAATGCGGTCGGACATCGACAGCGCCTCCTCCTGATCATGGGTCACGAACAGGAACGTCAGGCCCAGCCGCCGCTGCAAGGCTTTCAATTCGGTCTGCATCGACTTGCGCAGGCGGTAATCGAGCGCACTCAGCGATTCATCCAGCAGCAGCACGCGCGGATGGTTGACCAGCGCGCGGGCCAGCGCCACGCGTTGCTGCTGGCCGCCCGACAGCTGGGCCGGCTTGCGCTGGGCCAGGTCCGGCAGCTGCACCAGCGCCAGCGCCTCGCGGACCCGCCGGGCGATCTCGGCCGGCGGTTCGCGCCGCATCCGCAGGCCGAAACCGATGTTCTCGGCCACGGTCATGTGCGGGAACAGGGCATAACTCTGGAACACCGTATTCACCGGCCGGCGCTCCGGCGGCAGGTCGGCCAGGTTGCGGCCGGCCAGCCGGATCTCGCCGCTGTCGGGCTGTTCAAAGCCGGCCAGCAGACGCAGGGCGGTGGTCTTGCCGCAGCCGGACGGGCCGAGCAGGGTGAGAAATTCGCCTTCCTCGACAGCCAGGTCCAGACCCGGCAGCACGACTTTCTGGCCGTAGCGTTTGCGGGCAGCGATAAATTCAACGAGCGGGGACGGCATGAGACGGGGGGCGGCAGTGGACGGTGGCCTACGCTACCACGACCGCACCACGGGATGAAGCGCCGGCGTGTACGGGGATGCCCGAGCCAGACCCCGCCCCGTCGGTGGCGTAAAATCGCGCCTTTCCGATCCAACCCGGTTGACCGCCCGCCATGCCCCGCTTGCCCCCGGCTTTTCAGCAACTGGCCCGACAGCTGCACCGTCTCTGGGTGGTTGGCGTCCTGTTCGGCCTGTATGCGCTGGCGGGAGCCTGGTGGCTGCCGCAGCAGGCACAGCGGGTCTGGCTGCCGGCGCTGGCGCAGAAAGCCGGTCTGACGATCACGGCCCGGGCGCTGCGCTTCGATCCCTTTGCGGTGGGCGTCACGCTCGACGGTCTGTCGGTGACCGATGCCGCGGGGCAGCCGGTACTGGCCCTGGACGGCGCGCGGATGGGTCTGCGCCTGCTCGACTCCCTGCGTCAGGGTCGGCCCAGCATCGGGCTGGAACTCGACCAGCCCCGCGTGCGACTGGCCCGGGGCGACGACGGTCAGTGGCGCCTCAGCGGCGTCGCGCCGGGCGTGTTCAGCCCGACCGGCGAAGGGGCTTCCCCGGTCGTCATCAGCCACCTGTCGCTGCACGGGGGCGTGCTGGAGTGGACCGACGCGCAGGACACGCCGGCCATACTGCACCACATCGGCGGCCTGAGGGTGTCGGTCAGCGATGCCCGCGCCGGTGCGGTGATGCCGGTCCGGCTGGCGCAGGAGGGAACCGCCGGCGAATCGCTCCGGCTTGAGGGCGAGGTAGCGCTGCATCCTCTCACGTTCACGCTGTCGCTGAAGGCCCGGCAGGCGGCGCTGGTGCCGTGGTTGCGGCTGCTCAAGCCCGCCATGGAATGGCAGGTGACGGAAGGCCGGCTCGATGCCGACGGGCAACTCCACTTTCAGGGCGAAGGGCTGCACGGCCTGTCGCTGCGAGCGAATGCCCTGCAATTGAGCGGGCTGCATATCCACGACCGCCGCGACGCCAACCGCGCGTATCGGGTCGGCCGCCTGGGGCTGATGGAGGTGTTGCTGCAGCTCGGCGGCGACCTGTCGATCGGGCGGGTGGAGGCCGAGGCATTGGGAACTCCCACCCTGCATGTCGGCCGCTTGATGGGCGAAACGGTCCACTCGCCCGCCGGCGAGGCGGGGCTCACGCTGGAGCGCCTGACGCTGGCCGATGTCCGCCATGAGCAATTCAGTGCGCCGGGCATAGATGCACGGCGGCTCGCGTTCGACGATGCCACGCGTCAGATTCACATGGCCACCTTGGTCTTGCCACAGATCGGGACGGGCTGGGGGCATCTCGACGCAGTCCGCGCCGAGGCACTGATTTACGAACTGAACGAGCGCCGGGTTCTGCTGGCGCGGGCTTCTGCGGAACGGGCGATGGGCGCCTGGGGACAGCTCGATGCGCCAACCGTACAGGGGCTGACCTATTCAGCCACCGCGCACCGTGTCGAGCTGGCCGAGTGTGTTGCCACCGCCCTGCGGCTGGACGGAAAAGCGGCGCCACGTCTCACGACCGGCGCCCTGCAGGCGATGCAACTGCAGCATGCGCTGGCCGAGCACCGGATCAGCGTGGCCAGCGGCAGTCTGACCGATCTCGTCAGCCCGGAGGTCAAAGCCGCGCGGCTGGAGATCGAGGCGCTGCAGCTGGAGGTGGCGCAACAGCGGTTTCAGGTCCGACGGGCCCGCCTGTCGGATGCCGCGGCCACCGGCGCTATCGAGCCGCTGGCCGCCAGCGGGGCCGAGCCACCCACGCTGGCGCCGCTCCCCGCCGAGGTCGGCTCGCGGGAGCCGGATCCCTACGAGCCCCGCCAGGCGCGGATCGGCACCGTGCAGCTGGAGGAAGCCCGCGGCGCACTGGGCGCCCGCGTCCTGAGTGCCCGCCTGATCAGCTCCGACAATGCGCAGCTCGACATCCTGCGACGCAAGGATCAGTCGCTCGACATCCGCGGCTTGCCGGCCCTGATGGCCAAGCGCACGGTGCTGGCCGGGCCGCGCGAGCACTGGCATCTGGAGGTCGACGCGTTCCTGCTCGACCACTACTCGGTCAACGTCTTCGATGAAACCACCGAGCCGCCGGTACGGTTACGCTTCAACGAACTGACGCTGAAGTCCAGCGACATCACTTCGGAACCGAACAACGACACGGAATTCCGGCTGCAGACCCAGATCGGCAGCAGCAGCCGCTTCGAGGCCGAGGGCCGCCTGCAACTGCAGCCGTTGCGGGCCAGTTTTCGTTTTGGTCTCGACAAATTGCGCCTGCGCAGCCTCGAGCCCTATGTCCGCTCACTGACCAACGTCGACCTGAAACAGGGACGGCTCAGCCTGTGGGGCGATGTCATCGCGCGCGAGGATGCGGGTCTGCGGGTCGATTACGACGGCGGGGCCGAGGTGCTGGAGTTCGAGGCCGACGATCGGGTTTCGCACCAGCCGGTGTTGAAGTGGGATTTGCTCAAATTCGACGGGCTGTCGATGAGCAATCGGCCGAACCGGTTCGTGACCCGGGTGCTGACCGCCGAGCAACCCTATGCCCGGGTGGCGCTGGATGAGAAGCGGCAATTGAATCTGCTCGCCGAGCTGGAGCCGCCCAGTCAGGCGGCCATCCCGGAATCCATCCAGCGATTGCAGGTCGAGGAAACGCCGGTGCATCAGCTGCCGTCGGCGTCCATCGGGCTGCTGCGCGTCAAGGAGGGCGTGGTCGATTTCAGCGACCGCAGCATGACGCCGGGGTTCGCGTCGGAAATCCGCCGCTTCGACGGGACCGTCAGCGGCCTGTCCTCGCGGGCCGATGCGATGGCCCATCTGGTGCTGGACGGACGCATCAACGGCAACTCGCCGGCGCAGGTCTTCGGCGAGCTTGATCCGATGGACTATCGCGACCATACCGACGTGACCATGCACTTCAATGGCCTCAACCTGACCTCGTTTTCGGCCTATTCCGGCCGCTTCGGCGGCTACCGGATCGAGCGGGGCAAGCTCGACATGGATTTGCGCTATCTGCTCATCAATGACCAGCTGGAGGTGGAGAACCGGGCCGTGCTCGACAAGCTGACGCTGGGTGACCGGGTCGACGATTCCGGCTCGTGGCTGGTCGATCTGGCCATCGCCATTCTCAAGAACGGTGACGGGCGGATCGACATCGACCTGCCGGTCTACGGTGACCTCAGCAACCCGCAATTCAGCCTCTGGTCCCTGTACCGCGATGCCTTCACCAGTCTGCTGACCAAGTTCTACTATGCCCCGGCCAGTCTGGTGGACGAAGTGGTGAACGGCGAGGAGCTGACCCGCTATGACATCCCGTTCGAACCGGGCGAGCGTGAATTGTCCGAAAGCGCGACCGAGGCGCTGAAATACGTGGCAGCGTCCATGGACACGCGCCCCGCCGCTACCCTCGACATCGAAGGCGTGGCTGATCCCCGCCAGGACAAGCGGGCGCTGGCCCGCGCCGCCCTGGGGGAGGAGCTGAAACGGGCCCGGCGCGAAGAACTGCGGGCGCAGGGGATTCGCCTTCACGGCGCCCCGGTGCCGGAATTGAGCGACGAGGATTACCGGCGCCTGTTCACCGCCTATTATCGGCAGCAACACCCGTACGCTGCCGAATGGCGCAGCACGGACGCCCGGCCGCTCGCCAGCCTGAGCGGCCGGGCATTCGATCTGGCCCAGGCGCGGGTACTCGACGAATGGCCGATTGATGAAACCACCCTGCGCGCACTGGGAATGAATCGGGCCGAAAGCATCCGCGGCTTCCTGATCGAAAAGGAAGGCATTTCCGACCAGCGGCTGTTTTTGCGCGATGTGAAGTTGAATGATTTTGCCGCCGGTACCATCCGCGCGCAGCTGGCCTTGGGGCGTGACTGAGGCCGGACGGACGAGCCGCTGTCACAGGATTGTCATCTGGTCTTGGCATCCTGCGCCTAGGGGATTCGGGGGATGACGCATATCGCCCCCCGCGGCAGCGGGACTTTGCTATCGTATCGCCCGCTTGCCGGCGAGTCCGGGCATCGGCCCCGCCCCATGAATTGATCGCTCAAGTCGCCCCGTGCCCTCAGGGCGACCGGATTCCAACACAGGAGAGAAGTGGATGAATAGCAGACATGTTCTGATCGGCGCCGGCCTGTTGCTGAGCCTCGGCCTGCAGGCCGCCCCGGCCTCACGCGATGCCATCACCGTGGTCGGATCCTCGACCGTGTACCCGTTCGCAGCCGCAGTCGCCGAGCAATTCGGCAAGGTCGGCAAATTCAAGACGCCCAAAGTCGAGGCGACCGGCACCGGTGGCGGTATCAAGCTGTTCTGCAGCGGTCTTGGCCCGAATACGCCGGATATCGCCAATGCCTCGCGGGCCATGAAAAAATCGGAGTTCGAGGCGTGCCAGAAGGCCGGCGTCAAGGACATCGTCGAAGTCAAGGTCGGTTTTGACGGCATCGTGGTGGCCCAGTCCAAAAAGGCCAAGCACACCCTCAAGCTGACCCGCAAGGAACTGTTCCTCGCGCTGGCCAAGCGGGTGCCGGATCCGAAAAAACCGGACGGCGAAGCCCTGGTCGACAATCCCTACAAGACCTGGAAACAGATCAACGCCGAATTGCCCGACATCAAGATCGAGGTGCTCGGTCCGCCCCCGAGCTCCGGTACCCGCGATGCCTTTGCCGAACTGGCGCTGGAGGGCGGTTGTCAGCAGTTTCCGGCCATCAAGGCCAGGAAGGACAAGGATGAAGCCGGGTTCAAGGCCCTCTGCATGACCGTGCGCGAGGATGGCGCCTACGTTGAGGCCGGCGAGAACGACAACCTGATCGTGCAGAAGCTGGATGCCAATCCGGATGCGGCCGGCGTATTCGGCTACAGCTACCTTTCCCTGAACGAGGACCGCCTCCGCGCGGCGCCGGTGGACGGGGTGGCGCCGACCTACGAAGCCATCGCCGATGGCAAATACCCGGTCTCGCGGCCGCTGTTCATCTATGTCAAGAAAGGGCATGTCGGCGTCATTCCCGGCATCGCGGAGTTTGTCGCTGAATTCACCAGCGACAAGGCATCCGGCGCCGAAGGCTATCTGACCGACAAGGGCCTGATCGCGCTGCCGGAGGCGGAACGCAAGAAGGTGGCTACCCTCGCCAAGAACCTGACGCCGATGGCGCCGGTCAAGTAGCGGGTCGACGATCGCAACGAGGCGCCCCGGTCCTGGCCGGCGGCGCCTTTTTCATGTCCGGCGGGGGCTCAGGCCGAAGGCCCGGATTTCAGGCGGGGGGTGAGGCCATCCAGTCGCAGCAGCAGCCAGCGGTAGAGCAGCCGGCTGGCGACGACTACCAGGCCACTGGCAAGGACCAGCAGCAGCAGTCGGCGGAAGGCGTAGTCGACCACGGCTTCGCCGCGCGTGCGGGCGATGTCGCTGGCCCGATCCAGTTCGACCGAGAGCTGGCTGAACTGCGCCGGGCTGATGACGGACTGGAAGGTCTGCAGGGTTTCCGTCAGGCGCTGCGACATGAGGTTGATTTCGTGCGCGGTGGTGGCGTAATCCTTGATGTCGAACGGCGGCGACTTCGACGCCGGATCAGTCGGCCAGGTGCGTAGCTGGGTGAGGACGTCATTGAAGCTCTGCATCGCCTGCTGGGTCGAGCCTGCCATCCGGTCGCCCTGGGCCAGGGTCGTGGCGAAGCTCTGGGAGAGTGTCAGCAGACCCTGCTGCTCCGACTTGAGATCACGCATGATCTTTTCCCGCTCGGACACGATCAACTGCGGCAGCTGCTCCATCGTGCGGCTCAGCCGGTCGCCCGCGGCGGCAATTTCCGCCGCATTGGTCAGCAGCCCGGCAGCCTGCGGGGTACTGGACGAGCGCATCGCCAGCAGTTCCATCTGCCACTCGATCAATTGCGGCATGCGCTGACCCATGAACAGGGCCCGCTCGGCGAACAGGCGGGTTTCGGTCAGCTCGCGGGTGGCCGGATCCAGCCCGGCCAGCGGATCCAGATCCAGCAGCGCAAAGACGCTGGACGGCAGCGATGACGTTTTGGCCGCGTGGCTGCCCTTGGTGACTTCGTTGACCAGGGCATTGGTGGCGAAGGCTTCCAGTTCGCCGGTCGGATTGCCGGCGGTATCGCGCCATTTCTTGATCGCCTCGCGCAGTTCGGTCTGCATTTCCGGCTTGAGTACCCGCTTGGCAATGGTCCAGATGTCATGCTCGCGTGCCTCCAGCGTCTGCATCATCGGTTCGGCGGAAACGCCATAGACCTTGGGCAACCAGTAGTCCTGCACCCGCCAGCGGGCGGCGCTGGCCAGCACGGTCAGACCGACCAGATTGGCCAGCGCGTTGGAGCCGCTGGCGATGCCATAAATGTCGGAGGCCAGCGCGACCTTGATGGTCAGCAGCTCGGCTCGCCGGATCGGCTGACCATCGCGTTGCAGGCTTTCGGCCGCCCGCGAGGTCGAGATGACGAAGTTGTCGGCGAACCGCAGCATGTCTTCCTGCAGGTCGACGGGATCGACGGCTTCGGTCTCCAGGCCGCCCGGCAGCACGGCGCTGACGGCCCGGAACGGCAGATCGACGGTGGTTTGCACCAGCGAGCAGCCGTCCAGCCCCGACAGGGCGACCGTCATGGCCAGGGCCAGCGGGGTCAGGCTACGGCCGGTCGGCTGAAAAGGCCCTGGCCGATGGGACAGGCGTGAGGGTGCGGTGCGCTTGAGGACATCCATGCCGTGATTGTACCCGAGCCGTGCCCGGCCGCGCTTAATGGTAGCGGCGCGGAATTCGCAGTCGGATACGTGCGCCGTGCAGCGGGCTTGCAGCCAGCGTCAGACTGCCGCCCAGTTCGCGGACGAAGCGCTGCACCATGGCCAATCCCAGTCCGGTCCCCCCCGGCTTGCCGGTGACGAACGGCCGCACGCCCTGTTGCAGCATGTCGGGGCTGAAGCCGGGGCCGGTGTCGTCGAGGGTCAGGGTGACGAAGTCCTCGCTGTCTTCGGCCAGGGTGATGCGGATTTCCCCGGGCTGGCGACCGATGGCTTGAGCGGCATTCAGCACCAGATTGAGGAGGCACTGGCGGATCCGGCTTTCCGGCAGGTGGCAGACGATGCCGTGGGTGGCTTCGACGCAGAGCCGGATGTCCATGGGAATCTGGTAGCGCAGCAGCGCCACCAGATTTTCGACCACCAGGGCCAGATCGAATTCGTTGACCGGTGCCGGCGTGTGCTTGCTGAGATCCAGCAGTTCGTTCAGCAGTCGCCCCATCCGCTTGAGCTCGTCGATGATCAGGGTGACGCGGTGGCTCTGGTCCGGGTCGGTCATTTCCCGGACCAGATTGACGCAGCTCATCTGGATGCCGGCCAGCGGATTGCGTAATTCATGCGCAATGCCGGCCGCCAGTTCGCCGACGGCCGCCAGCTTTTCGTTGCGGGACAGATCGGTCTGCTGCTCCAGCAACGCGCTGGTGGCGGCTTGCACTTCGGCTTCCAGCGAGGCGGCGTGGTGGCGCTTTTCTTCTTCCAGCTCAGCCAGATGCCGCACCATGAGGTTGTAACTGTTGAAGACCGGCTTCAGCAGCGGGTCGATTTGCGCTGTGGCGATCGGGGTGAAGTCTTCCTTGGCCAGCCGCAACAGCAACTGTTGCAGGTCCTTCAGCGGCGCCAGAATGCGGAAGCGCAGGAACAGGCCGACCAGCAGCAACAAGGTGAGGGCGGTGGCAAAGACCAGCATGATTTCGGTGCGGGTCGACTGGCTGATGTCCTCCAGCATCGCTTCGCGATTCAACGATTCTGCGTCGATGATGGCGCTGGTGAGGTTCAGTGCCTTGAGCAGCCGGGCCTCCTGTTCTTCCGGCGTGGTGTGGAGGTCGGTGAAATCGCTGATCGAGGCTTGCAGTTCGTGCAAATGTTTCGGCGTTTCCGGGGCAACGTGGTGATCGTTGCTGCCAAGGCCGATGATTTCGGTCGTCAGCCGGCTCAGGCGTTGCAGGTGCAGCTCGCGGTTGCCGGTGATGAAGTAATCCGTCAGCGAGGCCTGGATGTCGGTGGCTACACCCTGGATGCGGTGGGCATAGGTGACATAGGAGCGCATGGTTTCCAGACGCTCGAAATTGCGCCAGATCAGGCCGCCCAGCAGCGCCAGTACCATCAGCAGCAGCGACAGCGCCACCCAGACGCGCAGGTGGGCGTAGCGGTAGGGAGAGTTAGCCAAGAGGAGCACCCATGACGTGAGCGAGAGCCCGGATTATAGAGGGACGGGGTGAATCCCGCCCCGCCCTGTCACCGGGCGTCCTCAATCCTCGCCGGTGGGGCCGGGGTGATGCTGGCGATAGAACAGCAAGGCCTTTTCGATGACCTCGTACAGCCGCAGATTCTCTTCAGCCGCGATGCGGCGCAGGACAGCGTCCGCCTCACCGGTCAGCTTCACGTTCAACGGGTGGATGCGTTGGGTGTGGTGGCGCGAGTTCGCGATCCACGAACGGACGGGAATCTTGTCGCTCATGGCCCGGAACCCGCCTTGTCACGCCTGCTTGCGGTCGGTCTTGCGCCGCCGCACGGCGGCCAGCGGATGGCTGGAATACGCCTGATGCTGGCTCAGGCCGCGCACCGAACACCGGCCACCCCGCTCGGCATAGTCGTGCCGGTAGTGCTCGATGAAGTCCATCACCGTGTGGTCGATGAGATAAGCATCCGAGACATCAAAGACGATGGTCTTGCCGTCGGGCAGATCGGCCAGTTCGCTCTTGAGGCCGATCACATTCGAGAAGATGGCCGAGCCCTGCAGCTTGATCAGGTAGCTGTCAGGGTCGGGCTGTTCCAGTGTGTAGGAGATTTTCAGCAGATTGCTCAGTTTCACCCCGCGCGACAGGTGAATCGAGATTTTGACCGCGATTCCGATCAGCACGCCGATCAGCAGGTCGGTGGCCAGCACCCCGAGGATGGTGACCACGAAAATGATCAGCTGCTCGCGGCCAATATCCATCGTCTTGGCAAATTCCTTCGGCGACGCCAGCCGGAAGCCGGTATAGACCAGCAGCGCAGCCAGCGAAGCCAGCGGGATTTCATGCACCAGCCATGGAAATACCAGCACGAAAAAGGCGAGGAACAGGCCATGGAAGAAGTTTGCCCAGCCGGTTCTGGCCCCATTGCTGACGTTGGCCGAGGAGCGGACGATCTCGGCAATCATCGGCAGACCGCCGACCGCGCCGGCCAGAAGGTTACCCACGCCCACGGCGGTCAGGTCGCGGTTGAGGTCGGAATAGCGCTTGTAGGGATCGAGTTTGTCGACCGCCGTGGTGCTGAGCAGGGTTTCGAGACTGCCGACCAGGCCAATCGAAACGACCGCCCCCCAGAAGGCCGAGGTTCCGATCTTGCCGAAATCCGGCGTATAAAAGCTGCCGAGGATGTTGTCGGGAATGCTCACCAGAAACTTCGGGCCAACCGAGAATTCATGCTGGTGGATGAGTGACTGATCGGGCATGAACATGTAGACGTGCTCATGATCCAGATCGAAATAGCGCTCCAGCGCCATGCCGAGGATGACCACCAGCAGCGGTGCCGGGATTTTTTTCAGGGTCGGGTTACGTTGCAGCGACCAGATGATCAGCAGGGCCAGACCGGAAAAACCGATGAAGGCGATCTCCGGATTCAGATTCGCCAGACTGTGCGGGATTTCGGCGATGGTGCCGAGAATCTCGCTGCTCTGGGGTTTGACGCCGAACATCACATGGATCTGCTTGGCCATGATGATGATGCCGATCGCCGCCAGCATGCCGTGGACCACGGAGGCGGGAAAATAGGCATTCAGCCGCCCGGCCTTCAACAGGCCCATGACGATTTGGAATCCGCTGGCGACCACGATGGCGGCCAGCGTATAGCGATAGCCGGCCATGGCATCGCCTTCGCCCAGAGACTGCACTGCCGAGAGGATGACCACGATCAGACCCGCTGCCGGACCGTTGATGGTGACGTACGAGCCGCTGATGCGGGAGACCACCACGCCACCGATGACGGCGGTGATGATGCCGCTCATCGGGGGGAAACCGGAGGCCATGGCAATGCCCAGACACAAGGGCAGGGCGATCAGGAACACCAGAAAGCCGGAGGTGACGTCGGCGCGCCAGTTTTCCAGCAGGCCGGCGAGACCGGTTTGAGGCAGGGAGAGAGTCGGTTTGGTCATGGGTTTCAAGTGACAACGTCAGGTGTAGTGGGATCGAAGCCGTGTAAGCGAGGTTCGTGCCAACGGCTGACGATGAGCCAAGCGCTTGATTTGGATAGTGTGTCGAGCCCGCCGCGGTGCGTGTCCGCAGGGGCGCTCGGTTGAATTGAACCGCCCCCCGGTTTTCCTCACCGGTGGCCGGGTTAAGATGGCGCCTTCAACGCGCTACCCGCCGGACCCCGACGCACCGTGACTGACTCGTCGATGCCTACCGCCCCGCCGCTTTCAGGCTATCTCCCGCGCGATTTCGTCGAAACCGCCGAAGGGCTGGTCTTCGCCGTGGTTGATCCCTATCTGGATGCCGGTCGCGTGCCCTGTTTTCTGCGTTACCGGCGGTTGGACGGCGGCTGGGTCAAGCTCGACACGGCCGCCGCCAACGCCTGGCTGCAGGCGGTGGCACCGCAGTACCGCTATCACTCCCGCCGGCTGGATGCCGAACTGCATGGCCTGCCGCTGTCAGCCATCTGCCGTCACCACCAGCCCCGTCAGCGGTTGGCCGCCCTCTGCGCGGCCGCACGCGTGGACCCGATCGAAGCCAAGGCACGCCGCTGTCTGGGCCTGCTGCAGGCAGGTGGCGTGTCGCCCGACCAGATCGGTTTGACCGGTTCGTTATTGATCGAGGCCCAGCGGCCGGACTCGGATCTGGATTTTGTCCTGTACGGCCGCGATGCGTTCGAGGGCGCCCGCGCCGCCGTGCGCGCAGCCATTACGGCCGGGCAGCTGGACGATCTGACGCCAGAGGCCTGGCGCGACGCCTACGCGCGGCGCGGGTGTGCGCTCAGCTTCGACGAGTACCTCTGGCATGAGCGCCGCAAGGGCAACAAGGGGCTGTGCGACGGGACCAAGTTCGATCTCACGCTGGTCGCCGAGCCATTGCCGGAACCGGCCGGCCCGTGCCGCAAACGGGGGCCGGTGCGGGTGTGCGCCACGGTCAATGAGGCGCGCTATGCGTTCGACGTTCCGGCCCGCTATGGCCTCGACCATCCCGACATCGACGAGGTACTCAGTTTTACCCAGACCTATGCCGGGCAGGCGCGGGCGGGCGAACGGGTGGAGATCGCCGGGCAACTGGAACTGACCGCCGCAGGGCGCCAGCGCATCGTCATCGGGGCGACGCGCGAGGCGCACGGCGAATACTTGAAGGTGTTGCCCCATGCCTGAAAACGGAACCGACGCCCTGCCCGCCTTTGACGCCATCCTGCTCGATATGGATGGCCTGGTGCTGGATTCCGAAGCCACCTATTGCGCGGCCTGGCAGCAGGCGGCCGCGGATATCGGACACGCCTTGGACGATGCCTTTCTGGAAAGCCTGTTTGGTCGGCATGCCGATGATGTGGTGCAGGCACTGGCCGAGGCGCTGGGGGCAGATTTCGCCCGCGAACCGTTTTTCAAGGCTGCCGAGCAGCATTGGTTCCGTAGCGTTGAAGTGCACGGCATTCCGCGCATGCCGGGCATCGAACCGCTGCTTGAAGCGATGCAGTGGCGGCGTATCCCGTATGCACTGGCGACCAACAGCGATGACCATTACGCGCGCCGCTGTCTGGCGCTGGGCGGGCTGGCCGAGGCGTTTCCGGTCCGGGTGACGCGCGATCAGGTCCGCAGCGGCAAGCCGGAGCCGGATGTCTATCTGGAGGCGGCACGCCGCCTGGGAGTCGAGCCGGGGCGCTGTCTGGTGCTGGAAGACTCCGAAACCGGACTGCAGGCTGCCCGGGCAGCGGGGACGCAGCCGCTGCTGATTCAGCGCAGCGAGCGGTTGCGGGCTAAACTGCGTGATCAGGCTCTGCTGGCGCTGCCGTCGCTGACCGAATTGACGCAACTCATTGAGCGGCAGCCCGTGCCGCCGGATGGCTTCAGGAATTGACCGGGCGAATTATCTTATGAAATACAACGATCTGCGCGACTTCATCCAGCATCTCGAAACGATCGGCGAATTGAAGCGCATTCAGTACCCGGCCGATCCGCATCTGGAAATCACCGAGATCTGTGACCGGACCCTTAAGGCGGGCGGGCCGGCGTTGCTGTTCGAGCAGCCCAAGGGGTACGACATTCCGCTGCTCGGCAACCTGTTCGGAACGCCGGAGCGCGTGGCCCTGGGGATGGGGCAGGAGTCGGTGCAGGCGCTGCGCGAGGTGGGGCGGTTGCTCGCTTTCCTCAAGGAGCCGGAGCCGCCCAAGGGGTTCCGGGACATGTTCGACAAGCTGCCGATGTTCAAGCAGGTGCTCAACATGCCGGCCAAGGCGGTGCGTCACCCACCTTGTCAGGAGGTGGTGCTGGCGGGGTCCGACATTGACCTCGGCCGTTACCCGATCCAGACCTGCTGGCCGGGCGACGCCGGACCGCTGATCACCTGGGCGCTGGTCATTACCCGGGGACCGCACAAGGAGCGGCAAAACCTCGGCATTTACCGGCAGCAGGTCATCGGTCCCAACAAGACCATCATGCGCTGGCTGGCGCACCGCGGCGGGGCGCTGGATTACCGCGACTGGCAGGAGGCCCATCCGGGCGAGCCGTTCCCCGTGGCGGTGGCGCTGGGCGCCGATCCCGCGACCATTCTCGGCGCGGTCACGCCGGTGCCGGATTCGCTGTCGGAATATGCGTTCGCGGGTCTCTTGCGCGGCTCGAAGACCGAGGTGGCCAAGTGCCTGACCTCCGATCTGCAGGTGCCGGCCAGCGCCGAGATTGTTCTGGAAGGCTTCCTCTATCCCGGCGAAACTGCGCCCGAAGGGCCGTTTGGGGACCATACCGGGTACTACAACGAGGTGGACGAATTCCCCGTCTTTACCATCGAGCGCATCACCCAGCGCAAGGATCCGATCTATCACAGCACCTATACCGGTCGGCCGCCGGACGAGCCGGCGGTGTTGGGCGTGGCGCTGAACGAGGTGTTCGTGCCGATCCTGCAGAAGCAGTTCCCGGAGATCGTCGACTTCTATCTGCCGCCCGAGGGCTGCTCCTACCGGCTGGCG
>CAYFNI010000026.1:19898-24957 GCA_964344495.1 uncultured Methylococcus sp.
TCCTGCGCCAGTTCATGTATACCAAGTTCGTGATCGTGGTCGATGACGATGTCGATGCGCGCAACTGGCAGGACGTGATCTGGGCCATCACGACGCGCATGGATCCGGCCCGCGATATGACCTTGATCGACCACACGCCGATCGATTACCTCGATTTTGCCTCGCCGGTGTCGGGCATGGGCTCGAAAGCCGGCTTTGATGCCACCAACAAGTGGCCGGGCGAAACCAGCCGCGAATGGGGAGTGCCGATCGTCATGAATGCCGATATCCGGCAGCGGGTCGATGACATCTGGCAGATGCTGGGGATTTGAACCAGACGCGGCTGGGCGAGCCGCCGGCGCGGCGGCGGTTCAGGGTCGGTACGGTTCAAATCCACCGCCGGTCTGGTTTTTGCACACAGTATAAAATCCGTATACCCACAGGACTCATTTCAGGAATCCACCCGCCCATGCCCCGTTTTCTGGCCGTTCTGATCATCGTGTTTGTTCCCCGCCTCTGGGCGGAAGAGCCTGCTCCGCCCGCCCTGCTCGAGATAACGCCCAAACTTGGTGCGCATATTGTGCTGGCCCCGGTCGAAACCTCTCACCGCACCGACACGATCCGCTTGCCTGGACGCGTCGCGCTGGATGAGCACCGCGTGGCGCGCATCGGGCCGGTCCTGAGCGGTCGGGTGGCGGAAATCAAGGCTTTCATCGGTCGCAACGTGAGTCAGGGCGAGGTGCTGGCGATCCTCAACAGCAACGAACTCAGTGCCGCGCAGGCAGCCTATCTGAAAGCCAAGACCCAGGTCGGCCTGCAACGGCTGAATGTCGAGCGGGCCCGACGTCTGTTCAGTGAAGGGATTATCAGCCAGGCCACCTTCAAGGAGCGCGAAAGCGCGCTGGCGGAAGCGGAAGTCGAAATTCGCGCACTGGCTGATCAGCTTGGGGTCATGGGGATGAGCGCGAAGGCCATCGAGCATCTGGGCCATTCGGGTCAGATCAACTCGATCACGCCGGTGACCAGCACCATCAGCGGCACCGTCATCGAGCGGCATATTTCCGTCGGCCAGATTGCCGAAATCTCCGATGAACTCTTTACCGTGGCGGATCTGTCGCGCGTCTGGGTCGTGGCCGAGGCCCCGGAGCAGGATGCGCACATCGTCGAGGAGGGCAGTCAGGTCGAGGTGCATGTGCCAGCCTTGCCGGACGACCATTTCGTCGGCCGCATCGTCTACGTGGCGGATGTGGTCAAGCCAGATACGCGCACCATCACCATGCGGATGGAGGTCGATAACGCCAGGCGCAAGCTCAAGCCGGAAATGCTGGCAGACATGCTGATCCGGCATACCTCCGAGGAGGCGCTGAGCATTCCCGCCCAGGCGGTGGTGCGGGAGAGCGATCGCGATCATGTGTTCGTCGAGGTGGCCAAGGATCGGCTGCAGCTGCGTCCGGTGGAGCTGGGGCCGGATCTGGAGGGTCGGCGCACCGTACTGTTGGGGCTGACCCAGGGCGAGCGCATTGTGGTCAAGGGTGCGTTTCATCTCAACAATGTGCGCAACCTGAAGGAACTGGAGTAGCCCGTGATCGAGCAAGTGGTCAGAGCCGCGCTCAACCAGCGCATCGTGGTGCTGGTGCTGGCGCTGGCGCTGGCGGGTTTCGGCATTCTGCAACTCAAGCAGCTCTCGGTGGATGCCTTCCCCGACGTGACCAACGTCCAGGTGCAGGTGGCGGCCGAGGCGCCCGGCCGGTCACCCGAGGAGGTCGAGCGCTTCGTCACGGTGCCGCTGGAAATCGCCATGACCGGTCTGCCGGGGCTGGTCGAGATGCGCTCGGTGAACCGCAATTCCCTGTCTCAGATTGTGCTGGTTTTCACCGATCAGACCGACATTTATTTTGCCCGTCAGCTGGTGCTGGAGCGGCTGATCGAAGTGGGTGCCAGCATGCCCGAGGGTGTCACCCCGGTGCTGGGACCGGTGTCTTCGGGGCTGGGTGAGGTCTACCAGTACACGCTGGAAATGCCCGAAGACGGTGAGCGGCCGCTGAGCGATGAGGAGCTGACCGAGCGCCGCACGATTCAGGACTGGGTCGTGCGGCCGATGTTGCGCGGCATCCCCGGCGTGGCCGAAATCAACTCCATCGGTGGCCATGAGCGCCAGTATCAGGTGGAGCCCGATCCCGACCGGCTGCGCCACTACGGCCTGACTCTCAAGGAGGTCTATACCGCGCTGGCGCTGAACAACGCCAACAGCGGTGGCGGCAAGCTGCCGCATTATGACGAACAGTATCTGATCCGCGGCGTCGGCCTGATCGAGAGTGTCGAGGACATTGGCGACATCGTGCTCAAGGAGCATGACGGCATTCCGATCCACGTCCACGATGTGGCCGAGGTCAGTGTCGGTCGGGCAGTGCGCTCCGGCGCGGTGATCAAGAATGGCGTGACCGAATCCGTTGGCGGGATTGTGCTGATGTTCCGCGGCGGCAATGCCAAACGCATCGTCAGCGATGTCAAGGCCAAGGTGGCCGAGATCAATGTTCAGGGCCTGCTGCCGCACGATCTGCAGATTGTGCCGTTCTACGACCGTTCGGAACTGGTGGATGCAGCCATCCATACGGTCAGCAAGGTGCTGATCGAAGGCGTCGCGCTGGTGATCGTGATTCTGGTCGTTTTCCTGGGCGACATCCGTTCCAGCCTGATTGTGGTGGCGACGCTGGTCATTACACCGCTGTGTACCTTCATGGTCATGAATCATTACGGCATCTCCGCCAATCTGATGTCGCTGGGCGGACTGGCGATCGCCATCGGCATGATGGTGGACGGATCGGTGGTGGTGGTGGAGAACGCCTTCAGCCATCTGGGCGAGCAAGGCTCGGTCGACGTCAACAGCAAGGGCCGCGTCCTGTTGCGGGCAACGCGCGAGGTCGGTACGCCGGTGGTGTTCGGTGTCGGCATCATCTGCCTGGTGTTCGTGCCGCTGATGACGCTGGAGGGCATCGAGGGCAAGCTCTTTGCCCCGCTGGCCTACACGATCGCCATCGCGCTGTTCATATCGCTGATCGTCTCCCTGACGCTGTCGCCGGTCCTGTGCTCCTTCCTGCTCAAGGGCGGTGCCGAGCACGACACCTGGCTCATCGCGCTGCTGAAAAAACCCTATTTGCACCTGCTCGATCTGGCGATCCGCCGTTCCAACGCCGTGGTGCTGGTAGCCGTCGGGTTACTGGGAGCCAGTCTGGCGCTGATCCCGTTTCTCGGCAGCTCGTTCATTCCGGAAATGATGGAAGGCAGCATCGTGCCCGGCATCAATCGCGTGCCGAGCATGTCGCTGAGGGAGTCAATCAAGCTGGAATCGGAGGCCATGCGGCTGGTCAAGACGGTACCGGGTGTCGCACAGGTGGTGTCGCAGCTGGGCCGCAGCGAAAGCCCGACCGATCCGCAGCCGGAAAACGAATCCACCCCGATCGCCACGCTGCTGCCGCGCGATCAGTTGCCCGCCGGCTGGGATCAGTCCACTGTCATGGAAAAGATCCGGGACGTACTCGCCGTGCTGCCGGGTGTACAGGTGGTCATGGCGCAGCCGATTTCCGACCGTGTCGACGAAATGGTGACGGGGGTGCGCTCCGACATCGCCGTCAAGGTTTTTGGCGACGATCTCGGCCAGCTCAAGCGGACCGCGGACGAGATCATCAAGGTGCTGAACACCATCGAAGGCGCAGCCGACGTCCGCGTGGAGCGGCTCAGCGGCCAGCAGTACCTGACCGTCGATATCGACCGACGCGCCATTGCCCGCCATGGCATCAACGTATCCGACGTCAACGACATCATCGAGACCGCTATCGGCGGGCGGGTCAGCACGACCGTGTACGAGGGCGAACGCCGCTTTTCCGCCGTGGTGCGGTATCCGGATGCATTTCGCAACAGCCCCGAAGCCATCGGCCAGATTCTGCTGAAGTCGCCCAACGGGGCAATGGTGCGGATGGAAGATCTGGCGACCCTCCAGGTCATCGACGGACCGGCCCAGATCAGCCGGGAAATGGGCAAGCGTCGCATCGTCATCGGCGCCAATGTGCGCAACCGCGACCTCGGTGGTTTTGTCGCCGAGCTGCAACAGGCGGTGGCCGAGCGGGTGACGTTGCCGGACGGCTATTTCCTCAAGTGGGGCGGGCAGTTCGAGAATCTCGAGCGGGCCACCAAGCGGCTCGCGATCATCATTCCTGTCACCATTGCAGCGATCTTTTTCCTGCTGTTCGTCCTGTTCAACTCCTTGCGCTTTGCCGGGCTCATCATCCTGGTACTGCCGTTTGCCTCGATGGGCGGCATCATGTCGCTGTTCGTGACCGGTGAATATCTGTCGGTGCCGGCCTCGGTCGGCTTCATCACGCTCTGGGGGATCGCGGTGCTCAACGGCGTCGTGCTGGTCACCTATATCCGCAGCCTGCGCCAGCGTGGCGAGGATCTGCTGGCAGCGGTGCGGGAGGGCTGCATACAGCGCTTCCGGCCGGTCATGATGACGGCGACGGTGGCCATGCTGGGCCTGATCCCGTTCCTGTTTGCCACCGGCCCCGGCTCCGAAGTGCAGCGGCCGCTGGCCATCGTGGTCATTGGCGGGCTGATTACGTCGACCCTGCTGACACTGGTGGTGGTGCCGGCCCTGTACCGCTGGTTCGAAGACCCCCGCGACCATCACTGAACCCTGCCCCCAGTCAAGAAGGCGCGCCCGCTGCCGGTCAGCGGGTGCAAAAATGGGTATGCTGGATGGCCTCGACCCCGTACCCCCTGATACGCCATGATTTTGAATCGTGTCTTGCCTGTCTGTATTGCACTCCTGCTATGCCTGCTGGCAGCGGGCGATCCTGCCCGTGCTGCCGACGAGCCGAAACCGGTCCCGCTCAAGGAGTGGCAACAAACACTGGAGTCGGCCGAAGAGGCGCTGGCCGCGCCGGACCTGACCGATCAGCGGCTGACCGTGCTGCGGGATCAGCTGTTGCAACTGGATGAGGCGATTCATCGCGCTCAGGCTGCTGCACAGCAACAGGCCGCGCTGCTGAAGAACGATCTGGAGAGTCTGGGGCCGGCGCCGGCC
>CAYFNI010000027.1:0-8094 GCA_964344495.1 uncultured Methylococcus sp.
TTGGCTGGGGGACTAGGATTCGAACCTAGGTTGACGGAGTCAGAGTCCGTAGTCCTGCCGCTAGACGATCCCCCAAAAAGGAGCCAAACGACGCGATTAGCGCTTGGAGTACTGCGGGCGACGACGTGCGCCGTGCAGACCGACCTTTTTACGCTCAACCTCGCGAGCGTCACGCGTCACATACCCTGCACGGCGCAATGGCTGGCGCAGGTTTTCATCGAAAACGATCAGGGCGCGGGTAAGTCCATGACGGATCGCACCGGCCTGACCGCTGGGGCCACCACCAGCAACGGTCACCATGACGTCCATTTTCTCGCCCAGTGCAACCAACTCAAGCGGCTGGCGAACGACCATCTGATCGGTTTTGCGACCAAAGTATTCCTCGACCGGCTTGTTATTGACGAGAATTCGTCCCGTGCCGGTCTTGGCGAATACGCGCGCGACGGCGCTCTTGCGACGACCGGTTCCGTAGTAGTGCTGTTGTGCCATGGAATTTTTCCAGCTTGACGATTTAGATTTCCAGCAGTTTGGGCTGCTGTGCCTGATGTTGATGTTCAGTACCGGCGTAGACCTTGAGCTTGCGGAACATTGCGCGACCCAGCGGGTTCTTGGGTAGCATCCCCTGGACGGCCGTTTCGATGATGCGGGTCGGATGGGTCTGGCGCAGTTTGCCAAGCGCAACGGACTTCATGTTGCCGATGTAACCGGTGTGCTTGTAGTAGATCTTGTCTTTTTCCTTGGTGCCGGTTACACGAACCTTGTCGGCATTGACGACGATGATGTAATCACCGGTATCGACATGAGGTGTGTACTCGGCCTTGTGTTTGCCGCGAAGGCGACGCGCGATCTCGGTGGAAAGACGCCCCAAGGTCTTCCCGTCTGCGTCGATGATGTACCAGTCGCGTTTTACTTCGGCCGGCTTGGCGCTGAAGGTCTTCATTACTGCGCGCTCCAGAAACTATAGCGTTGCGTGAAAAGCCGATAATTGTAAAGGAGAGAACGCGGCAAAACAAGTCATGCCGCTCTTTGCCGTTAATTAACACACGCCCGGTGTCACGCTCAAACAGCGACGGAGGCCGAACTGCCTTTCGGCAGTTCGACGAATTCCGGCACCAGCAGGCGCAGATTATCGAGCAGGCGGGATTCATCATAGGCATCAACGGCCTCCAGCAGACTCTGAACATGCCCCAGCACCTCAACCCGATCCAGACTGACTGAGCGGGCCAAAAGCAGCTTGGCATGCGGGGTGGGCATGGGTTTTTCACCCTCCAGGAACAGTTCCTCGGTCAGCTTTTCACCCGGTCGCAACCCGACATACCGAATGGCCACATCGTGCCCCAATCGCTTGCCAGACAATCGAATCATTTGCTCGGCGAGATAGCGAATCGAGATCGGCTCGCCCATGTCGAGCACGAAAATCTCACCGCCCTGCCCCACGGCAGCCGCCTGCATGATGAGCTGACATGCTTCGGGAATAGTCATGAAATATCGGGTCACCTTGGGATGCGTCACCGTCACCGGACCCCCGGCCCGGATTTGCTCCCGGAACAGAGGCACTACACTGCCCGCCGAATCCAGCACATTCCCGAACCGTACCGTGATGAACCGAGTCGAGCCGGGATCATCGAGGCTCTGGACCAGTTTTTCTGCGGCACGTTTGGTGGCTCCCATGACATTGGTGGGATGCACTGCCTTGTCTGTCGAAATGAGCACAAACTGCCGCACACCGGCCGCAACGGCGGCTTCGGCAACCGTGCGGGTTCCGATGACGTTGTTGCGGACCGCCTGCCGCGTCTGGGACTGTAACAGGGGGACATGCTTGTAGGCCGCAGCATGGAAAACAATATCGGGCCGGAATTGCTGCAGGGTACGCTCCACGGCCGCCCGGTCGGTGACATCTCCCAACAAGGCGGTGAGTTTCAACCCGGGGCTTGATTTGCTCAGCGCCTGTTCAATCCGGTACAGATTGAACTCGCATTGCTCGTAGATGATCAACTCCGCCGGCCGAAAGCGGGCAATCTGCTGACACAGTTCGGAGCCGATGGAACCGCCGCCACCGGTCACCAGAATCCGGGCGCCCTGAACGTGGGTCTGGACGGCCTGCCGTTCCAACTGGACCGGCGTGCGTCCCAGCAAATCCTCGATCGAGACCTCGCGCAAATTGCCGGAGATCTGCTCGGACAACATGTCGTGCACCGACGGCAAGGTCAGAAAAGGCAGTTCGGCCGCTTCGCAGGCCTCCACAATCCGGCGCATTTCAGCATCCGTCGCCGACGGTACGGCGATCAGGATCCGTTCAATAGCGAGCCTGTCAGCCAGCACCGGAATCTCATCGCAGCGGCCCCTGACCCGTACGCCATGAATTTCACTACCCTTCTTGCCCGGATTGTCATCGACCAGCGCGACCGGATCAAAGCGGTGGTCATTCGACCGTAACAGATCCCTGATCAGCAGCTCCGCCGCCCGCCCGGCCCCGACCACCAGGGTGCGCTGGCCGACTTTCAAGGCCATGCGCTGATCGCGCCAGATGCGGTAAATCACCCGCGGCAGGGACAGCAGCAATCCGAGCAGGATCATGTACAGCGGCAATACCGAGCGCGGCACATCCTGCAGCCAGTTCCACAGATACAGGGTGATCCCGATCAGGGTTACGCCGGCAAGGACGGATTTGGCGATACGGATCAGATCCGGCACGGAAGCAAACCGCCACACTCCGCGATACAGCCCGAAGTGCGCAAATACGAGAACCTGCACGCCGATGACTACCGGCAAATCACGCCAGGCCGCCTCCACATACTGAGGCGGCGGCAGGCTGAGATTGAAGCGCAAACCATAGGCGCCCAACCATGCCAGCACGACCATGATCAAGTCATGCAGTAAAACCAACGAACGAACGCGCAGCTTTGGTGAAATCAAGACACAATCCTCAAGGCCTGCCGGCACCCAGTCGATAGCCCGCCAGCATGAGTGGCAGCAGGGCAACCACCAGCAGCCCGACCTCCCAGCGGGGATATGCCATCGCCAGCCAGGCATTCGGCAGCAACCATAATCCATTGACCGCCAGTACGCTCAGCGTGACCAGCCGATGACCACCCCAACGCCGGGCGGCATGCTGATAAGCGTGACTGCGGTGCGCCTCATACCAGCGCTCCCGCCTGAACAAGCGCACCAATAGCGTCAGTGTGGCGTCAACCAGAAACACGCCGGCCAGTATCAACCAAGCCACCAGACTTAAGCTGTGCTGCGTCGCCGACCAGACAGCCAGCACCGCCAGCACGAAACCCAACACCCCGCTGGCCACATCGCCCATGAAAATCCTTGCCGGGGGCCAGTTCCATAGCAGAAAACCCGTGGCAGCCGCCGCCAGCATCAATCCGGCCCAGCCTTCACCCGGCAGCACGAAATCCTGCCGTATCCAGAGCAACAGCGCCGCCAGCACTGCTACCGCAATCGTTTCACCGGCGGCAATCCCGTCGATGCCATCCATGAAATTGAAGAGATTCAGCATCCAGACAATGAACAACACCGCCATGACCTGCCCTGCCCAGCCCAGATGGATAAACTGCTGCCCCACCAGCACGTCACCCATGCCGCCGATCCATTCGAGCGACCAGACAGCCGCCATGATCTGCACCAGAAACCGCCAACGCGCAGGCACCGGTCGGTGGTCATCCAGAAAACCGATCGCCGCCACCGGCAACAATCCCATGAGTGCCATCAACAAAGGCCACGGCAGGCGACCCAGCCCGTAGAGCCCCACCAGCCCAAGCACCAGGCTGATGACGATAGCCAGCCCACCGCCTCTGGGCGTGGGCTGCTGATGAGAACTGCGCGCGTTGGGCACATCCAGCAACCGCCGCAGGGCATACTGCCGCACCGCACCGGTGAGTCGCCACGATACCGCCACGACCAACCCCAGCAATGCCAATTCAGGCACCAGGCGCATCAAAATACGGTCCTCTCACTCAAGCCATACGGATCGCCACCGGTGCCCACGTGTATCTCCGCAACACCCGCATCAATCCGCATCGACATCGCGCTCAAGTGGCGGCAGATCCGCCGACGCAGCACCGAGCACATCCCGCACATAACGGAACAAAAGCCGTGCCGCTCGCGGCGGCCGCTGGGCATCACGCTCTTTTTGAGCATCCCGCACCCACTGCCGCAACGTCTGACGCTCGCTCCCGGGGTACTGGCCCACAAACGCGTTAATGACCCCGTCACCCTCATCGATCATCCGATCGCGCCACCGTTCGCACTGGTGTTGCAAGCGTACCTGAGCGGCAGTGTCACCCCGCAGGGCGGCAAGTCCCTCACGAATCGGATCCGGGTCCAGATGACGCAGCAGTTTTCCGATGAACTTTCGCTGCCGCAACAAGCCCCCATGGGCCGTGATCGACTGGCCAACCTGAACAGCCTCGAGCAACTCCTCCGGCAAATCAAGCGTTGCCAGTTGCTCACGCGAGAGCGCCATCAAAGCTTCGCCAAGATCCTGCAGGGCCGAGCTTTCCCGTTTTCGACTCGATTTGCTTGGACCACGGTAATTGTGCAGTTCTTCCTCTTCGTCCATGACCCGTGACCGTTAAAATTGAGAATGAAGATCGATCATGGCCGAGGGCGCTGACCGTATTTGATGGCCGCCTGCCGACAAAAGGCATCGACCATCGTTTCGCTGACCTCCTTGACGAAGGCTGAAAATGCCAAGCCCACAAGCGCATTGGCGAACTCATAATCAAGACGGAAGGAGGTCTGGCAACCATTTTCGCCGCTCGGCTCAAACCGCCAGAGGCCGTTGAGCCGTTTGAAGGGCCCATCGATCAGACGCATGCGGATCGACCGGCCAGCGTCCATCTCGTTCTCGGTCGTGAACGTCAACTTGAGCTTGCCCTTGGCCAGCGTGATCGTGGCCCGCAAACGCTCGGGCGTTTCCGATATCAGCCGTGTCTGGCTGCATAAAGGAATGTAATTCGGATACGAACGGACATCGTTGACGAGATCGTACATCTGGGTCGGCGTGAAATCCACGCGGACACTGGTCGAGGCAGTGGGCATGTGTAACTCCTTCAGAATGCTGGCCGGCCGATCAGGTAAGGGACCGCGTTTTTGGAACCCGAGTCTACCCAAGGGTGGCGCAGTCGGCACACAGGCCACTGACTTCAAAAGACTGCCGGTACGGAACAAAGCCGGCGCTGTCGATTTCCCGCGCGGCCGCCCGCACCACCTCAACAGCGGGGCGCTCGTCAACCGCATGACAACGTTCGCAAATCAGCAGTAACCACTCATGCTCACGCCCCGGATGACGGCAACCGACAAAGGCATTGTGGCTCACGATGCGATGGATCAGGCCTTGGTCCAAGAGAAAATCCAGCGCCCGATAAACCGTTGCCGGCTTGGCCGATTTTTCCTCGACCCGTAACACATCCAGCAGGTCATAAGCCTTGACCGACTCGTGGCTGGACCAGACCAGTTCCAGAACCCGACGGCGCAAAGGAGTAAAGCGCACACCCCGCTCATCGCAGAGTCGAACCGCACGCGCGATGGCCTGATCGATACACCCTTGATGATCGTGTGCCAACATTCAGACCTGCCCCTCCCCTTTTACAAGTCGGAGATTGTACGCGGCAATGGGGGGTAGATGAAACGTCGCCTGTCTGCTCCTCAGACAACCCCGTAGATCAGCGATGCCAATCCGGGGCTTTCGAGTCCGTCGATCATCAAGTCCACCAGATCCTCGGCCCTGAGCCGCTCCTCGCGCGACAACCCACCGTAGATACAGCGGTAAATGGCGTTAAAGGCACGGACGTCATGCTCGGTATAGGGCGAGGGCAAGTCGCGGCAAAAGGCCAGAAGCTCCTCATAACTGTGTGAATTCGACCCAATGACGGTCCGAACGTGGGACTGGATGTGCAGGGATTCAGGCATGGATTCGCCTCTCGAAAAAAAAGCTGGCCTTGAGTCCCACACCCCGTTGAAACGGACGATGTCGGCATTCAGGCCAGTCAAGGAGGGAGAGCGTTAAAACATGATCAAGGATCATGAACAAATAGAAGCAGAAGACGTGCCAAACATGACTGAATCCACCTGATCGGGACTGCAGGGGGCGTCAGACCTCAAGCGAGCGAGCCAAGCCGCTGTGATCGAGACGCCGGCACCCTTGATCGACCCGGCCACTTGGCCCGCCACCCGTCATGCATTTGGCTCAACATGGGCCAAATGCCACAGTGGGGCGTCAGTTCCCGCCGCGGCCACGCCTGCCGGCGCCCCTCCCCGGCGTCATCCTGGCCGATTGCACTAAAAAGCCCCCGCTGGAGCCGATCCAGCGGGGGCTTGACGGTCAGCGTCCGTTCGACTCGAAGGCCTCAGGCTCTGAACACGATCCGACCGTCAGCGACATCGGCCGTCACACGATCGCCCGAGCCGATTCGTCCGGCCAGAATATCCTGCGCCAGCCCGTTCTCGAGATCCTGCTGAATGGCCCGTTTCAGCGGGCGGGCACCATACACCGGATCGAATCCAGCCTCGCCGAGGGCATCCAGCGCTGCGTCGGTCACCTCCAGCACAATGTCACGCTCAGCCAATCGCTGCTCCAGACTGGCGATCTGAATACGGCAGATAGACCGGATCTGCTCGCGCAGCAGGGGATGGAAAACCACCGCCTCATCAATCCGGTTGATAAATTCCGGACGGAAATAGTGGCTCACGACCTCCATCACTGCCGCCTTCATGGCCGGGTAATTTTCCTCGCCCGCCAGTTCCTGAATCCGGTCCGACCCGAGGTTTGACGTCATGACGATGACTGTGTTGCGGAAATCCACCGTGCGGCCATGACCATCGGTCAGGCGACCATCATCCAGCACCTGCAAGAGAATGTTGAACACATCCGGATGGGCCTTCTCAACCTCGTCGAGCAGGATGACGGAATAGGGTCTGCGCCGCACGGACTCGGTCAGATAGCCGCCCTCCTCATATCCGACATAGCCGGGCGGTGCGCCGATCAGCCGGGCCACCGAGTGCTTTTCCATGAATTCGGACATATCGATCCGGATCATGGCCTCCTCGGTATCGAACAGAAACTCCGCCAGGGCCTTGCACAACTCGGTCTTGCCGACCCCGGTCGGCCCCAGGAACAGAAACGAACCATTGGGCCGCCGCGGATCGGCCAGACCGGCGCGGGAGCGGCGGATGGCATTCGAGACCGCCTTGATGGCCTCCTGTTGACCGATGACCCGCCGGCCGAGCTCCGCCTCCATCTGCAGCAGCTTTTCACGCTCACCTTCCAGCATTTTCGACACCGGAATACCGGTCCATTTCGACACGACCTCGGCAATTTCCTCGTCCGTGACCTTGTTGCGAACCAGCGTGGTGTCCTGCTCCCCAACGGCCTCGACCGCCTCGAGTTGCTTCTGCAGGGCCGGAATCTCGCCGTATTGCAACTCGGACATGCGCGCCAGATCACCGCTGCGCCGGGCCGCTTCCAGATCCAGCCGGGCCTTTTCCAGCTTTTCCTTGATGGCGGTATTGCCCTGCAGAGCGGCCTTCTCGGCTTTCCAGACCTCCTCCAGTTCGGCGTACTCGCGCTCCATTTCGTCGATCCGCTCCTGCAGTTCGCCAAGCCGCCGACGCGAGGCTTCGTCGGCCTCCTTCTTGAGCGCCTCACGCTCGATCTTGAACTGGATCAGCCGCCGGTCGAGCCGGTCCATTTCCTCCGGCTTGGAATCGATTTCCATGCGGATGCGGCTGCCGGCTTCATCGATCAGATCAATCGCCTTGTCCGGCAAATTGCGATCGGTAATGTAGCGGTGCGACAGGGTCGCCGCCGCGACGATGGCGGGATCGGTGATGGTGATGCCGTGATGCACCTCGTACCGTTCCTTCAGTCCGCGCAGGATGGCGATGGTGTCCTCGACACTCGGCTCCTCGACCAGCACCTTCTGGAAGCGCCGCTCCAGCGCCGCGTCCTTTTCGATGTACTGCCGAAATTCATCCAGCGTCGTCGCGCCAATGCAATGCAGCTCGCCGCGCGCCAGCGCCGGCTTGAGCATGTTGCCGGCATCCATCGCGCCATCGGCCTTGCCGGCGCCGACCATGGTGTGC
>CAYFNI010000027.1:8104-24915 GCA_964344495.1 uncultured Methylococcus sp.
CCATCGTATGCAGCTCATCGATGAACAGGATGACCTGTCCTTCCTGCTTGGCAATGTCATTGAGCAGCGCCTTCATGCGCTCTTCAAACTCGCCCCGGAACTTGGTGCCGGCAATCAAGGCGGCCATATCGAGCGCCAGCAAACGCTTGCCCTTGACGCCTTCCGGCACCTCGCCGTTGACGATGCGCAAGGCCAGCCCTTCGACAATGGCCGTCTTGCCGACGCCCGGCTCGCCGATCAGCACCGGGTTGTTCTTGGTGCGCCGTTGCAGCACTTGCACCGTGCGCCGAATTTCATCATCACGCCCGATGACCGGATCAAGCTTGCCCTGCTCGGCACGGGCGGTCAGGTCGATGGTGTATTTCTGCAGCGCGCCGCGCTGTTCCTCGACGTTGGGATCGTCCACCTTTTGACCTCCCCGCATCTGCTCGATGGCCTGCAACAGGATCTCCGGCTTCAGGCCGGCCTTTTTCAGCGCATCACCCAGTGCGCCCTTATCCTCCAGCGCCGCCAGCAGGAACATCTCGCTGGTGATGAACTGATCACCCCGTTTTTGCGCCAGCTTGTCGGTCAGATTCAACAACCGCTGTAGATCGCTGGAAATCTGCACATCGCCACCCACGCCTTCGACCCTGGGCAAACGCTCCAACTGTTGGCCCAACGTCGTGCGGAAGCCGGCCACGTTGATCCCGGCCTGCGTCAGCAAAGGCCGCACGGTGCCACCTTCCTGATCCAGCAAGGCCACCATCACATGCACGGGCTCGATGAATTGCTGATCGCCGCCCAAAGCCAAGCTCTGCGCATCTGCAAGCGCCGATTGAAATTTGCCGGTCAGTTTGTCCATTCGCATAGAGATTCGGTGTCCTATCAGAAAATTATGGGATGACGGGGATGTTGGGATGAATTCGTCGGTATCAAGACCGCAGACCTGTCAACCCCGGCCATCGACCGCTGCAGCGGGTTCTCAGCGGTGGCAGTTCGCTGTTATCCTCCCTCCCCTCTGACGACCTCCCTTGCGGCGACCTGCTTCATGCTTCTCTCCCTGCGCTACCAGTTCCTGTTCGTCCACATCGCCAAAACCGGCGGCACCAGCATCCGCGACTCGCTGTGGCGCTACAAGTGGAGTGATCCCTACCGCCTCCCCCAATTTCTCTGCAGCCGCATCAGCGCCCTGGCCGGCCACCGCATCGGCGCCAAGTTTCCGCGCCACGCCAAAGTCATTGCCGCCAAGGAAATGCTGCCGCGCGAAGTGTTCGAAAACCTGTTCAAGTTCGCCTTCGTCAGGAATCCCTGGGATTTGCAGGTCAGCTCCTATCACCACATCCGCCGCGAACGGCCCGATGTCATCACCCATATCGACAGCTTCGAAGCCTTCCTACGCTGGAAGTTTGACCCGGCGCGCCCACCGCAGTACCACGCCGACATGTCGGTCGAACTGCAAAGTGACTACCTGATCGACCTGCACGGCAACAGCCTGGTCGATTTCGTCGGTCGCTACGAATACCTGCGCGAGGATTTCGAGGAAGCCTGCCGACGCATCGGCATCCGCTGCCCGGAACTGCCCCATGCCCGCCAGGCCAAGGATCGTCAGCGCGACTACCGCGCGTATTACAGCGATGTCACGGCGGAACTGGTCGCCCAGCATTACCGCCCCGACATCGAACGGTTCGACTACCGGTTTGATGAGCCGCTGGCGTCGAACCTCAGCCGCTGACCCCGTCAACCCGCATGTCTTCCCCCCGGCGTGTTCTCATCATTCGCCTGAGTGCGATGGGCGACATCATCATGGCGTCCGGTCTTATTCCGGCGCTGCGTTCGCTGTGGCCGGATGCGCACATCGCCTGGCTGGCCGAACAGGGGCATGCGGAACTGCTGCGACACAATCCGCGCCTCGACCGACTCCATGAGCTGCCGCGCCAACGCTGGCGGCAACTGCGCCGCGAGCGCCGCTACCGGGAGTGGCTGCATGAGGCGCGGGGTTTTGCGCAGGCGCTGCGACATGAGCGTTACGATCTGGTTCTCGACCTGCAGGGGCTCCTGAAAAGCGGTATCTGGGCGGCGCTGTCTGGTGCCCAACGGCGCGTGGGGCTGGGGTCACGCGAAGGCAGCCAGTGGCTGATGAACGAGGTGATCCCGCGCGAGCAGGACGACCCGCGAATCGGCAAGGAATACCGGGACCTGGCCGTGCGCCTGGGCGCCCGTCCGGAGCAGTTCGTGCTCGATATCGCCGTCCCCGAGTCCGCTCGCCAGCAGGCGCAGGCGACCCTTGCGGCGGCCGGGGTCAGCGGCCGTTACGCCCTGTTGGCCCCATTCACCACCCGTCCGCAGAAACACTGGTTCGACGAACGCTGGGCAGAACTGGCGCGTTCCTTGCCGGCCGATCTGACCCCGGTCATGCTTGGGGGTCCGGGAGAAACCGCCCGCGCAGCGGCCATCGCCGAACAGGCCGGAGGCCGGCTGATCAATCGCGTCGGGCAGACCCGTCTGAGCGAAGCCGCTGCCTTGATCGAAACCGCCGCGGTGCTGATCGGCGTCGACACCGGCCTGACCCATCTGGGCACCGCTCTGGAGACCCCCACGGTGGCGCTGTTCGGCTCCACCCTGCCCTATCGGGACACCACCCGGCCCAACGGCCTGATTCTGTATGAGGCGCGCGCCTGCTCGCCCTGTCATCGCAGGCCGGTGTGTGAAGGTCGCTTCGACTGCATGCGCACCCATGAGGTCGGTTCCGTCCTGGCTGCGGTCCAACAGGTCCTGTCCACCACCCGCTGACCGCCGCAATCGCCCTATGCAGATCGGCCCGTACACCCTCCAGAACCGCCTGATCCTGGCGCCGATGGCCGGCGTCACCGACCGGCCCTTTCGGCGCCTGTGCCGACGCTACGGCGCGGCACTGGCTGTCAGCGAAATGATTTCGGCCAATCCCGCCCTGCGGCACGACCGCAAGACTTTGTTGCGAACCGATCATCTCGGCGAAGACGGCCTGCGCAGCGTGCAGATTCTCGGCAACGATCCGGCCGCGATGGCCGAAACGGCCCGCATCAATACCGACCGTGGCGCCCAGATCATCGACATCAACATGGGCTGTCCCGCCAAGAAAGTCTGCAACAAGGCCGCGGGTTCAGCCTTGTTGCGGGATGAACGGCTGGTCGGCCAAATCCTCGAAGCGGTGGTCGCCGCAACACCGGCACCGGTGACCCTGAAAATTCGCACCGGCTGGGATCCGGATAACCGCAATGCCACCCGCATCGCCCGCATCGCCGAGGAGGCGGGCATCCAGGCCCTGACCGTCCATGGCCGCACCCGGGCCTGCGGCTTTTCCGGTACCGCCGAATACCGTACAATCCAGGCTGTAAAGCAGGCAGCGAAAATCCCGGTTATTGCCAATGGCGATATCGACAGTCCGACAAAGGCGCTGGCGGTGCTCGATGTCACCGGAGCTGATGCCGTGATGATCGGTCGGGCTGCGCTCGGACAGCCCTGGATCTTTGGGGCCATGGCGGCTGCCTTGAGCCAGACGCCGGCACCCGGCACACCTAACCTAACGGAAATCAGGAACCTGATGCTCGAACATGTGCAGGAACTGCATGCCTTCTACGGTGAGCACCAGGGACTCCGCATCGCCCGCAAACATGTGGGCTGGTATCTGAAGCATCTTCCCTGCGCCATGGACGCTGCGCCCCGCTTTTTTTCCGAATCGACCACGGCCGGCCAGTTCGCCCACATCGAGTATGTGTTTGAACACCTTGGGGAGCGCCGGACGGCATGAACAACGACCTGACTCCCGCCTCCTGCGAAGCTGCTGAAAGCTCGGAAAGTGGCATGCTCGGCAAGCATGTGCGGTCCAGTCTGCTGGATTATTTTGCCCAGATTGACGGCCACGAAGTCGGCAACCTGTATGACATGGTCATAGGCGAGGTGGAACCGGCCCTGCTCCGCACGGTGCTCGAATATTGCGGTTTCAATCAAACCAAGACCGCTCAGGCACTCGGCCTCAGCCGCAGCACCCTGCGCAAGAAATTGAGCCATTACGGCATCGAATAAGCCCCACCCTGTTTCCCGGAACTGCACCATGAACACCCGAGTCACGCGCGCGCTGGTCAGCGTCTCCGACAAATCCGGCCTTGCTGAACTGTGCCAGGGCCTGCACGCCCTCGGCATTGAAATCCTGTCCTCGGGGGGTACCTACAAGGCCCTGACCGAGCACGGCATTCCGGCTGTGGAGGTCTCGCAGTACACCGGTTTTCCGGAGATGATGGGGGGCCGCATCAAAACGCTGCATCCCAAGATTCATGGCGGCATCCTTGGCCGGCGCGGCACCGACGAAGCAGTGATGGACAGTCACGGCATTGGCCCGATTGATCTTGTCGTGGTCAACCTGTATCCGTTCGAGGCGACCATCGCCCAGCCCGACTGCCGCCTGGACGATGCCATCGAGAACATCGACATCGGTGGTCCGGCCATGATTCGCGCCGCCGCCAAGAATCATGAGGCGGTCGGCGTAGTCGTGGACCCGGCGGATTATGCCGCCGTGCTGGACGAACTCCGTCAGCAGGAGAGCACACTCTCGGCCAGCACCCGCTTCCGACTGGCTATCAAGAGTTTCCGCCATACTGCCGCCTATGACGCCGCCATCTCCACCTATCTGGGCATGATCGAGGGCAGCGAGCCTTTTCCGGACCCCCTGGTGCTGAGCTTCAGACACGCTCAGGGCATGCGCTACGGCGAGAACCCACACCAGCAGGGTGCGTTCTATGTACAGAGTAACGCCCCGGCAGGCTGTGTCTCCACCGCCCGGCAGGTCCAGGGCAAGGAACTCTCCTATAACAACATCGCCGATGCCGATGCCGCGCTGGAATGCGTGAAGTCGTTCCCAGATGAGCCCGGCTGCGTCATCGTCAAGCATGCCAACCCATGCGGCGTGGCCCTGGGGCAGTCCCTGCTTGGCGCCTATGACCGGGCCTATGCCACCGACCCGACCTCGGCCTTCGGCGGCATCATTGCCTTCAACCGCGAGCTTGACCCGATCACCGCACAAACGATTATCGACCGGCAATTCGTTGAAGTCATCCTGGCTCCAGCCATCCACCCCGATGCCCGACCGATTCTGGCCTCGAAGCCGAATATTCGGGTGCTTGAAACCGGCCGCTGGCCGGCGCAGCCGACCGATGAGTGGGACTTCAAACGCGTCACCGGCGGCCTCTTGTTGCAGGACCGGGACAACGGCCGGATCACCCGCGCCGATCTGCGCGTGGTCAGCCAGCGGACACCGACCGAGGCCGAACTGGCCGACCTGCTGTTTGCCTGGACGGTTGCCAAGTTCGTCAAGTCCAACGCCATCGTCTACGCCCGGAATCTGCAGACCGTCGGCGTCGGCGCCGGTCAGATGAGCCGCGTGTACTCGGCCCGCATCGCCGCCATCAAGGCCAGGGATGCGGGTCTCGAAGTGGCCGGTTCCGTGGTCGCATCGGATGCCTTTTTCCCGTTCCGGGATGGCGTCGATTCCGCCGCCGAGGCCGGCGTCACCGCTCTGATACAGCCCGGTGGCTCGGTACGAGACGAGGAAGTCATTGCCGCTGCCAATGAACACGGCATGGCCATGGTCTTCACCGGCATGCGGCATTTCCGCCACTGACACGGCCGCCGGCTGTTCAGGTCCGCTCATGCGCGATCAGACCCTCGCCACGCAGACGGATCTGTGCGTCAAATGCGGACTGTGTCTGCCGCATTGCCCGACCTATCTGAAAACCAGCGACGAAAACGAATCGCCGCGCGGCCGCCTGTCGCTGATCCAGGGCTGGGCCCGGGATGAACTGGAACCAACGCCGACCCTGATCGACCACGTCGACAACTGTCTGTTGTGCCGTGCCTGCGAATCGGTCTGTCCGGCCTATGTCCCTTATGGTCAGATCGTCGACCGCTTCCGGGCCGAGACTCAGGCACACTCAGCGTCGCACTCGCTGCTGCAACGCGTGAAGAAAACCGCCGTGCGGCAGGTGCTGACCCATGCACGGCTCGCGCCGCTGACTGACCACCTCCTCAGCGGCCGTTCCGCCGGTCTGGTGCGCTCAATGGCCCATCTGGCCGGCGGCGGCCTTACCGACGGCCTGCCTCCGGTGGACGGCCCTGCTTTGCCTGCCCCCGGCAGTTATCGGCCGAACGGAGTCGAGCGCGGCGCCGTGTCCCTCTTTCTCGGCTGTACGGCCAGCCTCGCCGACCGCGCAACGGTCGCTGCGGCGATGCGGCTGTTCGACCGACTCGGCCTGCGCGTGGAGATTCCCGCCACTCAAACCTGCTGTGGCGCGCTCAATCAGCACGCCGGCCTGGCGGATGAGGCCGCCAGACAGCAGGAACAGAACCGGCAGGCATTCGATCCGCATCTGCCGATCGTGAGCTTTGCCAGTGGCTGTGGCGCCATGCTGACCGAGTACAGTGCGACTTCCGACTCGTCGGCCACCGACGCCGATTTCCCCCAGCGGGTGCGTGATATCAGCCGCTTTCTGGCCGAATGCGAGTGGCCCGCTGAACTGCGGTTCAAGCCGCTCAGCGCCCGAGCATGTCTGCACGCCCCCTGCAGCCTCAGGCATGTACTCCGCACCGATGCCAGTGCCGGCCGGTTGTTACAACGGATTCCCGACCTGAGCGTCACCCAGTTGCCCAGCGCGACGCGCTGCTGCGGTGCCGCCGGCAGCTACCTGATAGACCACCCGGACATGGCCGCAGCGCTGCGCGACGACGTGCTGGACGCCATTGTCCAGATACAACCCACGCTACTCCTGACCTCCAACCCCGGCTGCGCCATGCATCTTCGGGCCGGCTTGCGCCAACGGGGCCTGACCGATCTTGAGGTGCTTCACCCAATCGTCTTGCTGGCGCGCCAGCTGGCCTAAAAAAACCGGCGCAAGGCCGGTTTTTTGGGGGGGATCCGCGACGCTGTCAGCGACGCAACTTGTAATTGCGCCCATAGAAGATTTCCGCCATTTCATGCTTCAGCTGTCGCTGAATGGCCGAGCGCTCCTCCGGCGTCAGGGCGTCCTTGTCCGTGTCGAACAGGTAGTTGTCAAGCACAAAGTCCTTGAGAATCATCTTGGTGTGAAAGATGTTTTCCTGATAGACGTTGACGTCCATCATCTGATAGCGCTCGGCCGTGACATCCGAGATGTAGTTCTGGATCGAGGTGATCTCGTGGTCGATGTAATGCTTCTGGCCGCTGATGTCGCGGGTGAAGCCGCGCACCCGGTAATCCATGATGACGATATCGGACTCGAAGCTATGGATCAGATAATTCAAGGCCTTAAGCGGTGAAATACGGCCACAGGTGGACACGTCGATATCTGCCCGGAAGGTGCTGATGCCACCATAGGGGTGGCTTTCCGGATAGGTATGAACCGTGATGTGGCTTTTGTTGAGGTGCGCGACCACGGAATCCGGCATGGGTCCGGGTTCTTCCATGTTGCCCACGGTGGAAGGCAGGTCATGGCCTTCGGAGATCAGCATCGTGACGCTGGCCCCCTGCGGTTCATAGTCCTGACGGGCGACATTCAGGATCTGGGCACCGATGATGGCATTGACGTCGGTCAGTATCTGGGTAAGGCGCTGGGCGTTGTACATCTCGTCGATGTATTCGATGTAGCGCCGTTGCTGCTGCTCGGTCTTGGCGTAGCAGATATCGTAGATATTGAAGCTCAACGACTTGGTCAGGTTGTTGAAGCCATGCAGTTGGAGTTTGTCGATATCCATCGATGAACGATACCCCGTCAAAGGTTGGAGTTGCCTGCGGACAGGGAACTGGAGTGAGAGATCACCGGCAAGCGCTCGGCACGGGAGACTGAACTGACAGGAGACACATGGTCGTCAGTTCACCTCGATGATTTCAAAATCGTGGGTCACTGTGGCCGTCTTGCCCAGCATGATGGATGCGGAACAGTACTTCTCGGCCGAGAGTTTTACCGCCCGCTCCACCACCGCCGGCGTCAGGCCGGCGCCGGACACCACAAAATGCAGGTGAATGCGGGTGAACACCTTGGGGTCGGACTCGGCCCGCTCAGCTTCGAGCAAAGCCTCACAATGGCGGATGTCGTGCCGGCCCTTGCGCAGGATGTGCACCACGTCGAACGAAGCGCAGCCTCCCATGCCCATCAGCAGCATCTCCATCGGCCGCACACCCAGGTTGCGCCCGCCCGCCTCCACGGCGCCATCCATGACCACGGCGTGCCCACTGCCCGATTCAGCCAGGAACGTGACGTTTTCGATCCATTTGACGCGTGCCTTCATGCCGGCCCCCTGTAAAAATAGCCGCGTAATTTAGCACATTGAAAAGGGCACTTTAAGGCTTTTTTCACTGCCGGGCGACTGGCAGGTGCAACGTCCCACCAGCCCGCGAATACCGGCAGAGCCCGACGTCAGGCGGCCTCGGCCAGGCCGTTATGCCGGAGCAGCGCTTCAATGCTCGGTTCACGCCCCCGAAAGGCGATAAACAGCTCCATCGCCCCTTGGCTGCCGCCCTTTTCCAGAATGTTCTCCAGAAAAGACCGACCGACCGCAGGCTCGAAGATGCCACGCTCCTCGAACAGGGAGAAGGCGTCGCTGGAGAGCACCTCTGCCCACTTGTAGCTGTAATAACCCGCCGCATAGCCACCGCCGAAAATATGCGAGAAGCTGTGCGGAAACCGGTTGAACGCGGGCGGCCGCACGACCGCCACTTTCTGCCGCACTTCGTCGAGAATGGCATAGATTCGTCCACCCAGCGCCGGGTCATAATCCCGGTGAATCCGGAAGTCGAACAGCGCAAACTCGATCTGCCGCAAGGTCTGCATCCCCGACTGGAAGTTTCTTGCCGCCAGCATGCGGTCGAGCAGGCCACGCGGCAGCGGTTCACCCGTCTGGTAATGCGCAGACATGAGGGCGAGCGCTTCCGGCTCCCAGCAGAAGTTTTCCATGAACTGGCTGGGCAATTCGACGGCATCCCACTCAACGCCATGAATACCAGACACGCCGAGGTGATCGACCCGGGTCAACATGTGCTGCAAACCGTGGCCAAATTCGTGGAAGAGCGTTTGCACCTCGTCATGCCGCAGAAGCGCCGGGGCATCACCCGTCGGCGGGGTAAAGTTGCAGGTCAGGTAGGCGACGGGCGTCTGAACGTGGTCTGCGAGCCGGCGGCGCGTGACGCACTCATCCATCCATGCTCCACCCCGCTTGTGGGCCCGCGCATAGAGGTCCAGATAAAACGCCCCGCGCAGTTCACCCGACCGGTCATGAATCTCGTAGTAGCCAGCATCCGGGTGCCATACATCGACCCCGGGCGATCGCTGAATACGGACGTCATAGAGCTTTTCAACGACCCGGAACAGGCCGTCGATCACGGTTGGCGCCGGGAAATAGGCCCGGACTTCTTCTTCCGAAACCTCATACTTCTGCTGGCGCAGCTTTTCCGAGGCGTAGGTCCAGTCCCAGGCGCCGGGATCCTGGATACCCAGGGTCTGTTCGGCAAAACGGCGCAATTCGTCCAGATCACGCTGTGCGGACGGGAAGGATTTTGCGGCCAGATCTTCCAGAAACCGGATCACCTCGTCGGTCGAGGGCGCCATCTTGGTCGCCAGTGACAGTTCGGCGAAATTCCGGAACCCCAACAATTGGGCTTCCTCATGCCGCAGGGCCAGCAACTGCTCCATGTGGGCGGTGTTATCCCAGCGCCCGGCATTGGGTCCCTGGTCGGAAGCCCGTGTCGCGTAGGCGGTGTAGAACTCGCGCCGCAAATCGCGATCATCGGCGTAGGTCATGATGGCGATGTAGGAGGGGAACTCAAGGCTGAACAGCCAGCCTTGCAAGCCCTTGGCACTGGCGGCCTGAGCAGCCATGGCGCGTGCCGATTCCGGCAGCCCGGCCAGTTGGCATTCATCGGTCAGGTGCCGAGTCCAGCCATGCGTCGCATCCAGCACGTTGTCCTGAAACGCGCTTCCAAGGCGCGACAGTTCCTGGGCAATGGCCTTGAACCGCTGTTTCTTGTCCGGGGAGAGATCGACGCCGGACAAACGAAAGTCGCGCAGGGCGTTGTCGATGATTTTGCGTTGAGCCTGATCCAGCTGCGCAAATTCGGGGCTCTCGGCCAGGCTGCGATAAGCCTGGTAGAGAGCGTCATTTTGCCCCACTTCGGTCGCATACTCGCTGAGCAGGGGGAGGCAGGCATTGTAGGCTTCGCGCAATGCATCGCTGTTCACCACTGCATTCAGGTGTCCGACCGGGGACCAGGCCCGATTAATTCGATCGTCGATGTCTTCCAGCGGCTTGACCAGCGTGTCCCACGTATAGGGACCGCCAGTGGCGAGCACCGATTCAATGGCGGTGCGGCCCGCCTCAATCAATTGTCGCATCGCCGGCAGGACATGCTCGGGCTTGATCTCGGAAAATGCCGGCAGGGACTGGGAGTTCAGCAAGGGATTCGTCATGGGTAATTCCTGAATGGGGTACGACATCGCGGCTTATGACCGCGAGCGCGGGGAAAATGTTCACGTGGGAACACTAGAGTTCTGCACCGGCACAGCGGTGTGTAGAGCCGAATCCAGCGTGGCTGAGGGTGCTACCCCCTCAGGGGTTGGCGGCCCGCAGCCCCTTGTGCATTTCCAGCACGTTGCCTTCGTCTGTCCGGCAATAGCTCACGGCATCCATCAGGGTCCGGATCAGGAAAATGCCGCGGCCACGCTCGCTGAGTTCGTCCAGGTCCGGCTCCGGAATGGTATCGATGTCAAAGCCCTGCCCGTGATCGTAAACGCGGATGCAGAGGTCGTCTTCCTCGATGAAGATGCAAACCCGAACCGTGTGGTTGGTATCGGCCGGCGAGGAATGCTCGATGGCATTGACCATGGCCTCGGTCAGCACCAGATTGAGGTGATAGGCCAACGACTCTCGGTCGCCACCGTAGTTATCCAACGCACGCGCTACCTCTTCAGCGATGTTTCCGATCAGGCTCAGGTAGCGCTTTTTATTCGGTACGACAATGTCGACGTGAATATCATCTTGGTCATTCATGTTCGATCACCTCAAACCTTGGCGAGCGCGTCTTCGACGGTGGGAAAGATCTCAAACACCCGATGCAGCCGGGTCAGTTCGAACATCGACTGCACACGGGACTGCAGACCGGACAACACAAAAGAGCCAGACCGAAGATTGGCGTTCTTGAAGCCTGACAACAGCGCCCCGAGGCCCGAACTGTCGATAAAACTGACCCCCGACAGGTCGATGATCAGCTGCTGTCCACCCGCTTCGAGCTGGCTGAGAAGGTAGTCCCGCAGCTCCCCGGAGTTATGTGCATCCAGTCGCTCTTCGCGCAATGACAGGATGGTTCTTCCATCACGAACTTCGGTTGAGATATTCATCCGTTCTCTGGTGTTACATGGGGGGCGCCAAGTTGGCCGGCCCGGCGGTCACTCGGCTTCAGGATCAGTTTCCGACGATACCAGAATCTTGTCGACCCGGTTACGATCCATATCCACCACTTCGAACGTCAGCCCTTGCCATCGGAACTGATCGGCTGCTTGCGGAATCTGCCCGAGTTGCAGCATCACGAATCCGCCGATGGTGTGGACATTGCCGTTCGCCTCGTCCGGAAGTGTCTCGATATTGAACAGCTGCTTGAATTTTTCGATCGAGAAGGTTCCGTCCAGCAGCCAGGAACCATCGGCGCGCTGGATGGCTTCCGGCTCCTCATCTTCGGCCTGGTCGGACGGGATGTCGCCGACAATGGCTTCCATCACATCCTTCAGCGTGGCCAGCCCGGCGATTTCGCCATATTCATCAACCACCAGCGCCAGACCGATTTTCGAGCGCTTGAACTCCTCCAGCAGTTGCACCGCGCTCAGGGACTTGGGGATGTAATTAGCCGGGCGAACCGCCGCCGTCAGCTTGAGGTCAGCGCCGGACAGCGCACGGCGCAGCAGATCCTTGGCTTCGACGACGCCCAGCACATTATCGAGCCCGTTACGGCAGACGGGAATGATGGAGTGCGGGGTATCAATGAGACGTTTTCGGTTTTCCTCGGCCGAATTCGCGACATCCAGGCAGTACATGTCGATGCGCGGCGTCATGATGGCGCCGACCCGCAGTGCATCCAGCCGCATGACGTTGGAGACCATCTCCTTCTCGCCACGGTGAAACACACCCGCCTCGGTGCCCTGATCGATCATCAGGCGAATTTCCTTTTCTGAAATGGTCGGTTCATCCGACGTCTTGGCCCGCAGCAGCCACAACACGAAATCAGTGGACCAACTCAGCAACTTCACCAGCGGGTAGGTCAGCACTGACAGCCACCGCATCGGCCCGGCCATGTTGATCGCAATCTTTTCCGGCTTCAACAGGGCCAATCGCTTAGGGACCAGTTCACCGATGATCAGCGAAAAATAAGTGATGCCGATGACCACGATTGTCAACGCCAGACCTTCGCTATATGGGGCCGTGAGCGGGAACTGCTGCAGGTAGGCCGTCAACTGCCCCGCTAGCGCCGCCTCCCCCAGGGCACCGCTCATGATACCGATCAGGGTGATGCCCACCTGGATGGTGGAGAGGAAGTGACTGGGCTTGCTGGCCAGATCCAGCGCCGCCTTTGCCCGGACGACACCCTCATCGACGGCTTGCTGAAGACGGATTTTTCGCGCCGAGAGGATGGCGATTTCGGACATCGCCAGCAGACCGTTCAGAAGAAACAGGCCCGCGAGTAAAAGAACGTCCATTCAATGGGAACTACAGTTGTGCGGACGCCTAGGGTAGCGAATCGCCCGGTCGGATGCAAAACCTGTCAGCAACCGCCCTTACCTCAGATCGGCGCTACAGGCGACCATCGACCTGATTCGCTGGAAAAAGGTACTTGACGTCGTACAGTACCGCTCTGTCACGACCGAATGCCCGGAGGGGGGTCGTATCAAGTAATGTGAACCGGGGCATACCCAAACTCAACTACACCGCTACAAATCACAGACCTGAATTGGGAAATGGGTATCCCTTTCGTCTCCTGGCGACAAAAATTCAAAGGTGCCCTTTCTTGAGGCATGCCTATCCACAAGAACAAATCACCCCTACAATTCAATCCATAGACCTCGGCCGAGCCCCACCCAAGCTCCATGCATGTTCGTGGCTGATGCTGCGATTCCAAGCCATTGGCTGATACTTGCCCAGGCGTCCCGAGACACATTTAGCCCCCAAGAGCTGGGCTTCGAACCCGATTGACCCGTTGACAACCCGTTGCATATCTTCGCGTGCTCACTTCCTCCGTTCGCTCCTTGGCGCGAGGCTCTCTCGGATCTCTTGCGATCAGAATCGCAACGATAGGGCTGGCCTTCCTGACCCAAATCGTACTTGCACGCCTTCTGGGCAGTTCCGAACTCGGGCTTTATGTCTATACCATGACATGGCTAAACCTCTTGGCAGTGGTCGGAAAGCTGGGCATTGACACCATACTGACCCGCTACGTTGCGGCTTACACCATTCAGAAGCAATGGTCCTTACTGAAAGGATTGGTCCGATTCGGTCACGGCGCCACCATCGTAACCTCGATGGTTTTAGCACTCTTGACGCTGCCTTTGGCTTGGTTTTTCAAGCCCGAGTTGGACCACGAACTGAATCAACTTCTCTTGCTCGGTCTGGCGCTCTTACCGATTTCAGCGCTGCTGGGCATCAACCAGGGAGTGCTCCTCGGGTTGAAACGTCCCTGGTCGGCTCAGATTTCCGAGCCAGTGACTCGAACCCTGATTCTGATCACGGTTGCCATCTTGTATGTCTACGCCGCTCAGATCAATGCAGCAACTGTGTTGATGATTACCCTGGCAGCTTCAACAATTGCCTTGACTATTAACGGGTACTGGCTACATCGATCAATACCGCCCCCCGTGTCAGACACCGGTTTCGCCTATGCTCGGCGTGAGTGGACAATGACCGCGCTCCCGATCATGCTGATGAACCTCATGAGAACACTGCTGAGTCAAAGTGATCTGATACTCATCGGTTGGCTACTTGACGCCCAATCGGCGGGGATCTACGCGATAGCCAGCCGCCTTGCAGATCTGGCATCCTTCGGGTTGCAGGCTGTTAACAACAATCTGGCTCCGGTCATCTCGGAACTGCATTCCACAAATCAGATTCCTCGCCTCCAAAAAATAGTGACGCAATCTGCGCGGGCCGTATTCGGCTTTACCTTGCTGGTCTGTTTGGGGCTGGGTTTCACGGGACCCTTCGTCCTTCAACTTTTTGGACCCGATTTCGCTCCGGCATTTGGGCCCATGTTGATTCTATTGGTGGGGCAAAGCATCAATGCGGCAACAGGATCGGTTGGCTATCTGATGCTCATGACGGGACATCAACGCCCAGCGACCTGGATGCTAGGTGCGGCGTCCATACTCACAATCACGCTCAACCTTCTCCTGATCCCCCGCATGGGACTCAACGGGGCCGCTATCAGTACGGCAGTGGGGGTCAGCTTCCTCAACCTCGCCATGCTGACCTTTGTAACCCGGCACCTGCATATCGACCCAACCCTGTTTGGAAGAAATCTACATGCCACGGCCTAACTTTTTCATTATTGGTGCTCCCAAATGCGGAACAACCGCACTGAGCGAGTATTTACGAGGACATCCATCGATTGGGTTCTCCTCCTCGAAGGAACCTCATTACTTCTGCACCGACTTTGAAAAATTCAGGTTTGCAAACTCTGAAGCAGAGTACCTGGATAACTATTTTTCACATTGCAGCGGCCAAGAAATAGCAATTGGCGAAGGCTCCGTACATTACCTTTTTTCGGATACAGCAATTCAAAATATACTAGAGTTCAACCCATCCGCAAAATTCATTGTGATGCTGCGCAATCCAGTCGAAATGGTTCGATCTTTGCACAATCAATTCCTATTAAACCTTGATGAAGATGTGAGTGACTTCATGGAAGCATGGAATCTTCAGAACGAACGCAGCCGTTCAAACAGAATACCGCCGCTATGCCGAGAACCTCGATTTTTACAATATGAACTGTACGGACAGCTCGGACGGTTAACGGAGCGTTTTTTTGGATGCGTCCCCAAAAACCAAAGACTGGTAATAATTTTTGATGACCTTATCAGCGACCCCCTCCAGGTTTACCTCAACACGTTGGAGTTTTTGGGCGCAAGCGATGACGGAAGAAGGGATTTTACAGCGATAAATACCGCCCGAGCCAACCGTTCAAAAGCACTTGCCCGCTTCGGTCATCGCCCCCCAGGAGTGCGCACCATGAATATGGTGAATGGATTCAAACGCCTTATGGGCATAAAAAAATTAGATATTCTCCCAAGAGTGCAAAGCTGGATTAATCGCCTCAATACAGGAAAAACCCAGTACAAGCAGAACGATGATCGAATCGCATCCATGCTTAAAGAAACCTTCAGAGAGGATGTGTCGCTTCTTGAGACCCTCATTAATAGAGATTTGGCACACTGGCTGCAGTAAAAAGCCAAGAAACATCAAACCGGGATGCAGGAAAAAAAAATAGTTTGCGTCATCGGCAGCCTTGACGGCGGCGGTGCAGAGCGCGTAATGACAAACCTGACTCAGCACCTGGCAGAGCTGGGACATCATGTTGACTTACTGACGGTTTTTACTGACATCCAAGACCGCTACTCAGTGAGCAATCTGGTTCGGCGCCATAGACCTCCTGATGAAATGAAGTCAGTCTGCCGCTGGTTTGATATCCCCGGTCAAATCAAAAGACAACGCTATTTGCGAAAAGCCTTGCTGGATTTGGGCCCTGACGTGGTTATAAGCTTCATCGACACAATGAACGTGTCTGTGCTTCTGGCCCTCCGAGGGACAGGCATCCCCGTTATTGCGTCGGAGCACATTGACCCCCGCCATCATCGCATTGGATGGCACTGGGATTTTTTGCGCCGTGTAACCTACCCTTGGGCAAGTGCTGTTACTGTTTTGACTAAAACCGTGCGCGATTGGGGTGAGAAATCATGGCCCCGAGCCAGAATATGTACCATACCGAACGCAATTACTCCTCCCAGAATCACACCTGAATACTCGCCGCCAACCTATTTCGGCAAACGCAACATTGTAGCGATGGGAAGACTTGCCCATCAAAAAGGCTTTGACCTTTTATTGAGAGCTTTCTCAATGTGTTCAGACCGCTTTCCTGACTGGCACCTTACCATTCTGGGCGAAGGCGATCAGCGGGCATCGCTTGAGAGCATCCTTTCAAAGGAAAACCTGACGAATCGAGTCCATCTACCCGGGCGTTTCGATGAACCGGCCGAGATACTGCAACATGCCGACCTTTTTGTGATGTCATCCCGTTACGAAGGGTTTGGGATGGCTTTGGCCGAGGCCATGGCCCTCGGGTTGCCCGTCGTCAGTTTCGACTGCCCTAGCGGACCGAGCGACATCATTCGGCATGGCATTGACGGACTTTTGGTACCCCCCGAGGATACAGAAGCGCTTTCTAAGGTTCTGCAGGGACTCATGAGTGACGAAGCAGCCCGAATGCGACTTGCTGAACGTGCGCCAGAGGTGTTGGAACGGTTTTCGCGAGACCGCATCATGGGCCAATGGCAAACCCTGATTGAATCCGTCACATCCCAGTGTTAGCGGCCTGATGTGCCTTTTCTAAAGGGCCAGCACTTCGGTCTAAAATCAAATGTCAACTGCTGTAGCCCCACCACCTGTGAAACCTACCTTGACTACGCCAGATCCTCAGTTGGGAAAGGTCGTTTTTCTAGCCCGCTCGCTGGACTTCGGCGGTGCGGAGCGGCAACTGGTTCTACTGGCCAGCCGACTGCATGCGCTCGGCTATCGGG
>CAYFNI010000028.1:0-13578 GCA_964344495.1 uncultured Methylococcus sp.
AGAGGTTTAGCGGGGGGTTTTGTCAGGCGCCCGTATTGCCAGTGTGGTGGGTTTTGTCTGAATCCGTCTTTCGCGATCTGTCGCTTGATAGCTCGTGAAGGGCCTTGAATTGACGTTTGTGAGGGTTGGCGGCCATGATTGTTGGCCAATGGCTATGTTCAACGAGCCATACCCTCCGACAATGGCGAATCGACCGGGCTCTTGATGGTCGGTCACCCCATTGGAAAACCTGTACGATGCAAGGGTGGATTCCATCCATATAGCCCCTGATTCTGATCATGAATGCTAAATCCGACCGTCACCCCATCATGATTTCCACCCTGCGCCTCATCTGTTCAGGCCGGAAGAGGTGCGCTACGGCGGCTCCGGGAACCACGCGCGTGCAAGATTCGGTGCGACGGGTGCTGCTGGTAGGGGTGGGACTGCTGTTTACCCCCCCGGTCTTTTCCGCCGAAGAGATCATCATCACCCTCATGTTAAACAAAGATGTGGGTGTGTCCGTATCCAAATCACCCGATCCGGCATTGATCAGCGCCGTGGAAGCAACAGCCGGCCACACAGTGCAATGGATCGGACGCACGCGAACCCATGGTCATGTTTTCCGGTGGCCTGCCGGGCATGGCTATGCCGAGGCGCGTCAGGCTGCCACAGCCTTGTCATCCCTTCATGGAGTGCTTTGGGCAGAAGCCAGTTCGAGCGGCGCAGAAACAGAGCCCGCTCCCAGCCGACTGGCAGCCACCGCCGCGAATGCACGTACTTTGCCTGTAGCTGACAAGGCCACCATCGATCAATTGACGGTGAAACTGAGTAAATCCGGGCTCAAGCAAGGATCGACCATTCCGGCTGACATCTTGAGTCAGTTGTCAGCTACGGCGGGGGTTGAGTTGAAGCCCAAGTTGCAACTGGCAGACGAAGGTTGGGTACTGAGTCTGCCGAGCAAGATAAGTGCGCAGCAGGCCGCGGCCATGGAGCGCCGACTGGAAGGCTTGTCCATCGTTCTCTATGCCGACGTGCTCAAGACCAAGCATGCAAAGGGGCTCCTGGTTCCGAATGATCCTCGGTTTCCGGAGTTGTGGTACATGCGCGATGCGGCCAGCTTCGCGGGTACAGCCAATGTCCAGCAGGCCTGGGATCTGAGTACCGGTTCCTCTGCGGTGAACATCGCCGTTCTCGATAGCGGCATCCTGTTCAGGCCGACCCACCCTGATTTGGCTGCAAATCTGGTGTATCTCAACGACAACAAAACCCTCATCGCCGGCTGGGACATGATCAGTGCCGTCTGGCAGGCGCGAGATGGCAATCGGCGGGACAACATGCCCAGGGATCAAGGCGATTGGGTGAGTGATGCGAACTGGCAGGCACATCCGGGCGATTGCGAAATGGGGCCCAGCTCCTGGCATGGCAGTCATGTAGCCGGGACCATTGCCGCATCGACCAACAACGGCCAGGGCATCAGCGGCGTGAGCTGGCGCGCCAGCATTATACCCGTGAGGGTTCTGGGGGCCTGTTACGGTGAAGATGCAGACATCATCGACGGTATTTACTGGGCGGTAGGCGGGGTGCCCGTCCGGGGCACGAAGCCCAATAGCCATCCGGCCCATATCATCAATCTCAGTCTGGGGGGCGAAGGGGCGTGCTCCGACAGCTATCAGGCTGCAATCGATTTTGCGTTGTCACGGAATGCTGTGGTCGTTGTGGCCGCAGGGAATGAAGCCATGAACGTCGCCCACAGCTCGCCGGCAAACTGTAAGGGCGTAATCGCGGTGTCCGCCATCGACCCCAAAGGGGCACTGGCGTCCTACAGCAACTTCGGAACACGGATAACGCTGGCCGCCCCCGGGGGTGATTCTGACTTTGCCGAGGATGGGGGGTTGCTCTCGACCATCAACCGGAGTGCACAAAAGCCCACATCAAAGGGCATGACCTACGGCTTCGACCAAGGTACCAGCATGGCGACGCCGGTGGTATCGGGCGTCATCAGCCTGATGCTGGACGCGGATAAACAACAGCAGCTCACACCCGCCACCATCAAGCAGCTGCTTCAAGACAGCGCCCGTCCCTTTCCGGCCAACAGTAACTGCAATGCCGAGTTCAAAGGACTTTGTGGTGCCGGCATCCTTGATGCCTTTGCGGCGGTAAAAGCCGTCAAGGACCTTCCCTGAAGAACAGACGCCCGCACCTTTGGGAGGAACCAGCGACGCCAAGGAAGGCAGCATCAAGCTCGAACTTGTCGTGAGGTCATGCCTGTCAGGATAGCCCGACCGGCCGTTGCTACCCAGGGATTGAGTGGTGATCGGCCAGGATGTGCGTCCTGTGCTGATCGGCGGCTTCGACGATTTTTTCCTGCAGGGCTGAATCGATGGCTTCGAGATGCCGGTACTGCATGACCATGCGTGGATTCCTCTTCAGTCGGTCTCGATGTCGGATCAGGAAATCCCAATACAGCGTCGTAAAGGGGCAGGCTTTTTCCCCCAGTCGTTGAGCCGGGTCATAGGGACACTGGTGGCAATAGTTACTCATGCGGTGAATGTACTGACCGCTGGCAACGTAAGGCTTGCTGGCCATGTAACCACCATCAGCAAACAGCGCCATACCCAAGGTATTCGGCAACTCGACCCATTCGACCGCATCGACATAGACCGCCAGGAACCATTCATGGACCGCGCGGGGTCGTACGCCGAACAGCAGGGCATACAGCCCGATCACCATGAGCCGCTGAATGTGGTGCGCGTACCCCAGGGCCAGGCTCTGGCCGAGGCATTCCCGCAGGCACTGCATTGACGTGTGGGCAGTCCAGAAGAAGGCGGGCAGCTCGAACGGGGCTTCGAGGGCATTCAGATCCCGATAAGCCGGCATTCTGGTCCAGTAGATCCCCCTGACGTATTCCCGCCAACCCAGAACTTGCCGAATGAACCCCTCTGCAGAGGCGAGAGGGATCGTTCCGGCGCGATAACGGTCTTCCACCGCCCGGACGACGGTATGAGCCGATATCAGCTTCAGATTCATGGCCATGGAGAGTTGCGAGTGGAACAGCCAAGGCTCACTCAGCCACATCGCATCTTCATAGGGACCGAAAAGGGTCAGGCGATGATCCAGAAAATCCCACAGGGCAGCATGGGCATCCTCAGTTGTCACTGGCCAACCAAACCCGCTCAAGGACCCGGGATGATCCCTGAAGCGCTCCTCAACCAATTGCAGCACGCGCTGGGTGGTGGGATCAGGGGTAAAACTGATCGGTTTGACCGCTGCTTTCGGACCCTCCTTGCCAAAAGAACGTCGGTTTTCAGTGTCAAAGTTCCACCGTCCACCCACGGGATGACCTTCGTCCATCAGGATGTTGTGCTGTTTGCGGAGGGCCCGGTACCAATACTCCATGCGTGGTTGTGCCCGACCCGCTGCAAAGGAGGCGAACTCCCGTACCGTTGAAAAAAAGGAACGGTCATCTCTCACGTCGAGCGGTACATGATGCTGCTGCGCGACCTGTCTGATCGCCTGAAGTACGCGCCAGTCGCCGGGCGCAGTCATGATGAGCTGAGCGGGGGAATGCCGCTGAATGGCCAGGTCCAATTCCGCAGCCAGTGCGCCGCGGTTCTCGGGATCCTCCAGCACCCGATATGCACACGGCCACTGCCTTGTTTCGAGTTTGGCCCTGAAATGACGCATAGCAGCCAGAAATACGGCTATTCTGGGTTTGCTCGACCACACATGTGTCGACTCTTCCTCAACTTCAGCCATCCAGATCAGATCCAGCGCCGGGTCGAAGCCGTCGAAGGCGGAGGCATCAAGATTCAGTTGATCGCCCAGGATAACAATGAGATTTCGCACAGCGAGTAAGACCTGAGGTCAGGGAGTGATCATGTAGTCGGTGCTGGGCAACAGCCAGGGGATATGGCTACTCCATCGTTGATGGCGTGGAAATCCTCGTGCCGCTCGCGATGCAAATTTTTGAGCATTGGTCCGACTTCAAGCCTGATGCAGCCGTTATCAGCGCACTGCTGACGAATTACTCCACCGTCACCGACTTGGCCAGATTACGCGGCTGATCCACATCGGTGCCCTTGATCAGGGCCACATGGTAGGCCAGCAACTGCAAGGGGACGGTAAAGACAATCGGCGCGACGATTTCATCGGTCTCCGCCACGCGCAACAGGTTGACGCCCGCAATGTGCTCCATGATCGCCCCGGCATCCGCAAAGACAAACAGCTGCCCACCGCGAGCATGGACTTCCTGCAGATTGGACTTGAGTTTTTCCAGCAGTTCGTCATTGGGGGCCACGGCAATCACCGGCATCTGATCGTCGATCAGCGCCAGCGGGCCATGCTTGAGTTCTCCCGAGGGATAAGCTTCGGCATGGATGTAGGAAATCTCTTTGAGCTTGAGCGCGCCTTCCATCGAAACCGGATACTGCGGTCCGCGCCCGAGATACAGGGCGTGGTGCTTGTCCCCAAACTGCTCAGCCCAGTGACGAATGTCATTTTCAAGACACAGGACCGCCTGAATGTGCTGTGGCAGGGATTCCAGTTCGGCCACGATCTCGGCTTCCCGCTGACGCGACAGCCCCTGACGCCGCCCCAGAGCCAGCACCAGCAGCAGCAGAGCAACCAACTGGGTAGTAAACGCCTTGGTCGATGCGACCCCGACCTCGGGTCCGGCCCGGGTCATGAGACTGGAATCGGACCCCCGGACAATGGAGCTTTCCGGGACGTTGCAAATCGCCAACGTGTGGCTATAGCCCAGCTCCTTGGCGATTTTGAGAGCCGCCAGCGTGTCGGCGGTCTCCCCTGACTGGGAAATACTGACGAACAGGGTGCCCGGGAGGACGACATGCCGGCGATAGCGGAATTCGCTGCCAACCTCGACATTGCACGGCAGGCCGGCGATGTCCTCCAACCAGTAACGCGCGACCATGCCGGCATGATAGCTGGTACCGCAGGCGACAATCTGCACCGCCTTGATGTGGTCAAAGGCGGCGGTTGCCTGAGGTCCGAAAGCGGCATCCAACACCTGCCCCGCGTGGATCCGGCCCTCAAGCGTCTTGCCGATGGCCATCGGCTGCTCGTGGATTTCCTTCTGCATGTAATGGCGGTATTCGCCCCGTTCGACTGCATCGGCAGCCAGACCGGTTTCATGCACCGGTCGCTCCACCCGCCGGCCCTGTTGGTCGTAGATCGTGACGCTGTCGGTGGTCAGTTCGGCGATATCGCCATCTTCCAGAAAGACAAACCGCTGAGTCTCGCCCACCAGGGCAAAGATGTCAGAGGCGATAAAGTTTTCGCCTTCGCCCAGACCGATCACCAGTGGGCTCCCGTGCCGCGCGGTGATCAGGCGGCCCGGGTTGCCGGTGGAAATCACGCCGATGGCGTAAGCCCCCTGCAATTTTTCGCAGGTCTTGCGAACCGCTTCCAGCAAGGCGATACCATCCTCCAGAAAGTCGTGGATCTGGTGAACAATGGTCTCCGTGTCGGTTTCGGATTCAAACCTGTAGCCCTTGGCCGACAATTCGCTCCGCAACGCGTCGTGGTTCTCGATGATGCCGTTGTGGACGACGGCCACCGCTTCGCGGCAGAGATGCGGATGGGCATTGCGCTCGGAAGGGGCACCATGAGTCGCCCAGCGGGTATGGGCGATGCCGATGGCGCCCTCGGCGGGCGTGACGGACAGCGCCTCTTCGAGCGACTTGATCTTGCCTAGCCTACGCACCCTGACCAGCGCTCCCTGGCTGTCCAGAACCGCCACACCGGCAGAGTCATAACCGCGATATTCCAATCGCCGCAGACCTTCCAGCAACACCGGAGTGATGTTTCTGAAGGCGACGGCACCGACAATGCCACACATGCCTTATTGCTCCTTTTTCTTGCTCGGACGCTGCCAGCCGTCAAGGCTGATCTGTTTGACGCGACTGAGTGTCAGCGTGTCGGGCGGGGTATCCTTGGTGATGGTCGATCCCGCGCCGATGGTGGCCTGCCGGCCGATGGTGACCGGCGCGACGAGTTGGGTATCGGAACCAATGAAGGCGCCATCCTCGATGACGGTACGGAATTTGTTCACGCCATCGTAGTTGCAGGTGATGGTCCCAGCACCAATGTTGACATCCCGGCCGACGCTGGCATCGCCCACGTAGCTGAGGTGGTTGATCTTGGAACGATCGGCCACGGTGGATTTCTTGATTTCGACAAAATTACCGACATGGACCTGTGCGGCCAAAACCGTTTCCGGCCGCAACCGCGCGAACGGGCCGATTCGGCAACCGGCACCGACCGTCGCCTGATCAATGAGCGAATGGGACAGAATTTCCACGTCATCGCCGATCACGCTGTCACGGATCACGACATGGGGGCCAATCTTGACCCGGTCCCCCAGGCTGACGTTACCCTCGAACACGACATTGACGTCGATTTCAATATCCTGTCCAAGGTGCTGCAGTTGTCCTCGAATGTCCAGTCGCGCCGGATCACGCAGGGTGACGCCCAGCGTCATCAGTCGTTCCGCTGCCGCTTGCTGGTAGACGCGCTCCAGGTGCGCCAGTTGGCTGCGATCATTGACGCCCAGAACTTCATCGACCCCTGTAGCCTGGGTGGTCTTGACGCTGATGCCATCTGCCACGGCCAGTCCGATGACATCGGTCAAATAGTATTCGCCTTGGGCATTATTGTTGTTCAGTCGCTTGAGCCACTGCTTCAACTGTCCGCCGTTCAGCGCCAGGATACCGGTGTTGCCTTCGCGAATGCTGCGCTCGTCCACCGTGGCATCCTTCTCCTCAACGATCCTGAGGACTTCGCCCTCCGCCGAACGGACAATGCGGCCGTAGCCATAGGGATTCTCCAGCGTCACGGTTAACAGGCCGACGCTGCCATCGCGGGTGAGACCAAGCAACTTTTCTACGGTGGGCTGCCCCAGCAGCGGCACATCGCCGTAGAGGATCAGGACTGTGGCGGCTTCATTGATGGTGTCGGCCAACTGCATTACGGCATGTCCGGTACCCAATCGTTCGCGCTGTTCAACCCAGTTCACGTCCAGATGGGACAGCTGCTCTAACACCTGCTCACCACCATGCCCGTAGATGATGGAGATCATGTCCGGCTTCAACGCGGTGGCCAGTGTGTACACATGCTCCAACAGCGGCTGCTGTCCGACCCGGTGCAGGACCTTGGGGAGCGCAGAACGCATGCGGGTGCCTTGCCCTGCGGCAAGGATAATGACTTCAAGACTCATGATGACCCCAGGCGTGCGGTAAATGGGAAGGAAACGGAGCGGCGTTTGGGTCTACCCCGCAGATAAAAAAACCCGACATGGCCGAGCGACTCGTGCGAGCACTCCTGCCATGCCGGGTTTGGTGGGTCTGAATCAGTTTCAGGCCCGACCGGTTCGGTATTTTTCCAAGGTTCGCAACTGCATCACGGCCTCAGCCAGTTGCGCCTGTGCCACGGCGTAATCGATCTTGCCGGACTTGTCGGAGAGCATTTCCTCAGCCTTGCGCTTGGCTTCCAGCGCAGCCGCCTCATCAATATCTTTGGCCCGCACGGCAGAATCGGCGAGGATGGTCACCACATGCGGCTGCACCTCAAGAAGGCCGCCCGAGATGTAGAACGGGTGCATCTCGTTGCTGCTGACTTTGACCCTGACTTCGCCGGGTTTCAGCCGGGTCAGAAATGGTGCGTGTCGCGCTGCAATACCAACTTCGCCCATTTCAGCCGGGGCGACGACCAATTCCGCCAAACCGGAGTAGATTTCCGATTCCGCGCTTACGATATCGACATGTATCGTCATCGCCATGATGGTGACCTCTTTGCGCTAGCGGAATCAGGCGGCAAGTTTCTTGGCCTTTTCCAGGGCCTCATCGACGCTGCCCACCATATAGAAGGCCTGCTCGGGCACATCGTCGAACTCGCCTTCGACGATACCCTTGAACCCAGCGATCGTATCTTTCAGGGAGACGTATTTGCCGGGTGCGCCGGTGAAGACTTCGGCCACGAAGAACGGTTGCGACAGGAAGCGTTGAATCTTGCGCGCCCGGGATACGGTCAACTTGTCTTCTTCAGACAGTTCGTCCATACCGAGGATGGCGATGATGTCGCGGAGTTCCTTGTATCGCTGCAGGGTGCTTTGAACCTTGCGTGCCACCTGATAGTGCTCCTGTCCTACCACCAGCGGGTCGAGCTGACGGCTGGTCGAGTCGAGCGGATCGACGGCGGGGTAGATGCCCAGTTCCGCAATCTGACGCGAAAGCACCACGGTCGCATCCAGGTGCGCAAAGGTCGTGGCCGGAGACGGATCGGTCAAGTCGTCGGCCGGTACGTAGACCGCCTGGATGGAGGTGATCGAACCGACCTTGGTAGAAGTAATTCGCTCCTGCAACACACCCATTTCTTCGGCGAGGTTGGGCTGGTAGCCCACCGCAGAGGGCATGCGGCCCAGCAGTGCCGATACTTCAGTACCCGCCAGGGTGTAACGGTAAATGTTGTCGATGAACAGCAGCACGTCACGACCCTCATCGCGGAAGTATTCCGCCATGGTCAGGCCGGTTAGCGCCACCCGCAGACGGTTGCCCGGCGGCTCATTCATCTGGCCATACACGAGGGATACCTTATCCAGAACCCCGCCCTCGCTCATCTCGTGGTAAAAGTCATTACCTTCACGGGTACGTTCGCCGACACCGGCAAAGACCGAATAGCCGCTATGCTCGATAGCGATGTTGCGGATCAGCTCCATCATGTTGACGGTTTTGCCCACACCTGCACCACCGAACAAACCTACCTTGCCACCCTTGGCGAACGGGCACACCAGGTCGATCACCTTGATACCGGTTTCGAGCAGTTCGTTGGCCGCAGCCTGGTCTTCATACGAAGGTGCCTTGCGATGAATACCCCAGCGCACCTCTTCGCCAATCGGCCCCTTTTCGTCAATGGGGTCGCCCAGAACGTTCATGATGCGACCGAGGGTCTTGGTGCCGACCGGAACCGATATCGCTGCACCTGTGTTGACCGTATCCAGACCTCGCTTGAGGCCATCGGTACTTCCCATGGCGATGGTTCTGACGATACCGTCACCGAGCTGTTGCTGGACTTCCAGAATCAAACCCGCTTCTTCGACCTTCAGTGCATCGTAGACTTTCGGCAGCGATTCACGCGGGAACTCGACGTCTACAACGGCACCAATAATCTGTACGATTTTGCCCGAACTCATTGTTGTCCTCTTTAAAACCTGTATCGAATTTCTTGCAAATACGGGATCACACCGCCGCCGCGCCGCCCACGATTTCGGCGATTTCCTGCGTGATGGCCGCCTGACGTGCCTTGTTGTAGATCAACTGCAGTTCCTTGATCAGTTTGCCGGCATTGTCCGATGCGCTCTTCATGGCCACCATCCGCGCCGCCTGCTCACAAGCGTTGTTTTCAACCAAGCCCTGGAAGACCAGGGACTCGACGTAACGCACCAGCAATTGATCAAGAACCTGCTTGGCATCCGGCTCGTAGATGTAGTCCCACTGGCCTTTGGATTCTTCGGAGATCTCCTCCGGACTGACCGGCAACAGCTTGATCAGACGTGGCTTCTGGGTCATCGTGTTGACGAATTCGTTGTAGAGCAGATGGACTTCATCAACCTTGCCCTCGGCGAATTCATCGAGCATCACCTTGATGACGCCCACGATATCTTCCAGATGCGGTTTGTCTCCCAAACGAGTCGCCTGCGCCGCAATGTTCGCGCCGATGGAATTGAAAAAGCTCGCGCCTTTTTGTCCGACGATGCTCAAACGGACACCGTTGCCCTGATCGGACCATTCGCGCATGCGTCGTAACGCCAACCTGAACAGGTTGGCATTCAATCCACCGCACAATCCACGGTCCGACGACACCACAATCACGCCGACTTCTTTGACCGGCCGTGCCATCGTGTAAGGGTGACGGTATTCCGGATTGGCAGTGGCGAGGTGCTTGATGATCTGGGCAATCTTCTTCGAGTAGGGGCGCGTTGCCAGCATGCGATCCTGTGTTTTTCGCATTTTACTGGCCGCCACCATTTCCATCGCCCGCGTGATTTTCTGAGTATTCTTGATACTCGCGATCTTCACACGAATTTCTTTTCCAACGGCCATGGCGCTCTCTTACCAGGTGTGGGTGGCTTTGTACTTGGTTACGGCTTCGGACAAGGTCTTGCGGATCTCGTCACTGTAATCCCCTGTCTGGTTGATCGTATCCAGCAGTTTGGCGTGTTCGGACTTCATGTAGCCCTGCAGTCCATCTTCGAAATCACGGACCTTGTTGACGGGCAGGTCGTCGAGGAAGCCTTCGTTGGCGGCAAACAGGGAAACGGCCATTTGTGCCACGCTCAAGGGCGAGTACTGGCTCTGCTTCATGATTTCAGTTACACGCTGGCCACGCTCGATCTGCTTGCGCGTGGCTTCATCAAGGTCAGATGCAAACTGGGCGAAAGCCGCGAGTTCGCGGAACTGGGCAAGATCCAGACGGATACCGCCACCCAGTTTTTTGATGATTTTGGTCTGAGCTGCACCGCCCACGCGCGATACGGACAAACCGGCATTCACTGCCGGCCGCACACCGGCGTTGAACAGACTGGTTTCCAGATAAATCTGGCCATCAGTAATCGAGATCACGTTGGTCGGCACGAATGCGGACACGTCACCGGCCTGGGTTTCAATGATCGGCAACGCTGTCAGAGAGCCGGTCTTGCCCTTCACCTTGCCTCCGGTGAGCTTTTCGACTTCCTCGGCATTGATTCTGGATGCGCGCTCCAGCAAGCGAGAGTGAAGGTAGAAGACATCACCGGGGTAGGCTTCACGACCCGGCGGACGACGCAGCAGGAGTGAAATCTGGCGATATGCCCATGCCTGTTTGGTCAGATCGTCATAAATAATCAGCGCGTCTTCACCCCGATCACGGAAGAATTCGCCCATGGCGCATCCTGCATAGGGTGCGATGAACTGCAAGGCAGCCGATTCCGAAGCCGATGCGGCAACCACGATAGTGTGGGCCATTGCGCCGTGTTCTTCCAGTTTGCGGACCACGTTGGCAATAGAGGACTGCTTTTGTCCAATGGCCACATAAATGCACTTAACGCCCGTACCTTTCTGATTGATGATCGCATCGATTGCAATCGCGGTCTTGCCCGTCTGGCGGTCGCCGATAATCAGCTCACGTTGCCCGCGACCTACCGGAATCATGGAATCAATAGCTTTCAAGCCCGTCTGCAGCGGCTGATCGACCGATTGGCGTGCGATAACGCCCGGTGCGATTTTTTCAATCGGGGAGCGTCCCGCTTCGGCCATCGGCCCCTTGCCGTCAATGGGGCGGCCCAATGCATCCACGACGCGACCCAGCAATCCTTCACCGACCGGCACATCCAGAATGCGGCCCGTGCAGCGAACGGCATCACCCTCTGCCAGATGCTCGTAAGCACCCAGCACTACAGCGCCAACCGAATCTCTTTCCAGGTTCAGCGCCATGCCATAGGTGTTGCCGGGAAACTCCACCATTTCGCCCTGCATGACGTCGGAGAGGCCGTGCACTCGCACAATGCCGTCAGTGAGACTGACAATGGTGCCTTCACTCCGTGACTCCACGCCCAGCTCGAAATTTTCGATCTTGGCCTTGATAAGGTCACTGATTTCGGATGGATTCAGCTGCATAATTCTTTTCTCGCATTAATTCCTGAGATTCTTTGCCAACCGCTCAAGCTGGCCACGCAATGAGGCATCGATCACCCGGTCGCCGGCCCGAATGAAAACCCCGCCAATCAGGCTCTCATCGACTGCAACTTCGATCTTGCTCTTCTTGCCAAGTACGGTATCAAGGGTTTTGGAAAGCTGCTTCAGTTCGTCCGCCGTCAAATCAAAGGCCGAAGCCACTTTGACATCGACATAGCCCTCATCTTCAGCGCGATATTGCGCATACAATGTAGCGATCTCTCCCACCAGGTCCAGCCGATGGTTCTGAATCAGCAAACGGACAAAATTCTGCCCTTCTGGATTCATATGACCCTCACACAACTGCATGAAGGCTTTGGTGAAATCCTCTCGCTTGGCCTTCGGATTGGCTGCGGCCCTCTGCATGCGCTGATCGGCCATGACAGCGGACAGAAACGCCAATTGCTCGGACCAAATATCAGCCGTACCGGTCTGTTTGGCTTGCTTGAAAACCGCCACCGCGTAGGGTCTTGCGAGCGTAATCAGTTCAGCCATTACTTTTCGCCCAATGACTTGCCAAGGTTATCAATGATGTCCTTGTGCTGACTGCGGTCGACTTCCTTCTTGAGGATCTGTCCTGCGGCCCCAATGGCCAGCTCGGCCACCTGCTTACGCAGATCTTCCTTGGCTTTCTGGACTTCACGATCAACCTCGGCCCGGGCTGCGGTCACAATCCGCTCGCCTTCCTGCTTGGCTGACTGCTTGGATTCCTCGACCAGCTCACCCGCACGTTTCTGCGCCAAACTGACGATATCGGCCGCCTGATCCTTGGCCTCGCGCAGCAGACCCGTCGCCCGCTTCTCGGCCAAGTCCATCTCATGCTGACCTTTCTCAGCCGCCGCCAAGCCTTCGGCGATTTTCTTCTTTCGCTCTTCCAGGGCCTGCATCAGCGGCGGCCACACGTACTTCATGGTGAACCACACCAGAAGCGCAAACGTGATCATCTGGCCGATCAGGGTTGCGTTGATACTCACAGGGGTCTCCTCGCTTGGTCGGTGTTTGCCGGTCGCCGGGTTTTAGCCCTTCAGCGCGGACAGGAAGGGATTGGCGAAGGTGAAGAACAGCGCCAGACCGACACCGATCATCGTGACTGCGTCAAGCAGACCTGCAACGATGAACATCTTGACCTGCAACAAGGGAACCAGCTCCGGCTGACGCGCCGCGCCTTCCAGAAACTTGCCACCCAGAATGCCAAAGCCGATGGCGGTTCCCAATGCGCCAGCTCCAAGAATGATGCCCACAGCAATGGCGGTCAGACCCTGTACGTTTGCGATAGATGCGATTTCCATGATTCCTCCAGAGGACAAACTGAGATTAATAAGAAGTCGGATTAATGGTCTTCATGCGCCAGACTCAGATAGACGATGGTCAATACCATGAAGATGAAAGCCTGTAACGTAATGATCAAAATGTGGAATACCGCCCAAGGGAAACTCAGGATCGGCTGCACAAACCAAGGCAAGAGAGCGATCAGGATAAAGATCAACTCACCCGCATACATGTTACCGAACAGTCGCAGGGCCAGCGAAACAGGCCGCGCGACCTCCTCAACGACCTTGAGCAGAAGGTTGAACGGGATCATCCATTTGCCGAAGGGTGTCAGCAGCATTTCCTTGGCAAACCCGACAGGTCCCTTCACCTTGATGCTGTAGAACATGATCAGGAAGAACACAGAAATCGACATGCCAAACGTCGCATTAAGGTCGGTACTGGGCACCGATCTCAGGTACTCGAGCCCCATGGCGGACCCGATCAGCGGCAACAGATCGACCGGAATCAAGTCCATGAAATTCATGAGCCAAATCCAGACGAAGATACTCAGCGACAGCGGAGCGATCAACTGGCTCTTCCCATGGAAAGCATCCTTGACCTGGGT
>CAYFNI010000028.1:13588-24348 GCA_964344495.1 uncultured Methylococcus sp.
CCGCGAAGGTCTGGAACGGCCCGGGAATTCCGGCCGTCGCCTTGTCGGCTGCACGCTTGAACAGCAACAAAAAGAAACCACCGAGGGCCACGGAGAAAAACAGGGTATCAAGATGCAGCGTCCAGAAACCCTCGCCCACAGAGAGCGGCGTGAGGTGATGGACGATGTATCCGGTCGCGCCGCCGCCACCGTGCGCTTCACTAGCCATGCGTATTACCCACTATAAATTTTTGCTGCGCACCAACAGCGCAAACCAGAAAACCGAGAGGGTGAAAACAAATCCACCCAGCAACGCATCCGCCCGCAGACCCGGCAGACTGAAAACGATGCCAAAAAAAACCACCGCCAATAGCAGCTTGATCAGTTCGCCGCGATAAAAGGCACGAACGACCTGCCTGGCGGTCCGACGGTCATCGCGAACGCCGAAACTTTGCGAAAAGCCGATATTGGGCACCAGCGCCCCGAGCCCCCCGACGACCGCAGAGAGGGCTGCAAGCGGCCCCGACAGGAGCCCCGCCACCAAGGCAGAGAGCAAGGCCGCGGCTGCCTGCGCGACCAGAACCCACCGTACGATTGGAAAATAAGACCGCACCGGCGCTCACCGGATATTCGCTATCGCTTGAATAATAGCAGCCGAGACCATGAACATCAATCGTCGGACTGCTTGCGCAGGCGCGCCAAAACGCCATCCAATTCGTCGAGGCTGCTGTATTTGATGACAATCTGGCCCGCCCCTTTGCGGCCATGCCGAATAGATACGGGCGCTCCAATCTGGGCCGAAACATCGTCCTCAAGCCGCCGAATATCCGGATCACGCCGCACGGGGGAGGCCACCTTCGCGGGCGGTGCGGCGGCCTCTCCCTCCTTGAGCTGCTGGACCAGTTGCTCCACCGCCCGCACCGTCAACTGCCGCTCCACCACGCGACGGGCCATTGAAGACTGTAAGTCCGACTCAAGGCCAAGCAATGCCCGGGCGTGCCCCATTTCGATCAGCCCCGACGCCAGCAAATCCTTTACCTCGCCTTGCAGATCATTGAGCCGCAGAAGGTTGGTGATCGAGACACGCGATTTACCGACGGCATCGGCCAGCTGCTGATGGGTCATGCGATACTCATCCAGCAGCCGCTTGAGCGCCTCTGCCTCCTCCATGGCATTCAGATTCTCGCGCTGGATATTCTCGATCAAGGCAATCGCCAAGGCAGCCTGATCAGACACCTTCCGCACGATGACGGGAATCTCGCCGAGGCCGGCCAACTGCGAGGCCCGCCAGCGGCGCTCACCGGCGATGATCTCAAACCGCTCCGCCTCGATTTCACGCACGACGACCGGCTGCACGATGCCCTGGGCACTGATCGAGTCGGCCAGTTCCTGCAGACGCCCCGGATCCATCTCCTTGCGCGGCTGAAACACGCTGGGCGCCAACTTATCTACCCCGACCACGCGCAGACGCTCGGTCGCGCCCTCCAGCTTGGCACCCCCCAAAAGGGCATCCAAACCCCGACCCAAGCCTCGTTTTTTTACTGTCATGTTCGCGTTTTTCTAACTCGTTGACTGATTGCGACGCACCAGCTCCTCGGCAAGCGCCACATAGGCCTGACCGCCCTTTGACCCGCGATCGTACTTGACGATGGATTGCCCGTGGCTGGGCGCTTCCGCCAGCCGGATATTGCGCGGGATCACGGTTTCGAACACCTGAGCACCAAAATGCTGGTCCAACTGGGCCGCAACCTCGGCCACCAGACGACTCCGGTTATCGAACATGGTCCGCAGCAACCCCTCAATCTCGAGGTTGGGATTGATCATCTCCTGAACATTCTGCAGCGTCCCAACCAGGTCTGAAAGCCCTTCCAGCGCGTAGTACTCGCACTGCATGGGAATCAGTACGCTATCCGCAGACACCAATGCGTTGAGCGTCAAAATATTCAGTGCCGGCGGGCAATCAATGAAAATGAAGTGGTAATCATCCCGACAGCTGACCAGAGCCTCGGAGAGGACCCGCTCACGCCCGATGCGGTCCATCAACTCGACCTGCACTGCGGTGAGATCGGCATTGCCCGGCAACAGGTCCAGCCCCTCCTCATCGGTATGAATGATGGCGTCGCCCATGAAGCAACGTCCGGTCAGCACCTCATAGGCGGTATGTTCCAGCTGATTCTTGTCGCCCCCGCAGCCCATGGTCGCATTGCCCTGTGCGTCGAGATCGACCAGCAAAACCCGATAGCCCATCGCCGCCAGCGCTGCCGACAGATTGACACTGGTGGTCGTCTTGCCTACACCGCCTTTCTGATTCGCGACCGCAATGATCTTGCCCATAGTGCTATTCCGCCCTCATTTCCACGAGGTGGCGCTCAGCCTCCAGCCCCGGAACTGTCAATGCATGTACTTCGTAACCCGGACAGGGAAGCCCCTGCAGTTCCCCGTCGGGAAAGCGTCCCTTCATGGCCAGCATTCGCCCCTTCGGTGACAGCAGCCGCTCGGTGAGCCCCCAAATTTCAGGCAAGCCGGCAAATGCGCGCGTCAATATGACATCAAACCGGGCGGACGGCCTGTACGCCTCCACCCGGGCCGCCACGGCCTCGACATTCTTCAGGCCCAGCGTCATGACAGCCTGACGGACAAAGCGGATTTTTTTGGCGCTGCTGTCCAGCAATACGAACTGCTTGTCCTTGTGCAGAATCGCCAACGGAATCCCCGGCAATCCAGCACCGGTCCCCACATCAAGGATGGATGCGCCGCTCAGAAAAGGACTGATCGCCAGCGAGTCCAGCAGATGCAAATCGACTGCCGCACGCATATCCCTGATCGCCGTCAGATTGAACGTCTGCCCCCACTTTTGCAGGATTGACAGGAACGCCATCTGCGCCTCCGCGTCGTCCTCGCCCATGCCTACGCCCAGTGCGTCCAGCCCCATTAACAGGCGCTGCTTCGCTGCCTCCCGCTCGCCCGTCATGCACTTTTCTTCTTCAGATGCACCAGCAGCAGCGACACCGCTGCCGGCGTGACGCCGGGAATCCGGGAAGCCTGTCCGACCGTTTGAGGCTGCTGTACGCGCAATTTTTCCCGAACCTCATTGGACAGGCCGATCACCCCGGCGTAATCGAACTGCTCGGGCAGGCGCCACCCTTCATAACGCTGCAAACGCTCGATCTCGACCTGCTGGCGATCAATGTAGCCCTGATATTTGGTCTGGATTTCGACCTGCTCAAGCGCCTGCACATCCCAGGCATCCTCGGCGGCTGACGCCAGCGCCAGGACCTGATGGATCGTCAGTTCGGGGCGCCGCACCAACTCCAGCAGATTGGTCTCGCGTGTGAGGGGCGCCGACAGCAGCGGCTCGATCTGCCGGGCCGAGGCCGAGTTGGGCCGCACCCACTGGGCAGCCAACTGCGATGTTAGCTGTTCGATAGCGGCTTGCTTACCCTCGAAAGCGCTCCAGCGGTCGTCATCGACCAAGCCGAGTGCCCGCCCCCGGGGCGTCAATCGATGGTCGGCATTGTCTTCACGCAGCAGCAGGCGGTACTCCGCCCGACTGGTGAACATGCGGTATGGCTCCACGGTGCCACGGGAAATCAGATCGTCAATCAGCACCCCGATGTAGGCTTCACCGCGCCCCGGTGTCCAAGGTTCACGGCCCTGAGCACGCATTGCCGCATTCAGACCTGCAATCAATCCCTGCGCCGCTGCCTCCTCATAACCGGTGGTGCCATTGATCTGACCAGCAAAAAACAACCCCGCCAGCGGCTTGGTTTCCAGCGAGGACTGGAGATCTCGGGGGTCGAAATAATCGTATTCGATGGCGTAACCGGGCCGGGTGATATGTGCCCTCTCGAAGCCCCGGATTGAACGAATCGCCTCATGCTGGACGTCAAAGGGCAAACTGGTCGACAAGCCATTGGGATAGATTTCGTGGGTATGCAGCCCCTCCGGCTCGACAAAAATCTGGTGCGAATCCTTGTCGGCAAAGCGAACGACCTTGTCCTCAATCGATGGACAATAACGCGGTCCCACCCCCTCGATGACACCGGCATACATGGGCGATCGGTCCAGCCCGCTCCGGATGATTGCGTGCGTACGCTCATTGGTGCGTGTGATGTGACACGACACCTGCCGCGGATGGTGATCACGATGCCCGAGAAAGGAAAATACAGGCACCGGCGCATCGCCCGGCTGCTCGGTCATGACCGAATAATCGAGGCTGCGGCCATCAATGCGGGGCGGAGTCCCGGTCTTGAGGCGACCGACGCGCAAACCCAGATCGCGCAAGCGAGCCGAAAGCTCGTTGGCGGGGGGGTCACCCATGCGCCCCCCCTCATAATTCTGCAGTCCGACGTGGATGCGCCCGGCGAGGAACGTGCCCACGGTCAGCACCACACTCCGCGCGGAAAAGCGCAGACCAATCTGAGTCATGACCCCTACCACACGCTGCTGGTCAACCACCAGATCAGCCACCGACTGCTGAAAAATCTTGAGGTTGGGCTGATTTTCGAGCGCCTGTCGAACGGCCCTGCGGTAGAGAAGACGATCCGCCTGCGCTCGAGTCGCCCGTACTGCGGGCCCCTTGCTGGCATTCAGCACCCGAAAGTGGATGCCCGCCCGGTCGGCTGCCCGGGCCATCAGGCCGCCCAAGGCATCGACCTCCTTGACCAGATGCCCTTTGCCAATCCCGCCGATGGCCGGATTGCAGCTCATCTGCCCCAATGTCTCTATATTCTGGGTCAGCAGCAAAGTCTGGCACCCGGCCCGCGCTGCCGCGAGGGCCGCCTCAGTTCCGGCGTGGCCGCCACCGACCACGATCACATCGAAATCTTCGGAATAAAACATGAGCGGTTATCGGGCACAGACTGGCCCCATCACAAATCGGGTACATTACACCATGGCCATCCAAAGCTAAACTTCGGCCGGTTCGGCGCACGGGTCGCCGCGCCCAGCCCCCGTGCTACAATCGGATGAATCCTTTGATTCCCGCAAGGGGAGATCCGCCTTGACTTCCAAACCTTTCCATCTGCTGCTGGTCAGCCTCGCCATCCTTTTGCTTCGGGATACCCACGCTGAAGTTGCCCCGATTCCGGGACCGCCGCCGATCGCAGCCAAGGCTTATCTGCTGATGGATGCCAATAGCGGGCGGGTACTGGCCGAACAAAACGCGGATGAGCGTCTGGAACCCGCCAGCCTGACCAAGATCATGACGGCGTACATCACGTTCAACGAGCTGGCCAACAACAAGCTGCAGCTGGACGATATGGCGCAGATCAGCGAGAAAGCCGCCAAGGCCGAGGGTTCGCGCATGTTTGCCGAGCCCGGCAGCGCCGTGGCGATCGAGAATTTGGTCAAAGGCATGATCATTCAGTCCGGCAACGATGCCAGTATCGCTCTGGCTGAACGCATCTCTGGCGATGAAACTGCATTTGCGGAACTGATGAACGCCACCGCCGCCCGGCTCGGCATGCCCAACACGCACTACGTCAACAGCATGGGGTTGCCGGATCCAAACCATTTCACCAGTGCTCGCGATGTCGCCGTCCTGACGCGGGCGCTGATCGCCGAGTTCCCTGCCTACTACAAATGGCATGCGATGAAAGAGTTTGCCTACAACAATATCAAGCAGCCCAACCGTAATCGGCTGTTATGGCTTGACCCCACCGTCGATGGCGTCAAGACCGGGCATACCGAGGGCGCCGGCTATTGCCTGGTCGCTTCGGCGGTTCGCAACAACATGCGACTGATCTCGGTCGTGATGGGTACCACCAGCGACAAGGCCCGCGCCAGCACCAATGCTGAATTGCTGAACTACGGCTTCAAATATTATGAAACCCGTCCCCTCTACAAGGGTCAGGTCAAGCTCACCGATGCGCATGTCTGGAAGGGGACGGAATCACTGGTTCCGGCCGGCCTGAAACAGGATTTTTATGTCACCTTCCCACGCGGCCAGTACGACAGTCTTAAAGCCAGCATGGAAGTCGATAACAAGAGCGTCGCACCGGTCCAGGCAGGCGACAAATTGGGTGACGTCAAGGTCAGCTTCAACAATGAAGTCATTGCCCATGAAGATCTGGTCGCGCTTGAGAGCGTCGAGAAGGGAGGCATCTTCAAGCGGCTGTTTGACGAAATCGCTATGCAGATCAAGAAATAAGGACCATCACGCCCATGTCATTACAGGAATCGACCATTTACCTTAATGGCCAGTTTTTACCACTCAGCGAAGCCAGGATCTCGGTGCTTGATCGTGGGTTTCTATTTGGCGATGGCGTCTATGAGGTGATCCCGGTGTACGGCGGACGCCCCCTGCGACTGGCCGAACACCTGCGGCGGCTCGATCAAAGCCTGAACGGCATTCGCATGCAGTCCCCGCTTGACGACGAGCAATGGGCCGCCATCTTTGATCGGCTCATCACGGGTCAACACGATCAATCCATTTATCTGCAGGTCACCCGTGGCACCTACAGCAAGCGGGATCATGCCATTCCGGCCGAGATCAGCGCCACAGTCTTTGCGATGTGCTCGCCGATTGCCCCTATTCCCCTGGACGGCATCAAGGCCATCACCGTCACCGATATTCGCTGGGATCGCTGCAACATCAAGGCTATCACGCTGCTCTCCAATGTGCTGCTGCGACAGGAGGCGGTTGATGCCGGTGCGGCTGAAGCCATCCTCGTCAGGGATGGGATGGTTCTGGAGGGGGCTGCCAGCAACATCATCATCATCCGTAAGGGAACCCTGATCACACCTCCGAAGGGTGATTTCATTCTTCCCGGCATCACGCGTGACCTGGTTCTCGAGCTCGCCATACAGCGCGGCATTCCGGTCGAGGAACGCCACTTTGGCTTGGCTGAACTGCATGAGGCGGATGAAATCTGGATGACCAGCTCCACTCGCGAAGTGCTGGCGGTGATCGACCTTGACGGTCGCCCCGTCGGCGATGCCGAGCCCGGTCCGGTTTGGAAGCTCATTCAGGCGGATTATCAAGCCTATAAGGCCCAGCTAAGGCAAGGCGCAGCCCATCGCTAGCGCCGGCAAAACCCCTTCGTCGGCCCCATCCTTCTGGCAACCCAACCCCATGGAGAATGCGATGAACAGCGGCAATACGGAAACCTTGCTTGAGTTCCCCTGTGAGTTTCCGGTCAAAGCCTTCGGCCATGCCACGGACACATTTGAAGCGAAGGTACTGGAGATTGTTCTGCGACATGCCCGTCTGGCCGTTGACCAACCGACGCAAACCCGACCGAGTCAGGGTGGCAAGTACCAAGCGGTGACCATTACGGTCATCGCCACCAGCAAGTCCCAGCTGGATGCCATCTATCAGGACCTGACTGCAAGTCCCGATATCCTCATGGCGCTCTGACAAGCTCATCCCGGGAATTGGCCATGCCTTTGCCTGACGCCATCAACAGTCCTACGGAAGACTATCTCCGCCAGCACCTCAAGGAGATCATCGAGCTCCTCAATAAGCAGAAGCTTGAAGAAACCATCGTGCAGCAACAAGCCATGCCGCACCATGATTTGGTCGAGACCCTGATGCACAAGCGCCATCAGGTTGCCATCAAGCAAAAGCTGGCCAAGCTCCACTCCGCTGACATTGCCTCAATTCTGGAATCATTGCCGGTCGAGCAACGGCTGACTGTCTGGAATCTGGTCGAATCCGACCTTGACGGCCAGATCCTGCTGGACGTGTCTGACGCGGTCCGTGAGACGCTCATTTCGTCGATGGATAAAAACGAGCTGCTTTCAGCTACGGAACAGCTCGACACAGACGAAATCGCCGACCTGGCACCTGACCTGCCTGAAGAGGTCATGCAGGAGCTGCTGCAAAACCTCAACGATCAGAATCGTCAGCGGCTCCAATCGGTTCTGGCCTACGCGGATGACAGCGTAGCGGCCATCATGGACTTCGGGATGGTGACCATTCGCGCAGATACGACGCTCGGCGTCGTTTTGCGTTACCTGCGCCAACGTGGCGAACTCCCGGAGCATACCGACAAACTGTTTGTCGTTGATGAAAGCGATGTTCTCAAAGGTGTGCTTCCATTGAAGCGCCTGGTGACCCACGCCCCCGATATGTCCGTGGCCTCCGTCATGGCTCAGGATGTGGTTTTCTTCCGCTTGGATGACGATGCCGAAGATGCTGCCCGAGCCTTTGAGCGTTATGACCTCCTGTCCGCCCCGGTTGTCGATGAATCTCACCGGCTACAAGGTCGCCTTGGCATCGACGCTATTGTCGATCTGATTCGCCGCAAGTCGGACGAGGAGCGACTGTCCGAAGCCGGCTTGATCGAAGATGAAGACATTTTTTCCAGCGTCTGGAAAAGTGCCAGCAATCGCTGGCTTTGGCTAGCCATTAACTTGGTTACTGCATTTGCGAGCACTCGGGTCATCGGCATGTTCGAGGACACCATCGTCAAGATCGTCGCACTGGCCTCACTCATGCCGATTGTGGCCGGAATCGGCGGCAATACCGGCAATCAGACCAGCATTCTGATTGTGCGCTCGATTGCCCTGGGCCTGGTCAATACCAGCAATATCCGTCGTCTGGTCATCAAGGAATTGCTGATTGGTCTTCTGAACGGACTCGTCTGGGGATCCGTGTTGGGTCTGTTAGCCTACTGGCTTTATTCCAGCATTGATCTCGGCCTGGTGATGTCAGCTGCTACCCTCCTCAACCTGTTGGTTGCGGCGCTGACCGGACTCGCAATTCCGCTGGTTAGACAGCGGATGGGCCTCGACCCCGCAGTCGGCACCAGCGTCCTGCTGACTGCGATGACGGATGGCATGGGTTTTTTCATTTTTCTTGGCCTCGCCAAGCTTTTTCTCGACACTGGCCATTGAATTCCACGCGTCTGCTCTATCTGGGAACCCTTCCCTATGAGGAAACATGGAATGCCATGCGATCCTTTAATGCCCAGCGCATACCGACCACTCCGGATGAAATCTGGTTGCTGGAACACCCCCCGGTCTACACCTTGGGACTGAATGGCGACCCACGGCACCTCATCCACCCAACCTCGGTTCCATTGATCAAAACCGATCGTGGTGGCCAAATTACTTGGCACGGCCCTGGTCAACTTGTGGCCTATCTCCTGATCGATTTGCGTCGCCTGAACATTGGCGTGAAACAGATGGTCATGCGGTTGGAGGCTGCCGTCATTGGCCTTTTGGCAAGCTATGGCTTGGCTGCTCATACGCGGGACGGAGCGCCCGGTGTCTATATTGGCAATGCCAAAATTGCATCTGTCGGCCTTAAGATTTCACGGGGTTGTAGCTATCATGGCATCAGCTTGAATGTGAACCCCGACCTGGCGTACTTTTCGTTCATCAATCCATGTGGTTATGCTGGACAAACGGTCACCAGCCTAGAAGCGCACGGCATTCTCGGTCGGTCGGCTGAGTTCACGCCGGCGCTCGCCGCTCATCTAATACAATCGCTGACCTGTCTTGATCAATCTGTTGGAACTTGTTCATGAAAGCCCCCATCGATCCTCTGGCGCCCTCACGCTTGACACCTGATACCCATCAGCGCAATCACGATAAGCTCAGGCGAATCCCAATCAAGATCGTTGCATCCGAGCCGCAGCCAAAACCGGCCTGGATTCGAACACGTCTCGGCAACTCTCAAAAGGTTCTCGACATCAAGCGCACCCTACGCGAACACCAGCTTCATAGCGTATGCGAAGAGGCCTCGTGCCCGAATCTTTCAGAATGTTTTGCTCACGGTACCGCCACATTCATGGTGCTGGGTGATCTCTGCACTCGCCGCTGCCCGTTCTGTGATGTCGCCCACGGTCGTCCGCAGGCACCGAATCCGAAAGAGCCCGAATCGCTGGCCATCACTGTCCAGAAACTTGGACTTTCATATGTTGTAATTACCTCAGTGAATCGCGACGATCTTGCAGATGGTGGCGCGACTCATTTCAGCCAATGCATCCAGTCATTGCGAACACATGCTCCCAGTACCCGCATTGAGATTCTCACCCCTGACTTCCGCACTCGCCAATCCCTTGCCTTGGGCATTCTCTCATCTCATCCACCGGATGTTTTCAATCATAATCTTGAGACTGTCCCACGCCTGTACAAAGCCGCACGTCCGGGTGCCGATTATCAAACTTCTCTCAATCTACTATCGGAATTCAAACGATTGAACCCAACAGTTCCAACGAAGTCCGGCATCATGCTCGGTTTGGGTGAGACCATAGAAGAAGCAATTGAGGTGATCTCCGATCTCCGCAAGCACGGCTGTGACATGCTCACGGTTGGACAGTATCTACAACCCAGCCGTGATCACTTCCCCGTCATACGTTATGTAACACCGGCCGAATTTGACCATCTGGGAGAGACTGCCCGTACGCTCGGCTTTACTTCCGTTGCTTGTGCCCCGTTAGTGCGATCCTCGTATCATGCTGACCAGCAGGCCGCCAAGTTGATTCCCTAGTCCGCGCACTGTTACTACACTTCCACTCCCTGGTAGTAACTTATGCCGCGTAGCGGTGATACCGCGAATCTTCCCGTCTCCAAACCCTACGCTTACCTGGCCCGCCTTATACTCACATTTGTGCTCTCATATAATCGGGATGCAAGTACCCGGTATTTCCGCACACCTTCCATTCATGTTCAGTGCGGCCGTTGTCTCTGCGCGGATCTAGAAAATACATAAGGGTTTTCCAACGCAATCACCCATGTTTCGCAAAGAAATGCGGCTCTTCAACATCGCGAACTCCACCGGTATAGCGTCTTTGTGAAACAAGATCCTGCTTTTTTTTCTACACCCATAA